>JBIKOJ010000010.1:0-44649 GCA_044358135.1 Acetobacteraceae bacterium | reverse complement strand
CACCGGGGGGCGGGTGCGCAAATCCGCCGCCGGGTATGACCTGACGCGGCTGTTCATCGGCAGCGAGGGGACGCTGGGGATCATCACCGAGATCCAGCTGCGGCTGCACGGGATTCCGGAGGCGAGCAGTGCGGCGGTGTGCCAGTTCCCGGACCTGGGATCGGCGGTGGAGACGGTGATCGCGGTGATGCAGGCGGGCATTCCGGTGGCGCGGATCGAGCTGCTGGACGACGTGCAGATGCAGGCCTGCATCGCCTATTCCAAGCTGGAGGCGCTGACCGCCGCGCCGACGCTGTTCTTCGAGTTCCATGGCACCGCCGCCGGGGTGCAGGAACAGGCCGTGCAGGCCGAGGAGATCGCCGGCAGCTTCGGCGCCGCCGGGTTCCAGTGGGCGACCGATCCGGCCGAGCGGGCCCGGCTGTGGCGGGCGCGGCATGATGCCTACTGGGCCTGCCTGGCGCTGAAGCCCGGGCACCAGGGGATCGCGACGGATGCAATCGTGCCGATCTCCAGGCTCGCCGAGTGCATCCTGGGCGCGCAGGAGGATATCCGCGCCTCTGGCCTGACGGCGCCGATCGTGGGGCATGTGGGGGATGGCAACTTCCACACCGTGATCCTGGTGCCGCCGGAGCCGGGTGGGCTCGACCGGGCGTGGGAGCTGGACAAGAAGATCGTGGCCCGGGCGCTGGCGCTGGGCGGATCGTGCAGCGGGGAGCACGGGGTGGGGATCGGCAAGCGCGAGTTCCTGGAAGCCGAAGTGGGGGCCGAGGCGCTGGCGGTGATGCGGGGGGTTAAGGCCTCGCTGGATCCCAAGGGGATTCTCAATCCAGGGAAGATTTTTCTGAATTAAGCGGTTCTTTTTTGAAAAAAAGAACCAAAAAACTTTTCTGACTGGCACGCGTGCTGGACGATCCGGCACGCGTGCCAGTCAGAAAAGTCTTTTTGCTTCTTTTTCTTCAGAAAAAGAAGACTCTTACTTGCTGAGGTGCTGCTTGAAAAAGCTGAAGGTGCGCTCATGCGCCAGTGCCGCATCCGGGGGTGAGAAGCTGGCGCGTTCGTCGCAGCCGAAGCCGTGTTGGGCGCCTTGGTAGACATAGACTTCGATGCCGGGCTGGGCGGCGCGGATGGCTTCCACGTCTGACAGTGGGATGCCGGTGTCTTTTTCGCCGAAGTGGAGTTGCACGGGGCAGATGGGGCGTTCGGTGCGGGTGCCGGCGATGCCGCCGCCGTACCAGCCGCTGGTGGCGGCGAAGCGGGTGGAGCGGGTGGCGCCCCACCAGGCGACGGTGCCGCCGAAGCAGTAGCCGGTGAGGCCGAGGGGGCGGCTGCCGAGGGCGTTTGCGGCGGCTTCGACATCGAGCATCACCTGGTGGTTGTCGAGCTGGCTGCGGAGCGCGATGCCTTGCTTGATGTCGTCTGGGGTGTAGCCGAGTTCGGCGTGGGGTTCGGTGCGGTCGAACAGGGCGGGGGCGATGACGGCGTAGCCTTGGGCGGCGATCTTTTCGCACATGGCGCGGATGTGGTGGTTCACGCCGAAGATTTCCTGGATGACGACGATGCCGGCGCGGGCGCTGTCGGGGCCGGTGCGCCAGGCGGAGAGGCGGTGGCCGTCTTGGGCGGTGAGCGTGATGGTTTGGCCCATGTGTTGATCCCCCTGTGTGTGCGGGCCAGGATGGGGGGATGGCTGAGATCGTCAACCTTCGGCGGGTGAAGAAGCAGCGCGCGGCGGCCGAGCGGGAGGCCGAGGCGCAGCGCAACCGGGTGCTGCATGGGCGCACGAAGGGGGAGAAGGCGCGCGACCGGCTGGCGGCGGAGCGCGCCGCCCGCGAGGCGGACGGCGCGCGGCTGGAGCCGGAGGAGGGTTAGAGCGTGATCGTCGCAGGCGGAATCGCCGGAGACGTGAATCACGCGATCAAGCAAGGAGCTAGACCGTGATCCGCGCTTCTGTCAGCGCGGATCATGGTCTAGCGGCGGCGGGCGGCGCCGAGGGCGGCGAGGCCGATGCCGAGCAGGGCGAAGGAGGCGGGTTCCGGCACGTCGGTGTCGATCACCCGGCCGCCGCGGACCTGGAACAGGTACTGGCCGGGCACGCCGTTGTTGGTGGCGGTGAGGAGCTGGTTGGCGCCGCCATCGATCAGCGCGCCGCAGATGCCGGAGCCCGCCACTTCCAGCGAGGTGCCGGTGCCGCTGTTGAGGCCGACGCGGGCGCAGGTGCCGCCCAGGCCGCCCACGCCGCCGCTGGCCTCGCCGGTCTCCCACTGCATGCTGTTGTAGTTGAAATAGATGTCGGCATCGCCGGGGTTGAGGTCGCTGCGGTCTACCAGCAGGAGCTGGAAGGTGTTCCGCAGGTCGAGGTTCTGGGCGTAGTAGCCGACTTCCAGCCAGTTCACGCCGAAGGCGTCCTGGCCTTCGAAGGTGCCGGTGCCGTAGGTGGTGACGGGGCCGGAGCGGGTATCCACGTCGGCGAAGAAGGGGGCGATCAGCGGGTTGCCGGTGGGCCCGGTGATGGCGAAGGGGGTGAAGGTGCCGAGCGGGTTGGCGAAGGTGATGTTGCCGTTGTTGTTGACGTAGGTCTGCGTATAGGTGGTGCCGAAGAAGTTGAAGCTGAAGCCGAGGTTGACGAGGCCGGTGCTGCCGTCGTCGTTGGCGGGCAGGGTGTTGCTGTCGAAGCCGGGCACGATGGGCGGCACGGCGGCGGCGGCGGGCAGGGCGGCCAGGGCCAGCAGGGCGGCCAGGCTGGCGCCGCCGAGCAGGGCTCTGATGCGGGCTTGTGCGGCGGTGAGGGTCATCGCGTCGTTTCCTTCCTGGTGGCCGGGGATCGAGCCGTCGCAGCGGCGAACGCCGGGCCGCCGCGCGGCCCAGGTTCTCCCGGAGCAGGACGCAAAAACCGTGCCGATTTGGAATGCGCTTTATTGCAGGACATAAGACGAGAGGATATCGGGATGGTGTAAAAAATCCCGACTCTGAAATTGTATGCGTTGGAATCGCGTGTGGTGTGGCGCGTTTTGTGTGGCGCGAAATTCCAGTGACTTCGCTGCCGTATCGGCAACTGGACAACGATTGCAGACGGGAGGAAGCGTAAGAAAGCCCGACGTGCGGTGCGTCAGCTCCGCGGCGGCCAGGTGTCGCGCGACAGTGCCTCGCCCAGGTTCACCTGGCCGCTGCCGCGGGGCAGGGGCTTGGGCTGGGTGGGGGCGGGGGCCCAGCCGGTGAGCATGGCCAGGCGGAGCGTGGCGGGGTGGCGGCCCTGCTGCTGCGGCAGGCTGGCCAGGGCGGCGGGGAACCGGGCGCGGGGCGGGGTTCGCTTGTTGCGCAGGCGCACGGCGTTGGACTCGCCGGCGGCGCGCAAATCGGCGAGCAGGGCGAGGGGGTTGGCGTAGGAGAGGGTGATCTCGTCGGCATCGGCCACGGGCAGGGCGAAGCCGGCGCGTTGCAGCAGGGCGGCGGCGTCGCGCAGGTCGGGGAAGGGGGAGACGCGGGGGGAAGCGCCGCCGGCGACCATGGCTTCGGCCTGGGTGAGGGCGGTGCGGAGTTCGGCCAGCGTGCCCAGCGCGGGGAGGCTGGCGAGGAAGAGGCCGTCGGGCTTGAGGGCCATGCGCAGCTGGATCAGGGCGCCGGGCAGGTCGTTGACCCAGTGCAGGGAGAGGTTGGCGACGATGAGGTCGAAGCTGGCCGGGGCGAAGGGGAGGAATTCCTCGTCGGCGGCGACGGCGGGGGCGCCGGCGCGGGCGGCCATGGCGGGGGAGAGGTCGGTGCTCACCACATTCATGCCACGGGCGCGCAGCAGGGGGGCGACGGCGCCGCGGCCGCCGACATCGAGCGCGTGGGTGAAGCGGTGTTTGGTGTCGTCCAGCCTGTCGAGCAGGCGGTCGGCGATGTCGTGCAGGATGGGGGCGACGGCGTGCGCGCTGGCGGCGGCGCGGTCGCGGTGGCGGCGCACGGCGGTGCGGTCGAAGACGTGCAGGCTGTCGTTCATAAGGGTGATGTGCGCTTCCCGGCCGCCGATGCCAAGGCGTATGGTTCGGGCAATGCGATGGAGGGAATGCGATGCGCCGGATCGATGCGGGGACGCTGCGGGGATGGATCACCGACGGGGCGGAGCTGGCGCTGCTGGATGCGCGCGAGGAGGGCGAGTTCGGGGCGAGCCATCTGTTCTGGGCGGTGCCGTGCCCGTATTCCAAGCGCGAGTTGCGGGCGCCGGCGTTGCTGCCGCGGCGGGGGACGCGGGTGGTGGTGTGTGATGACGGGCGGGGCGTGGCGGAGAAGCTCGGCGCGTATCTGGAGGGGATCGGCTGCAGCGATGTGAGCGTGCTGGAGGGTGGCACGCCGGCCTGGGGGGCGGCCGGCTACGTGCTGTTCAGCGGCGTGAACGTGCCGAGCAAGGCGTTCGGCGAATGGGTGGAGCACCATTTCGGCACTGAGAGCGTGGATGCGCCGGAGCTGAATGCCTGGATCGCCGAGAAGCGCGACATGGTGGTGCTGGATAGCCGCACGATCGAGGAATACCGCCGCATGTCGATCCCGACCGGGCATTCGATGCCTGGCGGCGAGCTGGCGTATCGGATCGCGGATCTCGTGCCGCGTGCCGAGACGCTGATCGTGGTGAATTGCGCCGGGCGCACGCGGTCGATCCTGGGGGCGGAGAGCCTTCGGCAGGCGGGCGTGCCGAACAAGGTGGTGGCGCTGCGCAACGGCACGATGGGCTGGGAGCTGGCAGGGCTGACCCCGGATCGCGGCCGGCCGGCGGAGTTCGCGCCGGGGCGGCCGCGCACGGCGGCGCTGGCGATGGAGCGGGCGCAGGGCTTTGCCGCGCGGTCGGGGGTGACGGTGATCGGGGCCGGTGAGCTGGCGGCGATGGAGGCGGATGCGTCGCGCACGCTGTATGTGCTGGATGTGCGCGATCCCGTGGAGTTCCGGGCTGGGACGCGGGAAGGGGCTGTCTCCGCGCCCGGGGGGCAGCTGGTGCAGGCGACGGATACCTGGATCGGGGTGCGCGGGGCGCGGATCGTGCTGATCGATGATGACGGGGTGCGGGCGCGGATGAGTGCCGCCTGGCTGCGGCAGATGGGGCACCGGGATGTGTTCGTGGCCGAGGGGGCGCTGGGGAAGGCCGTGCCCGCGGCGATGGCGGTGCCGAAGGTGGAGTGGGTGGGGGTTGAGGAGGTTGAGGCGGCGGGGACGGTGGTGGTGGACCTGGCGCGCAGCATCGATTTCCGCGAGGGGCATATTCCTGGCGCGGTGTGGGGTGTGCGGGGGCGGCTGGAGGGGTTGAAGGACCGGCTGGCGGGGGCGGCGCTGGTGGTGGTGGCCTCGCCGGACGGGGTGCTGGCGGCGCATGCGGTGGCGGAGTTGCGCGGGCTGACGCATGGCCGGGTGGCGGCACTGCAGGGAGGGACGGAGGCGTGGCGCCGCGCCGGCAAGGCGCTGGAACGGGATCGGACCGTGCCTTCGGATGGCGAGTGCATCGATTTCTATCTGCGGCCGTATGACCGCAACTCGGGCGTGGAGGAGGCGATGCAGGCCTATCTCTCCTGGGAGATCGATCTGGTGCACGAGATCGAGCGCGACGGGACGGTAAAGTTCGGGGCCTGAGATGCCGTTGCGCGCCGCGGCTCGGTGGGGCGGGCATGTGGCGCGGCCCATGCTGAAAACACTGCTGGATACGCTGCTGCCGGCGCATTGCCTGACCTGCGAGGCGCTGGTGGAGGCGCCCGGGCAGTTCTGCCCGGACTGCTTCGGGCAGACCAGCTTCATCACCGCGCCGCTGTGCCTTTCCTGCGGGGTGCCGTTCGTGCATGCGCGGCACGATGGGTTGGTGTGCGACGACTGCGCGCTGGAGCCGCCGCCCTGGGGCGAGGCGCGGGCGGCGCTCGCCTATGACGCGCAGAGCCGGCGGCTGGTGCTGGGGTTCAAGCATGCCGACCGGACGGAGCTGGCCGCCGCGCTGGCGCGGATGATGGCGCGGGCGGGGGCGGCGCTGCTGGGGCGGGCGGAGGTGCTGGTGCCGGTGCCCTTGCATCGCACGCGGCTGCTGGCGCGGCGCTACAACCAGTCGGCGTTGCTGGCCCGCGCGTTGGGGCGGATGGCGGGTGTGCGCGTGGCGGCGGATGCGCTGCGGCGGGTGCGGGCGACGGCGCCGCTGGGGGAGCTTTCGGCCACGGCGCGGGCGCGGATGCTGGACGGCGCGATCGCGGTGCGGCGGCCGGCTGCGGTGGCCGGGCGGCATGTGCTGCTGGTGGACGATGTGCTGACCAGTGGGGCGACGGCGCGGGCCTGCACCGGGGCGCTGCTGGCGGCCGGGGCGGCGGGGGTGGATGTGCTGGTGGCGGCGCGGGTGCGCTCCCCCCGATAGTCTTGCATCCCAGCGGGGGCGACACGACCATAAGGGGCAAAGGAGATACGTGATGCCCGAGATCGAGATCTACACCCAGGATTGGTGCGGCTTCTGCGCCCGCGCCAAGCAGCTGCTGGACAAGAAGGGCGCGGCCTATCGCGAGATCGACGCGCCGAACGGCACGCCGGCACGCGCCGAGGCGGTGCAGCGCTCCGGCGGGAAGACCACGGTGCCGCAGATCTTCATCGCCGGCGCGCATATCGGCGGCTGCGACGACCTGGTGGCGCTGGAGCGGGCCGGCAAGCTCGACGCGCTGCTGGCGGGCTGAGCCTGCCGGCGGCCCTTTCCACCTGGCTGGACCTGCTGCGGCTGGGGGCGGCGTGCGTGGTGTTCCTGAGCCATGCCGGCACGCAGCGCATCTCCGGCGGGCTGGGCCACCAGTTCACGCTGTGGGGCGAGGCGGCGGTGGATGTGTTCTTCGTCGTCTCCGGCTTCGTGATCGCGCACGCGGCTTCGGGGCGGTCGGCGCGGGACTATGCCACGGCGCGGGTGGCGCGGCTGGCCAGCGTGGTGCTGCCGTGCCTGGCGGTGGGCTGGGTGCTGGACCTGGCGGCCCCGCCGCTGGGGCCGGAGGTGTATGCGGCCGAGCCGCGCTTCGAGGGGCCGGTGGGGGGATGGCAGCTGCTGTCGAGCCTGCTGTTCCTGGACCATGTGTGGTTCCGCGCGGTGCAGCCGGGGAGCAACCTGCCGTTCTGGTCGCTGTGCTTCGAGGCTTTCTACTACCTGGCCTTCGGGCTGGCGCTGTTCCTGCAGCGGCCGTGGAACTGGCCGGGCGCGGCGGTGGTGCTGCTGGCGGCGGGGCCGAAGATCGCGCTGCTGGCGCCGCTGTGGGCGCTGGGGGTGGCGTGCCGATCCATCTGCGCGGCGGGTGGGTTGCCGCGGTCGGCGGGGTGGATCCTGTTGGCCGCGCCGCTGGTGCTGGTGCTGGTGCTGTGGGAGCCCGGGGAGCGCAGCTGCTTCCCGTTCATGCCCTTCACCGGGGAGGCCGGGTGCCTGGCCGATCTCGGCCACGACTACGTGGTGGGGGTGCTGTTCGCGCTCCAGATCCTGGGGGTGCATGCGCTGGCGCCGGTGCTGGAGCCGTGGCTGCGGCCGATCGCCCGGCCGGTGGCGTGGCTGGCGGGGGCGAGCTTCACCTTCTACCTGCTGCACTACCCGCTGCTGCATGCCCTGGCGGCGGCGAGCCCGTGGGCGGCCAGCCACTGGGGCACGCGGGCGCTGGTGTTCCTGGTGCCGCCGCTGGCAGCATTGGCGCTGGCCGCGGTGACGGAGCGGCGGCGGGCGGCCTGGCGACGGGCGGCGGGGGCGCTGATCGGGAGGGCGGCATGAGCGGGGAAGACTGGCGGGCGCTGAACCGGGCCAACTGGGACGAGCGGGTGGCGATCCATCTGCGCGCGCCGATGTACGACCTGTCGGACCTGCGCGAGGGCCGCGGGCGGCTGGAGGCGATCGAGGAGGCGGAGTTGGGCCCCGTGGCCGGGGAGCGCATCGCCCACCTGCAATGCCATTTCGGGGCCGATACGCTGCGCCTGGCGCAGAAGGGGGCCGAGGTGGTGGGGCTGGATTTCTCGGCACCCGCGATCGACGCGGCGCGGGGGTTGGCGGCGGAGCTGGGGCTGGGGGCGCGGTTCGTGTGCGCGGATGTGTACGACGCGGTGGAGGTGATCCCGCGGCCGCACGGGTTCGACCGAGTGTTCGTTACCTGGGGGACGCTGTGCTGGCTGCCGGATGTGGCGGGCTGGGCGCGGGTGGTGGCGGCGCTGCTGCGGCCGGGTGGGCTTCTGTATCTCGCCGATGGGCATCCCACCGCCTATGTGTTCGATGACGATGTCGCCCGGGATGGCAGGCCCGGCTGGTTCGCGCCGTATTTCGAGCGCGGGCCGCTGGTGCTGGACGATCCCCGCGACTACGCGGACCCGGAGGCCCGGCTGGCGCATGCGCGCACGCACCAGTTCCAGCACACGCTGGCCGATATCCTGAACGCGCTGGCCGCCGCCGGGCTCTCGCTCGATTGGCTGCACGAGCATGACGGCGTGCCGTGGCGGATGTTCGCCTGCCTGGTGGAGGGGCGGGACCGGCTGTTCCGCTTTGCGGACCGGCCGTGGCTGCCGCTTTCGTTTTCGTTGTCTGCGACGAAGCGGTAACGGTGCATACTGTTCATCGGGATTTAACGCCTCATGCTTGAAATTGCCTGCCGGCCCAGCGGCAGGACGATCACATGAGCGGCAGCGTGACTGTTCTCGACAACACCGGTGGCGGAACGAATACGACGTCCATTGGGACCGCCGCGGTCACCGCGAGTTGGCTGCGCGGGCCCGTCTTTGCCACCGGCAGCAGTTCCTCGACCTGGAAGATCACCGGACTCCGACTGGGGCTGAGCGCGAGCACCAGCGCTACCTACTCCCTCACGCTGTCGCTCTATGCCGTCAGCGGCGATAGGCCAACCGGCAGCGTGCTGGCCAGCGCCTCGTTCTCGGTCGCGCTGACCTCCACGCTCTCCTACACCTATCTCAGCGGGGGAGGCCTGAGCGGGCTTGCCAGCACCTCACTGACCGGCGGGGCCTCCTACGCCATCGTAGCGTCGGCCACCACGTCTGGCGCGCGCTGGGTGCTCACGAGCACGGCGACCAGCACGGCAAACGGCTTCTCCGTCGACGGGATGGCAAGCTCGACCAACGCAGGCAGCAGCTGGAGCAATCTGAGCCTTGCACCGCTCCTGCAGCTCCAGACGCAGGCCACCTGCTTCCTGCGCGGCACGCTGATCCTGACCGTGCGCGGCGAGGTGGCGGTGGAGACCCTGCGGGCCGGCGACCTGGTGGCGACGAAGTTCGGCGGGCTGCGGCCGATCCGCTGGATCGGGACGCAAACCTTCGAGGGACGGCTGGCTGGGGCGGGGCACCAGCCGATCCGCTTCGCGCGCCACAGCCTGGGCAACGGCGTGCCGAGTTGCGACCTGTTTGTTTCGCCGGGCCATGCGGTTCTGATCCAAGGGGGGCTGGTGGGCGATGTGCTGGCCCATGCCGGGGCGCTGGTGAACGGCAGCACGATCGCGCAGGTGTGGGTGCGCGGCGTGATCGAATACTTCCATCTCGATCTCGGGCCGCATGATTGCGTGCTGGCCAATGGGGCCTGGGCGGAGAGCTATTTCGAGGACCACAACCGGAGTGGCTTTCACAACGCGGCCGACTTCCATGCACGGTTCCCGGGCCATGTGCCGGAGCGGCAGGCGACGTGCCTGCCGATCGTGACGGCGGGGCACCCGGGGCTCGCGGCGGTGCGGCGCGGGCTGGCGGCGGCGGGGACAGGGTGCCTGGCGGCTTGACCTGGCAATTATTGCCGGTTGGGCTTTCAACGATTTGAGGCGCCGCGGGGGCGGGGCAGGCTTCATTCAGCGTTAACGTTGCGCGCAGCCGCCTGTGCGCCGGGTGTTCGAAAATCTCCAGATGAAATGGGCCATCTCCTTCATTCCCAGTTAAGGCGGCCAACCGCTGTTGGGCGCATCCGCCCGCCTTGACTGGAAAGATTGCCGCATGACCATTGGCACCACCGTTCTCGACAACACCGCAGGCGGCACCACCACGTTCACCGGCGGCCAGCCGTTCTCCGGCGCCACCACCTCCTACGCCTACAGCTTCACCACCGGCAACGCGTCGACATGGTCGATCCAGAGCCTGCGCGTGGCGATGGCCAACAACGACCCCGATCCAATGGGAATGGGCTCCCCGGACGACATGGCGGCGCACACGCTCACGATCTCGCTGTTCGCACTGGCGGGTGACCTGACGCCGACCGGTGCGGCGCTGGCCACGGCCACCTATGGCTACAGCGTGGACGGCCATGGCGCGTACTTCCTCCTTGGCGCCGTCGACCTGGGAAGCATCGCCAGCTACACCATGGCGGCCAGCACCGGCTATGCGCTGGCGTTCAATGATGTGGGCGCCGCCATGAGCATCGGCTCCATGGGCGATTTTCCCGTCGCCGGCAGCGGATTCGTGGTGCACGACCTGCTGCACAGCTCCGACAGCACGAGCTGGGACTCCTACGGCAATGCCTACGGCGTGACGCCACTGTTCGCGCTGGCCGTCGCACCCACCTGCTTCCTGCGCGGCACGCTGATCATGACGTCGCGCGGCGAGGTGCGGGTGGAGGCGCTGAAGGCCGGGGACCTGCTGGCGACGAAGTTCGGGGGCCTGCGGGCGGTGACGTGGATCGGCACGCAATGCTTCGAGGGGCGCCTGGCCGGGGTGGTGCACCAGCCGATCCGGTTCGCGCGCGGCAGCCTGGGCGGCGGCATGCCGAGCTGCGACCTGTTCGTCTCGCCGGGGCATGCGATGCTGGTGCAGGGCGTGCTGGCCCATGCCGGGGCGCTGGAGAACGGGGCGACGATCACGCAGGGGCGGGTGCGCGGGCAGATCGAATACTTCCACCTCGACCTCGGCCCGCATGACTGCGTGCTGGCCAACGGCGCCTGGGCGGAAACCTATTTCGAGGACCACAACCGCGACGCGTTCCACAATGCCGGCGATTTCCACGCGCTGTTCCCCGGCCACGTGTCGGAGCGGCAGGCGAACTGCCTGCCGATCGTGACGGCGTCTGACCCGCGCCTGCCCGCCCTGCGCGCCAGCCTGGCGCCGGCGCGATGCGCCACGCCGACGGCCCGCCGCGCCGCCTGACCGCCGGGCCCGCGTTCGCGTTCCATCCTACGACCGTCGCCTGCCCAGGAGTCCGCCCATGTCGATGACCAACACCGTGACAGCGGACACGCTCAGCCCCAGCGAAAATGCCGGGGGTCTCTACATCTTCTACAGCGACATCACCGACACCGCGGTGTTCGTGATCACCTTCGGCGACGGGCGCCAGATCGCGGCATCCGGCATCGACGATGCCGAGAGCCACGACATCATCTGGGGGCTGCCGCAGGACGAGACCGTCAACCTGTGTTTCAACGGCGCCATGAACGGTGCCACCGTCACCTTCTACGAGTACGACGGCACGTCCCTCGGCACGCCGATCTACACCTACATTCACAGCGCCGGCTACACGTCGGCGGGCCTGCGGATCGTCTACGATCCCGGCCTTGGGCAGTTCGACATCAGCGTGGCCACCGACGGGGCCACGCTCGACAGCTCGACCGGCGAGTACCATGATTTCCAGGGCACGCTGGTGCAAACCCACATCCTGCCCGCCTGCTTCCTGCGCGGCACCTTGATCCTGACGGCGCGCGGCGAGGTGCCGGTGGAGGCGTTGCTGGCCGGCGACCTGGTGGCGACGAGGTTCGGCGGGTTGCAGGCGGTGACGTGGATCGGCACGCAATGCTTCGAGGGGCGCCTGGCCGGGGTGGCGCACCAGCCGATCCGCTTTGCGCAGGGCAGCCTGGGCGGCGGCATGCCGAGCTGCGACCTGTTCGTCTCGCCCGGGCACGCGATGCTGGTGCAGGGCGGGGACGGGGGCGACCTGCTGGCGCATGCCGGCGCGCTGGTGAACGGGGAGACGATCACGCAGAAGCGGGTGCACGGGGAAATCGCATACTTCCACCTCGACCTCGGCCCGCATGATTGCGTGCTGGCGAACGGGGCCTGGGCGGAGAGCTATTTCGAGGACCGCAACCGGGACGCCTTCCACAATGCCGCGGAGTTCCACGCCCGCTTCCCCGGCCACGAACCGGTGCGGCAGGCAACGTGCCTGCCGATCCTCACGGCGGGGCATCCCGGCCTGGCGGCGGTGCGGCGGCAGTTGGCGCCGGTGGGGCTGCGCGCGGCCGCCTGAGGCGATTTCACGCGCCCTTAAGGCGGGGCGGGGAATGATGCGCGCGGTTCCGGCAGGCAGGACGGCAGCATGAGCGGCAGCACGACGGTTATCGACAACACCTCCGGCGGCACCACGGCGCTGGGCGGTGGCGGCACCGGCCTCAGCAATACCGTTCTCCGCGGCGAGGCATTCACCACCGCGGGCACATCCACATGGGAACTGACCGGCATCCGGCTGGGCCTGGCGGCGCCGACGACCGCGGGTACGGTGTCGTTCACCATCGGGCTCTACGCCACCGCCTCCAGCCTGCCCACGGGCGCGGCGCTGACGAGCGTGACGCTTTCGGCGTCGCTGACGACCACGGCGGCCTACTTCACCTTCGACGCGGCGGCGCTGGGCGTTCTGGCCAACTACAGCCTCAGTGCATCGACCAGCTATGCGCTGGTCCTGTCCACCGCAGGCTCGCTCCGGTGGGCCACCCATTCCGGAACGGTGGTGATACCGACCGCCTATGAGGGGTTCAGCCACGTCCAGTATGTCGGGTCGTCCAACGGCGGCACCTCCTGGTTCGCCGCGGCCCCGAAATACGCCATCCAGATCGACGCCCAGGCCACCTGTTTCCTGCGCGGAACCCTGATCCTGACGGCGCGCGGCGAGGTTCCGGTGGAGCGGCTGCGCGCCGGGGACCTGGTGGTGGCGAAGTTCGGCGGATTGCGGCCGGTGCGGTGGATCGGGACGCAGTGCTTCGAGGGGCGGCTGGCGGGGAAGGGGCACCAACCGATCCGCTTCGCGCCGGGGAGCCTGGGCAATGGGTTGCCGAGCTGCGACCTGCGCGTTTCGCCGGGGCACGCGATGCTGGTGCAGGATGGGCAGGGCGGCGAGGTGCTGGCGCATGCCGGGGCGCTGGTGAACGGCAGCACGATCACGCAGGAGCGGGTGCGCGGGGGGATCGAATACTTCCACATCGACCTTGGGCCGCATGATTGCGTGCTGGCGAACGGGGCCTGGGCGGAGAGCTATTTCGAGGATCGCAATCGTGATGCGTTCCACAATGCCGCGGCGTTCCATGCGCTGAACCCCGGCCACGCGACGGTGCGGCAGGCGACGTGCCTGCCGATCGTGACGGCGGAACATCCTGGGATCGACGGGGTGCGGCGCCTGCTGGCACCGCGCGAGGTGCGCCGGGTGGCCTGAGCGGGGCTGGCGGCGCGGCGGCGGATGGGCCTCTCTCGGACGCGCCCGTAGGTCGTGGATGCTGTGTGTGTGATTATAAATAAAATGTAAATTTTGCTCTACAAATAATAGATAATAATGTTAAATATATAAAAAAGTCTTGCCATCATAAAAATGAGCGGGATATACCCGAAAACGAAGGACTGCAAATTCTACGCTGGAGACGGCAATGGCAACCTGGTCATTTAGCTCTATTTATTCGGGAGCGGCCGTAAGTGGCGGAATTGGTATTGTTGCGGACACAGGCATTCTTGCTGGGACTTTTTCTGAAGGTACGGTAGACAGTTCGTTTGCGGTAGACGAATTTATAACTTTGCCTGGTTTTGGACCGTTTCTATTCAAAGGGTATACTGCGGAGGAGAACGTCGTCTTCTATGATGGATTGGATTATTATGTCGCAATTAAGGCAGGTAATACGACGACTTACTCAGGTGGGCAAATTGTCGCATATACCGCCGGCGCGCTGGCGATCTGCTTCCTGCGCGGCACGCTGATCCTGACGGCGCGCGGGGAGGTTCCGGTGGAGCGGCTGCGCGCCGGGGACCTGGTGGCGACGAAGTTCGGCGGGCTGCGGCCGGTGCGGTGGATGGGCACGCAGCGTTTCGAGGGGCGGCTGGCGGGCAAAGGGCATCAGCCGATCTGGTTCGCGGCCGGCAGCCTGGGCAATGGGTTGCCGAGCTGCGATCTGCGCGTTTCGCCGGGGCACGCTATGCTGGTGCAGGACGGGCAGGGCGGCGAGGTGCTGGCGCATGCCGGGGCGCTGGTGAACGGCAGCACGATCACGCAGGAGCGGGTGCGCGGGGAGATCGAATACTTCCACATCGACCTCGGGCCGCATGATTGCGTGCTGGCGAACGGGGCCTGGGCGGAGAGCTATTTCGAGGATCGCAACCGCGATGCGTTCCACAATGCCGCGGCGTTCCATGCGCTGCATCCCGGCCACGTGGCGGAGCGGCAGGCGACGTGCCTGCCGATCGTGACGGCGGAACATCCTGGGATCGAGGGGGTGCGGCGCCTGCTGGCACCGCGCGCGGTGCGGCGGGCCGCCTAGGCTAATCGCACTTGGCGAATTCGTTCTGCGCGCCCCAGCAATAGGCGTCCTTCGGCAGGGGCTCGCGCCTGGCCGGGCGGTTGCCCTGGGCGGGGGTGGTGCGGGTGCCCCCGAATTCGATGCGGGTGCCGTCTGGCGAGAAGGACCAGCTCCAGGCTTCCTCCATCGCGTCCTTTGCCGGGGCGGTGATGCGGGTGAGCGCGCTGTGCTCCAGCAGGGTGAGGAACTTGCCCTGGCGGAAGGCGACGAGCTTGATCGTGTCCTCCTGGCTGTTCGGCTGCTGGTCGGTGGTGGCGACCACGAGCAGGGTGCGGCCGAAGCGGGGCAGGGTGGGGCCGGCCTCCATGCGGCGGATGAAGCCGATCATCTCCTCCTCCAGCGGCTTGCCGGCGCAGGAAACGGCGAAGAGGCGGCCGTCTGAGGGCAGCCAGGAGGTGCCGACATACAGCACGCGGTTCGCGCCCAGGCCGAGCGCGGTGACGCGGGTGACAAGCTGGTCGAACGTGCCTTCCGGCAGCAGGGCGCGGGCCTCCGGCATGATGCAGGCGGTCTCGGGCGGGTTGGTGGGGGCCTGGGCCGCGGCGGGGGCCGGCAGGGCGAGCAGGGCAGACAGGAGGGTGGCCGGAAGGCGCATGGCGCCGGCTCCTTCGTTGCGATGGCAGTGCGTGGCATGCGATGGCATGCGGTGCAAGGCCGGTGGCGTTGGCTGTGTCCGCCCTGCCCCGATGTAAACGCAAATCTGATCCCCATATGTGGCACAACGTCGGAACCACTCCGGCGGGGCGCGCGGCCTGGCCGCCCGCCGCAGGGGATTCCCACAACATGAAACTTCCAGCCGCGACCAAGCCGGCCCTTTGGGGTGCCGTCGGCGGCGCCCTTGCGATGACGATCTTCGGCTTTGCCGTGCTGGGCTGGCACGGGGCGCGCGGGGCGCGCGAGATGGCGGCCAACAGCGCGCGCGATGCGGTGACGGCAGCCCTTGTGCCGTTCTGCGTGGCCAAGGCCGAGGGCGATGCCGACCCCGCGCGGATGGTCAAGCTGAAGGCCGAGACCTCCTCCTACAGCCGCAGCGAGCTGGTGCGGGCGTCCGGCTGGTCCACCCTGCCGGGCATGCAGGGCAGCGACTATTCCCTGGCCACCGCCTGCTCCGAGCAGCTCGTGGCCGCCAAGGCGGGTGGCTGAGCCATGTATGTCCCCAGGCCTGAACTGGGCACCAAGCGCCTTTGCGTGAGTTGTGCCGTGCGTTTCTATGATCTCAGCCGCGTGCCGGCGCAGTGCCCGGCCTGCAAGACGGAGCAGCCGCCGGTGGTGCCGCGGTCGCGCGCGCTGCCGCGGGCGCCCGGTGCGCGCTGGCAGGGCCGCACCCCGCCGCGCGCCGACGTGGCGGCGGTGGAAGTGGCCGACGAGGGCGCCGTGCCCTTGCTGGAGACGGCCGACGCGGCCGAGGATGAGGACGAGGCCGACGCCGATGCCGAAGTGGAAGTGCCCGGCGACGAGGATGAGGACGACACGGTCTGATGTTCACCCTGGTGCGCCACAGCGCCTTCGCCGCGGCGGCCGACCCGGCCTATGAGGACGCGCTGGAGGTGGCGGAGCTGACCCATGCCGCCACCTACCAGGTGAAGGCCGCCGGTGGCCGGCTGTTCGCCAGCCGGGCGGAGGCGGAGGCGGCCCTGCTTGGCGCGCAGGGCCACTTCTCCAACCTGCGCATCGGCGGGGCCGAGGTGTTCGTGTTCAGCTAGGGCGGCGGCCCGTCGGGCGGTTTCGCCTGACGGGCTGTTGTTCTAGCGCCGGCGCCGGGCCGCCAGCCCGAGCAGCCCGGCGGCCAGCAGGGCGGCGGTGGCCGGCTCCGGCGTGGCCTGGGTGGTGTAGTACACGTCGTCGATGCCCCAGGCATCGATGCTGTCCGTGATCTTGGACAGGGTGATGCTGGAGAACGCCGTGTCGCTGGTGATGCCGATGAACTGCACCCCGCCGGCGCTGGTCGACGGAATCGCGACCTGCTGCGGGGTGCCGTTGTCGAAGCTGGCCAGGATCTGCGGGCCGATGGTGGATTCCGCCCCGGTCAGGAAGGCGCCCCAGGCGGTGATCGGCGTCGCGAAGGTGAAGGTCATGGTGCCCTGGGGCGCCCCGAACCAGTTGGTGCCCCCGGGCGTGGTGTTGAAGCCGAGCGCCGCCAGCCCGTACTCGTAGGTGCTGACCCCGGTATAGCCGCCGCCATAGTTGAACCCGGTGCGCGACAGCGTGACACCCGCGGCGGGCGAGAAGCTGGGCACCGCGCCGGCCGCCAGCCCCTCGAAGGTGAGCAGCGAGAGCGGCCCGGCCTCGTTCACGAACACCGCCGCGGCGCCGGCGGATTGCGGGAAGGGGCTGCCGGGGGCCACGCCGTTGTCGACATCGAAATAGGTGAGCACCGCCGCCTGCGCCGCACCGGCCAGGCCTGCCGCCAGCGCCATGCCAAGAAGTGTCGAACGGATCATCCGGCTGCCCTCCTGCTGTGCCGGCGCGTGAAGCAAATTTCATGCCGGGATCGGGAATCCTTTTGGAACAACCATCTGCGTGCCGGATGACCGTTCCTGTGTCGATATCATGTAACACAATCCGACACCCTTCCCCGCCGCCCGCGCCGGTGCGAAACTGCGGCGCACCCGCCGATGGAGCCGCGCCGATGACCACCGAAGCCCAGATCACCGCATGGATCGCCAGCCAGCAGCAGGCCATGATCGACCTGCTGCGCCAGACCGTGGATATCGACAGCGGCAGCTACAACAAGGCCGGCATCGACGCGGTGGGGGCGGCGATCGAGGCGTTCCTGGCCGGGCAGGGCATCCCGACCGAGCGGCTGGCGCAGACGAAACATGGCGACTGCATCCGCGCCATGGTCGGCGCCGAGCCCGCCGCGGCCAGCCCGACCAATGCGCCCACCAACATCGTGCTGATGGGCCACCGGGACACGGTGTTCCCCGATGGCGAGGTGCAGCAGCGCCCCTTCACCATCCGCGACGGCATCGCCTATGGCCCCGGCGTGGCCGACATGAAGGCGGGGCTGGTGATGAACGCCTTCGTGCTGGCGGCCTTCGCCAAGTTCGGCGGTGCGCCGGCGCCGCTGGTGGGGCTGTTCACCGGGGATGAGGAAATCGGCTCCCCCGAAGGCCGGCCGGTGATCGAGGCCGAGGCGCGGCGGGCGCGGGTGGTGTTCAACTCCGAGCCCGGGCGGGTTTCCGGCAATGTGGTGACGGGGCGCAAGGGCGGCGTGTTCAGCGCCTTCCGCATCACCGGCAAGGCGGCGCATTCCGGCGGCAACTTCATCGAGGGCATCAGCGCCATCGAGGAGCTGGCGCGCAAGATCCAGGCGATCCATGCGCTGACCGACCTGGAGCGCGGCATCACGCTGAACGTGGGGCTGGTGAGTGGCGGGCAGTCGGTGAACACCGTGGCGCCGTGGGCCGAGGGGCAGATCGACCTGCGCTACATCCACCCGGAGGATCGCGACGAGATCATGGCCAAGATCGAGGCGATCATCGTCCGCAGCTTCGTGCCGGGGACCCGCGCGGAGCTGACCATCAAGGGCGAGTTCCTGCCGCTGAACCAGACGCCGGTGGCAAAACGCCTGTTCGAGCTCTACGTGCAATCGGCCGCCGATACCGGGTTCAAGACCGATGGCGAATTCACCGGCGGCTGCGCCGATAGCGGCTTCACCGCCGCGGTGGGGGCGCCGACGATCTGCGCCGTGGGGCCTGTGGGGGGCAAGGCGCACTCGCCGGACGAGTTCCTGCACATCGACAGCCTGGTGCCGCGGGCGCAGGCGATGGCCAGGGCGATCCTGCGGTTGGAGACGGTGGGGATATAAGCAAGCGCGTTCTTTTTTGAAAAAAAGAACCAAAAAACTTTTATGACTGGCGCGCGTGCTGGATAAGCCGGCGCGCGTGCCAGTCGGAAAAGTCTTTTTGCTTCTTTTTCTTCAGAAAAAGAAGGCTTCCTATTCTTCCAGCGTGTAGCCGAGCTTCAGCATCACCTGGTAGTGCGCCACCTTCCCGTCTTCCACGTGGCCGCGGGTTTCCAGCACCTGGAACCAGCGGATGTGCCGGCGGTCTTCGCTGGCCTTGATCACCGCGCGGCGGATGGCGTCGTCGATCGAATCCGTGCTGGTGCCGACGATTTCGCTGATGCCGTAGCTGTGCTCGCTCATGCCATGGGCTCCCTGGGGTTGCCCGGGCCAATCGCGCGGGGCGGGTTGGAGTTCCCGCGCCCGGGGTGCGAGACTGCGGCCACGCAACGATAGGCCGGCCGACCATGATCGATTTCCTGTTCCATCCGCTGCATTGGCTGGCCGATGCCAATATTGCCGCCCTGGCGGCGGCGCTGTTCCTGCTGCTGCTGGCGGCGTTGGAGGTGTGCTACCGGCTGGGGCGGAAAGCCGTGCTGGCGGCACCGGCCGGCGAGGGGCTGAAGACGGCCACCGGCATCGTGACCGCCGGCATGCTGGGGCTGTTCGCCTTCCTGCTGGGGGTGATGTTCTCCCTGGCGGGCGATCGCTACGAGAAGCGGCGGCAATCGGTGCTGGACGAGGCGAATGCCATCGGCACCGTGTGGCTGCGCGCGGAGCTGGTGGCGCCGGAAGGGGCGGGGATCCGCGCGCGGCTGCGCGACTACCTGCCGCTGCGGGTGGAGACGGTGCGGGGCATCGCCACGGAGGCGGAGATGGCGCGCGTGGTGGCCGAAACGGCGCGGCTGCAGGGCGAGATCTGGGCGCTGGTGGCCACGGCCGCTGCGCGGACGCCCACGGCGGTGGTGGGCTCCCTGATCGCCAGCGTGAATGAGATGTTCGACCTGGCGACCACCAACCGGCGCAATTTCCACCATGGCGTGCCGCCCTACGTGCTGCGGCTGGTGATCGCGGTGGCGGTGCTGAGCGTGGGGGCCATGGGCTATCAGTTCGGCATCCACGGCCATCGGCAACTGGTGGTGACGATGCTGCTGCTGGCGACCTGGACCCTGGCGCTGGCGCTGGTGCTGGACATCGATTCCGCGGGGCAGGGCAGTGTGCGGGTGAGCCCGGCGCCGATGATCTGGACGCTGGAGGGCTGGGGGCCGCGCTGAGGGTCAGGCCGGCGGGCGGGCTTCTGGCGTGCGGCCGAGTTGGGGGATGGCGGCGGCTTCCGGGCCCAGCCGGGCACCCTCCGGCGGTTCCGGGTCGATGCCGGCGCGCAGCGCGCGGTGGATCGGCGGGAACAGGGCGCCGAGCGCCGAGCCCCAGACGAGCGCGCTGAGCAGCAGCCCGACCGAGGGGCGGCCGACCAGCAGCGGGCGGCTGGTGCCGGACCAGGCGGGCAGCCAGTGCAGCAGCGCCAGCGGCACCAGCATCCACAGGAAGAATCCGCAGGCCAGGCCGAACAGCCAGCCGCCCAACGGGTCGTTGGCGCCGCGGCCGAAGACCAGGGCATAGACGGCACCCGCCAGGCCGAAGCCCACGGTGCAGAGCAGGGCGGCGATACCCGGGCTGGTACCGAACAGCGTGGCCAGCGTGGTGAACCAGTCGAAATTGTCCAGGATCGCCAGGGCCGGCAGCGCCGCGGCGAGGCCCGCGAGCAGGCCGGCGGTGAGCGGGCGCTGGGTGGGGCCGGGATCCAGCCCGTGGGCGCGCACCATGGAAAGCATCAGCTGCCCCCGGCGGCGAGGTTGGGAGGTGCGCCGGCATCGGGGGCATGCACCATGCGGCCGCTGGCGGCGTGGGCCAGCACCTGCTCCAGCGTGGGATCCTGCGCCAGGGCGGGCCCGAACATGCGCACCAGATGGCGATAGGCCTGGCCGACCAGGCGCGGGTCCCGGTTGAGGTCATACAGGCCCACCGGGTTGATGTTGCCGCGCGAGACGGAAAGGCCGGCATCCCAATCGACCTGGTCTGTCAGCGAGTACCAGGTGAAGCCGACGATCGGCACGCCGGACTGGCGCAGCAGCTGCACATTGTGCCACTGGCGCCAGAGCCAGCGCGGCGCCTCGCGCGCATCCTGGTGGTTGGTTTCGGTGTGCATCAGCGGGCGGCGGTAGCGCTCGTAGTATTGCTGCGCCACCACGTACCAGCCGAACAGCTCGCCCAGGGTTTGCGCGCGGCCGGAAGTGTCGATCAGCTTCTCGTTCCACACGTAGTAGTCCACGCCCAGGATGGCGCGGCTGTGCACATCCCCTTGGTTCATGAACCAGGCGTATTCGTCGTCGGGCATGCCGTGCTCGCGCAGGTGGCTGCGCATCGTGGTGCTGACGGGGTGGGCGTAGAGCAGGTCCAGCGGCAGGAAGCGGCGCTCGTTCTCGAAGGCGGCGATGCGCTGCACATGCGGATCGGGGCAGCAGGGCTGGAAGAACTCGCCGGATTCGCTGTTGATGAAGATGGCATCGGGGCGCACCTCGCGGATCGCCTGGGCCATCAGCACGGCGGCCTTGGCCACGTGGCGGACGGCGGTGAGGAAGCTGCGCTCGTCCTTGGCCTGCTCGTTCCACACGCCTTCCAGGGCGGAGAGCTTGGTGCAGACGTACATCTCGTTCACCGGGGTGTAGAGCTTCACCCAGGGGTAGCGGCGGGCGAAGGCGCCGGCGAATTCGGCGAGGGCGGGGGCCAGCTCCGGGTTCTGGAAGTTGCCCAGCCAGTCCGGCAGGCCGAAATGGCAGAGATCCATGATCGGCACGATGCCCAGGCGGCGCATCTCGGCGCAGACGGCATCCATGAAGGCCCAGTCGTACTGGCCGGGGCCGCGGAACACCAGGTGCAGCGGCGGGCCGTAGCGCAGGTGCCTGAGGCCCTGTTCGCGCACCAAAGCGAGGTCCTGGCGCCAGTGGCGGTAATGGCCGCAGGATTCCATCTGGTCCATCCGCCAGCGCCCGTGCTCGATGGTGGGGTAGCTGCCCTCGATGCCGGTGGCGAACATGAAGCGGTCGTCGGGCGGGGGTGGGTCGCGTTGGACGATGATGTCCCGCGGGGCAGTGGGCGCGGGGGGCGCGGGCAGGCGGGGGGGCTTGTGGGACGGGTAGCCGGTGGGGCGGGTGTAGAGCGCGCCCAGGATGGCGCCCCAGAGCAGGTGGCCGGCGAAGAGGGCGGCGGGCACGCCGATCATCTCTGCCTGGCGGGAGAGGGCGGGGCGGACGAGCAGCCCGGCCTCCACCCCGCCGGCGAGCATCAGGCGCAGCTGGGGGCGGAGCACCAGCAGGGCGAGCAGCAGCGGGCCCATGGCGAAGGCCACGCCCTGCAGCACCGGCGGCAGGGGCAGCAGGGAGAAGACGAAATACGCATACACCAGGCCCCAGAGCGCGCCGACGGCCAGGTGCAGCGCCAGCCCCACGGCCCAGCGCAGCAGTGGGTCGCCACCCGGCATGGCCACGGCGCCGACGGGGTCCACCATGTCTGGCACCGGCAGGCCGAGGGCGCGCAGCAGCAGGGACAGCGCGGCCCAGGCCAGGGCGCCGAGGGCGCCTGCCATCATCGCCCGGCCATAGGCGACCTGGCGGATCATTCGCGCGCACCCTGGTCCATGGGTGGCTAAGGGGCGGGGCCGGGCTGTGGTTCCGGGGTGTAAGGGAGCGCCAACCTGGACGCGAAATTTCTTTCAACGGGGGCGGGCCGGGGGTGTGCCGCGCGGTGGGACCGCCAGGTGGCCAAGCGGGGCGAAATGGGATTTTTTACGAAATGTTACTGGCAGAAACCTGCCCTAGGGGCTTGATCCACAAGGATTGGCTCATGAATACGAATACGGATCAAAAATAAGTCAGGCGGCTGAAATCGCTAAAAATGTCATCAAATGTCGCAAGTTGACTCTGCGGTAAGGGTTGGGTAATAGAACGTCACAGGACCGGTTTTGCCGTGGTGTATGCGGCGCCCTTGGGTGCGGTTCGGATGTGCGGTTTAAGCACATGGTTACGAGTGTGGCGATTTGAATTGAAGGGTTTGCCGATGTTCCGCTCATTCGCGGCTGTTGCCGCAGCTATCGGTTTCCTGGGTTTCGTCGCAGCGGGTGCACCCGCGCAGGCGACGGCGCCGACGCTGGACATGACGTCGTTCCTGAATGTCGGCGGGTTCAAGTTTTCCTGGGACGCGTTCGACTGCTCCGGCCCCTGCTCCAATACGCAGGTGATTGCCAACGTCGGCAACAACGGGATCGAGTTGGTGCCGATCTCGGGCGCCATTGTCTCGGGGGGTGGTGACCTTTCCGCCTACATCCGGATCGACAGCCTGACGGGCGCGCCCATCAACTCCTACAGCGTTGTGACGTCGGGTACGTCGCCTGGCTCAACCGGTGTGAGTCTTTACTCCATCGTTCCCTTCGCGGGTATCTCGGGCACCGCCACGACCGCCGCGGCTGGCTTCTCCAGCTCCGTGGCGATCCCGACTTCGCCGCCGCGGACCTCTGTCATTGCTGCGATGGACATCTCCGCCAATGGTGGGACCATTACCCGCGTGGGCATTTCGGTGACCACCGTGCCCGAACCCGCCACGCTGGCGATTTTCGCGACCGGGCTCGTTGGCCTCGCCGGGCTGCGCCGCCGGAAGACTGCCTGACTCAAGCTTGCGCCCTTAGGGGCTGTTTCATTTGCAGACCAGCTCCGGGCCCAGTCATCGCTTCGATGGGCCGTCGTAAAATCATACGCGCACCGTGGAGGTGAGTATCATGACCAAGTCTCGGTCTTTCAATGACGCCATTGGCATCAATGGCCTGAATTTCACCAACATTGCTGCGGTCGAGGATAGCCTCGGCACGGTGAACTCCTTCGTTGACAGCCCCAACATGGTGCTTCGGGCGGGGCAGGTGCCGGTGACGGTGTCGCCCTATACCGGCTTGCAGTGGCGCTCGTTCGGCGCGGGCGCGCTGGCGCCCGGGTCCTCCACGACCGTGACGATCAGCTACAACGTGGCGACGACCAACGCGGCCAACGGCATCAACGCGCTGCTGCATTCCTACACGATCGACACCAAGATCGGCTCCGGCCTGTCGCTGATGGCCGTTGAGACGGTGTACGACTCGAACAACAATGTCGTGGGCCGGCTTACCCTCGATCTCAACACGGTCGCCGTGCCGAACTCGGGCGGCACCTTTGCCGGGGCGAACGACTTCCAGCCGGTGGCGGCCTATTCGGCCCTGCGGGTTGAGGTGACGCTGACGGCGTCGGTGGCCGCTGACGCGCCGGCGGGTTCGGCCGTCAACATCAGCATCCTGAACAACGGCTATCTGCAGACCGCGCTGGCCACGCAGGCCAAGATCGGCGACTTCGTGTGGGCCGATACCAACAACAACGGCGTGCAGGACAGCGGCGAGGCCGGCATCGCCGGCGTGACGGTGAAGCTCACCAACGTCTCCGGCTCGCAGACCTACATGACCACCACCACCGACTCGACCGGCAAGTATGAGTTCGCCAACCTCAACGCCGGCAGCTACGTCGTCGAGTTCGTGAAGCCGTCCGACTATGTCTTCACCGGCGCCGGCAAGGGCACCACCACCAACGACTCCGATGCCAACGGCACCACCGGCCGTTCCGGCGTGATCACGCTGGCCGCCGGCCAGGTGAACACCACCATCGATGCCGGACTGGTGAAGCTGCTGACCCTGGGCGACCGCGTGTGGCTCGATGCCGACGCCGACGGCGTGCAGGATGGCGGCGAGGCCGGGCTGGGTGGCGTTTCCGTGACGCTGACCAATCTCGGCACCGATGGCGAGCTCGGCACCCTCGACGACGTGGTGATCGGCACCCAGTTGACCGATGGCTCCGGCAACTACCTGTTCACCGGCCTGATGCCGGGCCAGTACGTGGCCAACTTCAGCACGCCGGACGGCTACCTGTTCAGCGCCGCCGGCCAGGGCGGTGACGCGGCCGCCGACTCCAACGCCGGCACCACCGGCGCCACCGACATCATCACCCTGTCCGGCAACGACCTGACGATCGATGCCGGCGTGTTCCAGACCGCCAGCCTCGGTGACTTCGTGTGGAACGACGCCAACGCCAACGGCGTGCAGGACAGCGGCGAGGCCGGCATCGAGGGCGTGACGGTGAAGCTGCTGGACGGCAGCGGCACCGAGACCGGCCAGACCGCCGTGACCGACGTGAACGGCCTGTACAGCTTCGAAGGGCTGATCCCCGGCACCTACTCCGTGCGCTTCATGGCCCCCTCCGGCTACGCCATCACCGGCGCGGACAAGGGCGGCGACGACACGCTGGACTCCGACGCCAATGGCCTGGGCGCCACGGGGACCGTGACGCTGGGCTCCGGCCAGCACAACACCACGCTGGATGCCGGCCTGGTGGCGCTGCGCGCGATCGGCGACTTCGCCTGGATCGACGCCAACGCCAACGGCGTGCAGGACAGCGGCGAGGCCGGGCTGGCCGGCGTTTCCGTGACGCTGACCAACCTGGGCACCGACGGCGTGCTGGGCGGCGGCGACGACAGCACCGTGGGCACGCAGGTGACCGGCGGCACCGGCGCCTACCTGTTCGATGGCCTGCTGCCCGGCAACTACGCCCTGCAGTTCACCGCGCCTTCCGGCTACGTGACCACGGCGTCTGGCAAGGGCACCGCGGCGGATGACTCCAACATCGACGGCGCCGGCCAGACCGGCGTGGTGGTGCTGGGCGCCAGCGACGACCTGACCATCGACGCCGGCTTCTACCAGACCGCGTCGCTGGGCGACTTCGTGTGGAACGACGCCAACCAGAACGGCGTGCAGGACAGCGGCGAGGCCGGCGTTTCCGGCCTGACCGTGCGCCTGCTGGACGGCACCGGCACCTTCACCGGCGTGACCACCACCACCAACGCCAGTGGCGGCTACCTGTTCAACAACCTGGTGCCCGGCAGCTACGCCATCCAGGTGATGGCGCCGCTGACGCAGACCTTCACCGGCTCCAACGTGGGCGACGACAGCACGGACTCCGACGTGAACAGCCTGGGCATCTCCGCCCCGGTGACGCTCGCTTCGGGCGAGTTCAACAACACGCTGGATGCGGGCATCTACAAGGCCGGCAGCAACAACACCCCGGTGCTGAAGCTGGGCGACTTCGTGTGGAGCGACACGAACGCCAACGGCGTGCAGGACAGCGGCGAGGCCGGCGTGGCCGGCGTGGGCGTGCAGCTGATCAACCTCGGCACCGACGGCCAGCTTGGCACGGGTGACGACAAGTCGGCCGGCAGCACCACCACCGACGGCTTCGGCAAGTATCTGTTCAGCGGCCTGGCCCCCGGCAGCTACGTGGCGCAGTTCACCGCGCCGTCCGGCTACCTCTACAGCGCGGCCCTGGTGGGCGGCGACGGCGCACTGGACTCCGACGCCGCGACCGTCTCCGGCGTGACCGGGACCACCGGCACGATCGTGCTGACCACCACCGACAACCTCACGGTTGACGCGGGCCTCTACCAGACCGCCTCGCTGGGCGACTTCGTGTGGAGCGACGACAACTACAACGGCGTGCAGGACAGCGGCGAGGCCGGCGTGCAGAACGTGACGGTGAAGCTGCTGGATGGCAGCGGCGCCGACACCGGCAAGTCCACCACCACGGACGCCAACGGCGCCTACAGCTTCACCGGGCTGATCCCCGGCACCTACTCCGTGCAGTTCATGGCGCCCTCCGGCACCGCCTTCACCACGCGCGACATCCTGGACGACACCAAGGACTCCGACGCGGCCACCAACGGCACCACCGGGACCGTGACGCTGGGCTCCGGCCAGACCAATTCCACGCTGGATGCCGGCCTGGTGACGCTACGCTCCATCGGCGACTTCGCCTGGGTGGATGCCAACGCCAACGGCGTGCAGGACAGCGGCGAGACCGGGCTGGCGGGCGTTTCCGTGACCCTGACCGACCTGGGCACCGACGGCGTGGTGGGCGGCGGCGACGACAGCACCGTGGGCACGCAGACGACCGGCGGAACGGGTGCCTACCTGTTCAGCGGCCTGCTGCCGGGCAACTACGCCCTGCAGTTCACCGCCCCCTCCGGCTACGTGACCACGGCGGCCGGCCAGGGCGGGGACGCCACCGAGGACTCCAACATCAACAGCGCCGGCCAGACCGGCGTGGTGACGCTCTCCACCAGCAACGACCTGACCATCGATGCCGGTTTCTACCAGAAGGCCAAGCTGGGTGACTTCGTGTGGAAGGACACCAACGGCAATGGCGTGCAGGACAGCGGCGAGGCCGGCTTCTCCGGCGTGACCGTGCGCCTGCTGGACGACAACGGCGCCTTCACCGGCCGCACCACCGTAACCAATTCCAGCGGCGGCTACCTGTTCGACAACCTGACGCCCGGCAGCTACAGCATCCAGGTGGTGGCGCCGAGCGGCTATGTGTTCACCACCGCCGACGCCGGCGCCGACGATGCCCGCGACTCCGACACGAATGCCAGCGGCATCTCCAGCGAGGTCAGCCTGACCTCGGGCCAATACAACAGCACGCTGGATGCCGGCCTGACCCTGTATTGCCCGCCGCCGCCGGTGAAGTACAAGATCGGCGACCGCGTGTGGGTGGACAAGAACGGCAACGGCACCCAGGACAGCGGCGAATCCGGCCTGGCCTGCGTTTCCGTGAAGCTGATCAACGTTGGTTCCGACGGTGTGCTGGGCGGCGGCAACGACGTGGTGGTGGGCACCACGACGACCGACAGCTACGGCAAGTATCAGTTCAGCAACCTCAATGCCGGCAACTACGTGGTGCAGTTCACCGCGCCGGGCGGCTATTCCTTCACCACCGCGCTGGCCGGCAGCGACCGGGCGGTGGACTCCAACCCCAATTCCGTCTCCGGCTCCATCGGCACCACGCAGACCATCGTGCTGAACGCCGACAACCTCACGATCGATGCCGGCCTCTACAAGGCGGCCTGCCTGGGCAACTTCGTGTGGCTGGATTGCGACAAGGACGGCATCCAGGATTGCGGCGAGGACGGCATCGGCGGCGTGACCGTGCGGCTGTTCTCCGGCACCGGGGTGGATCTGGGCCGCAGCACGACGACGGACGCGAACGGCTACTACAGCTTCGGCGGGCTCGCCCCCGGAAGCTACCAGGTGCAGTTCGTGGCCCCGACCGGCTTCAGCTTCACCGCCCAGGACCGCGGCAGCAACGATGCGGTGGACAGCGACGCCAACGCCTCGGGCCGCACCGGCACCATCACCCTGGTCTCCGGCCAGAACAACACCACGGTGGATGCCGGCCTGATCAAGACGGCGGTGACCTTCGTGCAGGCCCGTCCTGGCCTGACCGCCGGCTTCTGGGGCCAGCACCTTTCGGCCTGGAACGGCGACAACTGCGACGACGGCAAGAACAGCAACCTCGTTGCCTCCGGTGTGCTGCGCAAGACCGACATCCTGGTGGGCGTGGCGAATGATTGCTGGGGCAAGGGCGTGCTGCTGGGCGACGTGAACGGCAACGGCTACACCGACAGCGGCGAGACCACGCTGTTCGTGCCGCTGTCTGCGGCGCAGCAGATCATCCGCTCCAGCGAATCGGCCACCGATGCGCGCCAGATCCTAATGAAGCAGGCGCTGGCGGCGCAGCTGAACATCTACAACGGCGCCGGCAGCCCGGGGTTCAACACCACGGACGGCATCGTGGGCGCGGAGATGATCACGCTGGCCACCAAGTGGCTGCGCGGGATGCAGCTGGACAGCAACTCCGGCATGCAGTTCGTCTTCCCCGACGGCAGCTCTGGCAGCGTGGACAGGCGCGGCTCTGCGGGCGTGCTGAACACCGGCACCACCAACGGCAGCAGCGTGGACTACAACACCTCCACCGGCGCGTTCAATTCCACCACCCTCTCCTCCAGCCGGAATGCCTGGAACCTGGGCGTGGATGCGGACCCGACGGCCGGGATCCTGCGGATCGACGGCGAGGGGCTGAAGAACATCCTCGACCAGTACAACAACAGCAAGCTGGTGATGTCCGCCGACGGGTCCATGGTGGCCTGGAAGAACGGCAGCTCCTTCGTGGGCGTGATGGCCGACGAGGGCGTGAACTACCTGCGCGTGGGCGGCACCAACGGGCTGCCGCTGACCTGAGGCACGCTTCGCTGAAACATGCGGAGGGCCGGCCGGATCGGTGATCCGGCCGGCCTTTCGCGTTTGTAGGAAGGCCAGGGCTCTGCCCTGGACCCGCAAAGGGCCGGGGGGCCCTTTGATCCCCATTTTTTCAGAAGGATGAGGTCCAGGGGCTCGGCCCCTGGTGGGGTGCAGGGCGAAGCCCCGCTGCTTTCCGTCAGGCCGTCAGCGCGGCGGACAGCATCTCCGGGCGGATGACGCAGGTGCCGGGCTGGGCGCCGACGATGCCGGCCGCGGCATTGGCCAGCAGGGCGGCGGTGGGCAGCTTGATGCTGGCGGCCAGGCACGCGGCCAGGGTGGCCACGGCGGCGTCGCCGGCGCCGGAGAGATCGATCAACTGGGTGGGATCGAGGCGGAAATGGGTGGGGCCGGTGGCGTCCACCAGCGTCATGCCCTCGTCGCCGCGCTTCACGAACACGGCGCCGAAGCCGTGGGCACGGCGCAGGGCCTCGGCGGCTTCGGCGATCGCCTCATCCCCGTCCGGCGGGTCGTCGCCGGGGTTGAGATCGGTGCGGTGCGGGATCAGCACGTCGGCCCCGGCATAGCGGGCGAAGTCGCTGGCGCGCATGTCCACCACCACGCGGCGGCCGGCGGCTTGGGCTGCCTTGATGAGCTGGGCCGGGATGTCGCCGGCCAGCACGCCCTTGCGGTAATCGGACAGGATCAGCACCGAGGTGGCGGCCATCGCATCCCGCGCAATGCGCAGCAGGCGTTCCGACAGCTTGGCGTGGATTGGCCGCGTGTCCTCCCGATCGGTGCGCAGCAGCTGCTGGCCACCCTGGCGGCTGCCCTGGGCGATGTAGCGGGTTTTCACCGTGGTGATGCGCCCGCCCTGCACCAGCAGCCAGGGCTCCACGCCTGGCTGGCCGCCGATCAGGCCGGTGAGCTCGGCGCCGGCGGCATCATCCCCCACCACGGAGACGAAGGCGGTGGCCGCGCCGAGGCCGCAGAGATTGTGCACCACGTTGCCGGCCCCGCCGGGCTCGTCGTGCTCGCTGGCCATGGTGAGCACGGGGACGGGGGCTTCGGGGCTGAGGCGCTCGACCCGGCCGAAGATGTAGCGATCGAGCATCGCGTCGCCCACGACCAGGACACGGGCCTTGGAGAGGCGGGCGATGGCGGCTTCAGCGTCGCGCGTGGGCATCGAACGGGGGTAGCGGGCGCGCCCCCGGTTGGCAAGGTGCGTGGGCTCAGCCGCGGCGGCGGGTGAGGCCGAGGCCGCACAGCGCCGCGCCCAACAGCGCCAGCGAGGCAGGCTCCGGCGTGCCCTGCGGCGCCTCGGCGAGCACGGTGAGATCGCGCATGACCACGTAGGCGTCCGACAGGGTGAAGTAGGCTATGCTGGGCGAGGCTTCCAGGAATCCGAAGAAGGCGCCGCCGTTGGTGGCGGCCGGTGTGGCGATGGACAGGGTGTACGATTCGATCAGCGTGCTGGTGGCGTCGTAGACCGCGATCGTGGCGGCGCCCGTGCTTGATGAATAGTTCAGGAACCCGCCCACACCGGCCACGGGGGTGGCGAAGCTGTAGGTCATGGTGCCGAACGGGGTGTTGAGGCCGACATAGGGGGCCGGACCATTCCAGGAGCCGTTCGCGCTCAGGCCGTAGCCGCCGGTGATGCCGAACACGGAGTTGCTGACCGTCGAGGACCAGGTGACGCCCGGCACCACCGTTTGCGGCCCCACACCGCTGTAGTTGCTGGCCGGCTGCGCCAGGACGGTGCCGCCGGGCAGGGACGTCACGACGGCGGCCGCGGCCGGGGTTGCGGCGGCCAGGGTGGCGATGGCCAGGGCGGCGAATGGCGTGTGCATGGAGATACTCCGGAGGGCCAGGCAGGCCGACCATCGTATGCAAGGTTCATGCTTGCGCCGGCTGTGGAGCGATATCAGGCGCTTGTGTGCGTGACGGCTGCCCCCGTGCCAGGAACTGTCAAATTCTCCGACGCCGGTTGAGTGTTTCCAACGGCAGAGCGATGCCCTGGCCGGGCCAGCGCTGGATGGCCGGGTTAGGCCAGGGGAAAGGGTGGCGGTTGCTCGGCGCTGGTGACGGATGGCAAGGCGGGGGCGGGTCAGGCGGGTTTGTCGAGGTGCTCGGCGATGAGGTCGGTGCGGTTGATGGAGAGCCAGGCCTCACGGGCGGCGGCGAGGTGGGCGTCGCGGTCGGGGGCGTCGGGGAGGTTGGCGAGGTCGAGGTGGGTCCAGCCGATGCTGAAGGGCTCGGGGATGCGGCGGTAGAGGGTGAGGGCGGTTTCGTAGTGGATGCGGGTGGTGGCGGTGTCGCCTTGGTCGCTGGCGATGTTGCCGAGGCTGCGGATGCAGTTGGCCTCGCCGAGCACGTCGCCGACGCGGCGGTGGAGCGGCAGGGCTTCCTCGAAGCGGGCGGTGGCGATGGCGTGGTCGGAGCGGGCCAGGGCGATGTTGCCGAGGCTGCGGATGCAGTTGGCCTCGCCGAGCACGCTGCCGACGCGGCGGTAGAGCGGCAGGGCCTCGTCGAAGTGGGTGGTGGCGGTGGCGTGGTCGGATCGGGCCAGGGCGATGACGCCCAGTCTCTGGATGCAGTTGGCTTCGCCGAGGGTGTCGGCGGCTTGGCGATATAGGGGGCGTGTCTCCTGATAGCGGGCGATTGCGGTTGCATATTCTTCGCGTTGCATGGCGATATCGCCAAATTGCCTGATACAATTGGCTTCACCGAGCACATCGCCGGCCCTTTGGAAGAGCGGCAGGGCCTCCTGCAAGCGGGCGGTGGCTATGGCGTAGTCGGAGCGTCGAGCGGCGATATCCCCAAGATTGGCGATGCAGATTGCTGCGCCGTCCATCATGCCCTTATGCCGATAGATCGTAAGTGCCTTCTCAAAGAGCTCCGAGGCGGTGTTGTAGTCGGATCGGTCTAGGGCGATGTAACCTGCTGCCAAGTTGCAGTTGGCGCTTTCCGCCTGATCGTCAGCGTCCGCGCATCGCTGGGCGAGGGCCAGCAGCGGCGCGGGGCTTCCGACGCCTCGAAAACGAACGAGATTTCCGAAACCCCAGACTGCTGTGACTGCTGCAGCTAGGTTAGCTGTCGCGAAGGCGGCTTCTAGGGTGGCGAGTTCCGGGGCGAGGCGGGCGAAGGCGGCGGCGCCGTCGGACTGCATCCGCTTCGCTTCCTCGGCGACCAGGACGAGATAGTAGGCGGGCCACGCCGCAGCGTCTTCTTCCTTGGGCCTGTTGTGGGCCTGCGCGTAGCGGCGGATGGGGGGAAGGAGGTCGATGCGACCCGGGGGGGCGTGGGCGAGGCCGAGGCGGAGAAGGTCGTCGCGGGCGTCCTCGGCGTCGTCTTTCAGCAGGACGCGGCGGTCTTCGTCGGCGAGGCCGGAGGGGAGTTGGCCGAGGAGGGCAAACAGGCGCAGGGCGGGAGGGCTGGCGTGCTCCACCGATAGGGTGATGGAGCGGTCCAGCGAAGTTAGGCGATGCGGCTCCATGCCAAGGCGCTTGGCGATGGAGGTGCCTTTGGACTGCCATTCCTGCCATAGGTCCCGCAGCGTGGTGCGGGTGTAGGCGCGGCGGGCGATGAGGGTGATCGCCAGCGGCATGCCGCCGAGGGCGTGGCAGAAGGCGGGCCAATCGGGGTCGGTAGCGGCGATGCGGGGGGCGTGGTCGTGCAGGATGGCGAAGGCAGTGGCGTCGTCTACCGGCGGGACTGGATGGGCCTGCCAGGTGGGGCCGTCCGGCAGTTCGTCGCCGCGGATGGTCGCGAGCAGGGCGAGGCCGGGCACTTGGCTGAGATGGGCGAGAAGAGCCTCGGTGGCGGCTTTCTCGTCCTTTGGCAGGAACGGGGCTTCCAGATTGTCCAGCACCAGCAGGCCAGGTGCTTCGGCCATGTAGGCCAGGGCGGACTCGAAGCGGTGGTTGGCTGGGTCCAGCCCGGTGGCGCGGATGATGGCAATGGCCATGGCTTCGGCGCTGGTGGCCGTGTCCAGCGCAGCGTGCCAGCGGCGTTGGGCGAAGTGGCGTTCGATCTCCGGGTCGTGCAGCACGGCATGGGCCAGGGTGGTCTTGCCGATGCCGCCTGCGCCGTGCAGCAGCACGGCGGAGGCGCCCGTGCGCAGCGTGGTGGCGACCCTTCCGTGGAGAATGGCGCGGCCGTGGTAGCGGGTTGGGCGCGTCGGCAGGGTGGGGCCGGGTGGTGAGGGCGGTGAAGACGGCGAGGGCGATGCGAGCAGGCTGCGTAGGAAGGGTGCTAGATCTGGGTAATCGTTGCCGTAGGGGATGATCTCGACGCCCGGCAGGCCGCGCCATTCGTCGGTGAGTTTTGCGGCGTCTTTTTCGCGACAGAGGATGGCGATGAAGGAGGCGGTGGACGGCACGGTGCTGGAGCGGAGCCATTCCAGCAGGTGGCCGGTGTTGGGATCAGCGAGGCCGTCGCCGCAGCCGATGAAAACGAGGCTGCGGAGCTGGGTGATTGCGGTTTGCAGTGCCTGGGCGTGCTTGGCGCGGCTGATCGCGTCGTAGGAACGTTCGCCGAAGACGAGGCTGGGCGCTTCGTCCCAATGGCCGTGCAGGTGTACGATGGCCTCGCGCTGACGGCGGAAGACTTCCTGCATCTTGTCGGGGTCTTGCCACGTGACGGTGGGTAGGTTGGTGGCGGGTTTCAGCAGGTCGTCATAGTTGGTGGTGGCGAGCACCGCGCCGGCCTTGTGCAGGGCGGCGATGGCTTCTGGCAGGCTGGGGTCGGCGACCGGGAGGGTGCCGACCGTCTCCTTGAAGAAGCGCTTGAAGGCCGTGGCATGGGGCGCCTCCAGGGCGCGTTCGATGTCGGTTGCGGCAGCGATCAGGCTTCGCGAGGCGGCGCGGGTGATGTCCCGCTGGACCTTGGCGGCCCAGACGGCATCGGCTTCCGTGGGTGCGTTGGCCAGGCAGAAGGCGATGCCTTCGGCGAGCAGCCCCGTCCATGAGGCGGACGGGGCGTTGCCCGATGCCTGGCGCGAGACACCGGTGCCGAGGATGAGGACGGCTTCCTTGCTCGTGATCGCCGCTGCGAGACGTTCCTTGGGTGTCATTGCCTGATATTCTATCGGTGCCCCAACAATGTCGGGCGGCTGCCCGAGCGTTGCAAGCGCCAAAGGACGCGGGTGCAGGGGGCGCTGGCCCCCTGCCGGGTCCAGGGCGGCGCCCTGGCCTTACCTTCTTCTGTTCACTGCCGTGAGCAGCAGATCGATCCCTTGCCCGTGCCAGCGTTGTATCGCCTTGTGGTCGGCGCCCAGCAGGGTGGCCAGCCGCCGCCAGGGGAAGAGGTGGCGGCCGGTCAGCGGGCTTACCAGCATGCGGGAGGCGACGAGGCGGCGGAGGACGTATTTGTCGTCGGGGATCAGGGGGAGCCAGGCGAGGGCTTCGTCCATGCGGGTGATCTTGGTGGCACTCGGTACCGGCAGGTGCAGGCGAGCCGGTTGGGTGGCATAGGCTTCGGTTGCTTCGTCCAGCACGTTCCAGGTGCTGGTGCGCAGGCGGGTGGAGTAGCCGCGCTGGGGGAGGAGGAGGAGGGTTTCGCCGGCTTCCTCCAGGCGGAGTTCCAGGGCCTTCGCATCCGGGAAGCGTGCGTCGTTCGGCGCGTCGTTCCGTGTACCGTTCGGGGGGCCGCCTACGCGCTTGCGCGCGCGCCCGGCGTCGTCATTCCCCCCCGGTTTCACCGGGGGGAATGACGCGAACGGCGCGGCGGGCCCCGACGGGGGGGGGGATGCGTCGTTCCGTGCGTCGTTCGGTGCGTCGTTCAGGGGGGCGTCGTTCAGTAGAGCGAGGGTCATGCGTCGGCTCCTGTGGTGGGGGCGGTGGTGGCGGTGGGGCGTTTGCTGTCGACGACCTTGAGGCCGAGGCGGGGGCGGCGTTGGCCGGGGTGGCGGTATTCGGTTTCGATCAGCAGGCCGTTCTTGAGCCAGATGTTCAGGATGCGGGCGGCTTCGGCGGATTCCAGGCCGAACAGGCGTTCCAGCACCGCGCCGGCCCAGCGGGCGCTGGCGCCGCCGGTGCGGTGGCGGGTGTAGGCGTGGCCCTCGATGCCCTCGGCGATCGCATCGAGCGCCTTGTTGCAATCGGCGGGCGAGAGATCCTTGAACGGGTTGGGCGGCACCCAGGCGGCGATGGCGGCGACCTGGTCGCCCAGGGGGTAGAGCGTGTTGCCGTTGCCGAGCTGCACCGTCTCCAGCCGGAACCACAGGGCGCCGTGGGCGCGCGGGGCGAGGTTGGCCTTGGCGTCGTCCAGCCGGACGTAGCGCCAGCGTTCGCGCTCGGGGATCCCTAGGTGCTGGGCGTCTTCCGGGCCCATGGGGCTGAGCAGGGCGGCGGAGCGGGCGGCGTCGGTGAGGGCTTTCGCACCTCTTGTGGCGTCCACGCTGTCGGCGGTGCCTTTGCGCACGTGGTGGACGAGGAGGACGGCGCAGGCGGTGCGGTCGGCGACTTCGGCCCAGGCGGTGGCGGCGGCATCCATCTCCATGTTGCTGTTCTCATCGAGGCGGTGGGACTTCACGAAAGGGTCCACGACGATGAGGCCGATGCCGGCGGCCTGGGCGGCGGCGATCATCGGCTCCTTGTCCGGCAGGGCGATGCCGCCGCCATTGTCGGGCTCGGCCATCACCAGGCGGCGCAGGCGGCCGTTGTTGAGGAACAGGCGCGGGCCGAGCTCGTCGGCCGTGATGGCGTGGAAGCGCATGAGGGCGGCGACGCGGCGCTGGGTTTCCTCCGGCGGGTCTTCCAGGTTGAACACCCAGCACGGCACGGTGTGATGCACGCGCTCGCCCAGGAAGGGGCGGCCGGTGGCGAGCGCCAGGGCCTGGGCGAGGGCGAGCGAGGACTTGCCGACGCCGCCCGGGGCCGCGAGCACGGAGACGAAGCGGCGGATCAGGCGGTGGCCGTAGAGCCACTCGCGCGGCGGGATGGTTTCGGGTGCCGGGTAGGTGGCGGGTTCGGCGGCCAGCGGGATGGGGCCGGGGGGCGGGGCGATGTGGGTGGCCCATTGGGCCCATACGCCGTGCGGGGCGTGATTCATCGGCGGTGGTTCCTTTGGGCGAAGGCCAGGTGGCGGGCGATGGCGGCCTGGGCCTCTGCCTCCTGCTCCTGGGCCGAGAGGGCGAAGTGCGGGTCGGCTTCGGCCACGGCCTGGCGCAGGGCGGGGATGGGGGCGCGGGCGTGGAGCAGCGGGGCGAGAGCCTGGGCGATGCGGCGGCGGGCGGCCTCGCGGGCGAGCTGGGCGGCGTGGTGCGAATCGGCGAAGCGGTGGGCCAGGCGCATGGCCAGGCCGCGCCGGTTCACCGTGGGGGCCGCGCGGAAGGCGGCGCGGCGGATGGCGGCGAGCAAGGGCGGGCCTTCCACCAGGCCGGCCGCGGCGAGGCGGCCGGCGATGGCGGCGGCCCGAAACTGCTCCGGCGCGTGCTGGGCCTGGGGGTCGTGCCGGTGGCTCATGCGGCGCGTGCCAGGGGGGCGTGCTCCTCCTCTTCCTCCGGCTCCAGGGGCGGGGGCGGGTAGGGGTAGGTGGTGCCGGCGAGAAGGGTGCCCTCCGTGAGGATCTGCCATGCCAGCGGGTGGCCCGTGGGCAGGGATTCGCGGTTGCCGGCATCGGGCGTGCGCGGGGTGCGGGGCGGCAGGGGGATGTGGGCGCCGATCTTCCTGGCGCGCTCGATGGCGGCCCAGCGGCTGATTCGGAAGACGGCAGCTATGACATCCCAGCTGCGGCCCTGTTCGCGCATGGTGCGCAGAATGGTGTCGCGCTGGTCCGTCCACACGAGTTGGTTAGTCATTCTGAGTTCTCCGGGGGTTTCGGCCCCGAAGATAGACATATCCACTAACATATGTCAAGCAGAGTTAGGTTGATCGGTTAGGCGAAGAGTCGTATGATGAACGCATGAGCGACACATCGAAGGCTTCCGGGCGCAGCCCGATCGACGACATCGAAATCAACGGGCCGGCCCCCGGGGTGGGGGCGCGCATTCGCGCGGCCCGCCAGGCGGCGGGCCTGACCCAGGCGCAGCTGGCCATGGCGGTGGGCGTGAGCCGCAGCGCGGTGGCGCAGTGGGAGACGGAGCGGGCCGGGCAGGTGGGGGTGAACCTGGCCAAGGTTGCTTCCATCCTGCGCGTTTCGACCGAGCATCTGTTGCGCGGGGCGTTCCCCACGGAAGGCGGCGGCGCGGCCGAAGATGCCTCTGAACTGGCGCTTTTGCGGCTGTTCCGGGTGTGCCACGCGGAGGATCGGCAGATCCTGCTGCGCATGGCCTCGCGCTTCGCGCGGCAGGCGGACCGGGTGATGGCGGCCAGCGTGCGCGGGGCGGATTCGACACCGGACATGTGATCCCCAGCCCCCCGTTTCGGTTCGATGCCGTGCCGCGATGCTGCGGCGCGGCTTTTTTTTTGCCCGGTGCCAAGGCACTCGCGAGATTGTGAATAATCATGAACGGAGCCTTGCCCGATTGCATGCGTTCGTGGCGCGGCGAATTTTTGTGTGTTGTCGCAAGGACTTAGTACGCAGCGGCGGCCGGTGGCGGGTGGGGCCGGGGGGTGTGTGCGGTGTTGCCAAAGCACACATGGCGTCTCACCCGGGGGGACGATCCAGTTTTTGAGAGACGTCACGATGCATTGTTGCTTGCCATGTATGCGTGGGTTCCGTTAGAAGCGGGATCACACACCTTTAACCCCTCAGAGGGCCAATACTGACATGGCTGATGTAACCGTTCTTGGCGCTGGCGGCGCCACCGTCACGATTTCACTGACCTCGGCAGACAACGCCAAGGCGGCCCAGTCCGCCGTGAATGTGGTCAACAATCTGAACAACCTCGGCCTGCTGGACATGCAGGAAGTGGCCGGCGCCGGCTCCATGCCCGCCGCGACCAACTTCCTCGGCGGCCTGATGCTGACCGGCACCGGGTTCAATGACGACACCGGCGCGCAGTACATCTTCATCGGTGCGAATGCCCCGGGCGCCAACCAGGTGCTGGGCGGTGCGAACTTCCGCACGGTGGTTGTGGCCGGCGACGGCTCCGACCTGACCTACGCCAACCTTTCCCAGAACGCCCAGGTGTTCTACGGCAAGAACAACGGCGCCTTCGTGAACTACAACGGCAACATGACCGTGACCACCGAGGACGGCGACTACCTGCTGGCCTCTGAAGTGGGCACGAGCAGCACCGTGAACCTCGGCGCCGGCGCTGGCCTGAACATCCTGGACCTCGGGTCGGGCCTGGGTGCCACTACGGTGAACGCCGCGGGCAACGCCACCATCAACACCTTCGGCAGCAGCCCGACGGTTTCGGCGCTGACGAACATCAACCTGACCAGCGGCAACGTTGACATCGCGGTGGTGAGCGCCTCGGCGATCATCAACCCGGGCGCGGCCAAGGTGCTGATCCTGTCCGACACGGACGGCTCGGCCACCCTGTTCGGCGGCACCGGCTCGGCCACCGTCGGCGGCGTGCGCGGCATGTTCACCGGCGGCTCGGCCGGCGACAACGACATGATCACCAGCACGGTCTCCGGCTCCACCACCCTGATCGGTGGCGCGGCGGTTGGCGCTCCGGAAGACTTCCTGCTGGCGCAGGGCAGCGGCAACACGCTGCAGAACGGCGCCGGCGACGGCCTGCTGATCAGCCTGGGTGGTGAATTCGGCGCGACGGGCGGCAACATCTTCAACCTCGGCTCGGGCCAGGCGACGGTGTTCTCGGCGTTCGGCGGCAACACCTTCAACTTCAACGGCGAAGGTGGGGCCCAGGTGCAGACGCGCTTCGACGGCGCGACGACCGACGCCAACCGCTTCTTCGACTTCGGCGGCACGGGCGACTACTCGATCGACGGCTTCACGACGGGCCTGGATACCTTCTCCCTGGGCGACGTGTTCACGATCGGCTTCTTCGATGCCGCCAGCAACAACGGCAGCGAAGTGACCATCCTGAACGTGCTGAACGGCGCGACCTACTTCTTCTTCGACGACACCCCGGACGGCATTGCCGACATCCAGGACTCGGACGTCACGATCCGCTAAGCCTAAGCCCGCGCAGCAGCGCGGACGAGAGCGGGCCGCCCTTCGGGGCGGCCCGTTTGCGTTTGGGGCCTTCGGCGCCGGGTGGCCCGGGATGCGCGCACGAAAAAGGCCGGCCCCCTGCGGGACCGGCCTTGATGCGTTGGCGCGCCCGGGCGGGCTATTCCGGCTGCAGCATCTGGTGCCAATTGTTGATCAGCACGGTGAGCTGGCGGCGGGCGGCGGAGGCGGGCAGGTGGAGCACCGCTTCGCCATTGGTCCAGCGCCAGGATTCGCTGCCGGCGGATTCGATGTTGTGGAAGCCGTCGCCGATGGCCGCGCTGTCCAGCGGGAGCGGCGCATCATCGAGCAGAAGGGAGCGGATGGCGACGCCGAAGCGGCGGGTGCGGGGGCGGTCGGCTTCCGCGGTGTTGGCGGGCAGGCCGCGCGGGGAGATCAGCCGCACGATGGTGGTGCCGGCCGGGAGCATGACATCCCAGGTGGTTTCGCTGCTGCCATCGAGCAGCGGCAGGGTTTCGCCCTTGACGACGATGCGCAGGGTGGGTTGCGGCTCGCCGCTGGCCGGCGCGGGGGTGGGGTCTGCGGCGGGCTCGGCGGCAGCGGGCTCGGGCGCGGGGTCCGCGGGGGCTTCGGCAGCGGGCTCCGCCAACGGCGCGGCGGCCGGTTCGGGTGCGGGGGCCGGGCTTTCCGGGGCGGCGGCTTCCGGCGCTGCCGGGGCGGGCGCCTCGGCGGCCGGGGCTTCAGGCACGGGTGCGGGCGAAGCGGCGGCGGGGGCCTGCCCGGCCAGGCGCTGGCGCAGGGCGGCGGTGGCCGGGCCGGCGGGCAGCAGGGCCGATGGCGGCGGGGCGGCAGGGTCGATCCGGGCGGCCACGAGCAGGCCGGAGGCGATCACCACGCCGGGCGTTTCCAGCTCCAGCCGCACCCAGGTCAGGGCGGCTTGCTGCGGCTCGCGCCGGATGCTCTCCCCGTTCACCAGGGCGCCGACCGGCACCAGCGCGCCGTGCGGCAGGCCGGCATCGAGCACATGCACCGGCTGTTCCGGGGCCAGCAGCAGATCCGCCACCGGCTGGCCTTCGCCGAACGCGCCGGCGCAAACGCGCACCGGGATGATGCGCTGGCGCGGCGGCGTGGCGGGTTCAAGCCGCGCGGCCGTTGCGTGGCGCACCGTGACCGGGCCGGCCAGGGTGAGCACCTTGTCGCCGCGCGCCAGGGTTTCCACGGCGCGTTCGGTGGGCGCGCCATCGGGGCTGGGCACGGCGATCTGGGTGCCGGCAGGGAAACTGCCGTCGCCGATCACCGGCTGGGTCAGGGAAGGGGGCAGGAGCGTGGCGGACATGCGGGCGCCTCGGAGCCGTTGAATCGTACCCCTTCAGTACCATGGCGCGGGCGGCACGTCGATGTGTGCGGACAGGGAAGGAAGCAGGTTCTTTTTTGAAAAAAAGAACCAAAACACGTTTGTTCGCTGGCAAGGTACGGCGGTGACGCTGCGGACGAATAAAGTCTTTTTGCTTCTTTCTCTTCAGAAAAAGAAGAACGCTTATCCTTGGCGGAGCCCCGAAGGCGATGGGGCATGGCCCGCCCCCCTGACCCAATCACGGCTACTTCAGCGCGCCATCGTATGCTTGAGTTCCTGTTGGCACTGCATGGCGATTTCGCGTCTGCACTGCCGTTGGTGTCAGGCCGGCGTGATGGTGACCTGGGCCACGCCGCGGCTGAGGATGCCCAGTTCGGCGGCGGCGGCGCGGGAGAGGTCGATGATGCGCTTGCGGGTGCCGGGGCGGTCGATGATGGTGACGACGACGGCGCGGCCGGTATCGGCCACGGTCACGCGCACCTGGCTGCCGATGGGCAGGGAGGCATGGGCTGCGGTGAGCTGGCGCTCATCGTAGCGGACGCCCGACGCGGTGAGGCGACCTTGCCAGCGGCGGCCGCCGTACCAGGAGGCGGTGCCGACCTGGCGCCATTCGCCGGAGGCATCGGTCCAGACCGGGCCGGCGGCGAGCGGGCGTGGGGCGGGGGCTGCGGGGCGGGCGAGCGGGGCCGGGGCAGGCACGGAAACGGGTTCCCGCAAGGCGGGGGCGGGGGCGGCGACAGGGGCGGCCGGGCGGATGGTCTGCGGGGCCATTGCGACGAGATCCGCGCCTTCGGACGCGTGTGCGGGCAGGGGGAACAACATCATCCCCACCAGTGCCGGCACAGCCCAGAGGGCAGATGCGCTGCTGGTGTTGTTCATCATCCTATTTCTCCTTCCTCGTGCCGCGGCAGGGGTAGCATCCTGCTCTCGGCCCGGTGGGGCGCACCGCAATAGGCACGGTGCGCGACGGCCATACAGCCCATCATTGCCTGGGAGATCAACCCCAAATCCTTGCATGCAGCGCAATTGTGCTCGCCCATGCTGTGAACATGACTGTATCGAAATGTTTATTTCGTGGTTGGATTGGTGGGCTAGTCGCCTGATTTGCAAGCATTTTTCGGGGTTGAATTGCTGCGCTGCAGCACAAATTCCGGGGTACGCCGGGGTAGGATTTTTTCTACCGCGCCGTGCCCGATTTCGGCCACATTCTGGGGGGTGCGAGGAAAAATTACGTACGTACGTTTTTTTTCCTTCCCATCGGCCCCAGACCGGTGTAGGTATTCCGACATGATCGACGGAGTGTGTGGCACCGCCCCCTTCGCCGCTTCCACCCCTTTCACCGCAAATCAGATGGAGACCGCATGGCTGCGACCGGCCCGGCGGATGGCGCCCTGCTGCCCGGGCTCGGGCTGGAGGACTGGGCGAAGCATGTCCTGGCGCCACTGGATCAGCGCCCGGCGGCGCACCACCGCATGCTGCTCGATCGCCTGGGCCAGGTGGCCGATGGCGCGATCGACCGGCTGATGGTGCTGATGCCGCCGGGCAGCGCCAAGAGCACCTATGCCTCCCTGCTGTTCCCCGCCTGGTGGATGGCGCGCCAGCCGCTCACGAACGTGATCGCGGCCAGCCATACCGCGGAGCTGGCGGACCATTTCGGCCGGCGCCTGCGCAACCTGGTGGCGGAGGAGCGCGATACGCTGGGCTATGGCCTCTCTGGAGACAGCCGCGCCGCCCATCGCTTCCGCACCACGCTGGGTGGGGAATACTTCGCCACCGGCATCCATGGGCCCGTGACGGGCCGGCGGGCCGACCTGGTGGTGATCGACGATCCGATCAAGAGCCATGCCGAGGGCGAATCCTCGCTGGCGCGCGAGCATGTGTGGAACTGGTACCGCAGCGAGCTGATCACCCGCCTGAAGCCCGGTGGGCGCATCGTGCTGGTGATGACGCGCTGGCACGAGGATGACCTGGCCGGCCGCCTGCTGGACTCCGGCGATGCCTGGCACACGCTGCGCCTGCCCGCCCTGGCCGAACCCGGCGACCCGCTGGGCCGCCCGCTCGGCGCGGCACTCTGGCCTGCCTGGGAGAATGAAACGGCTTTGGCGCGCAAGCGCACCAGCGTGGGCAGCCGCACCTGGCAGGCGCTGTATCAGCAGTCGCCCACCAGCGGCGAAGGCTCGCTCTTCCCGGTGGCGCGCATCGGCATCGCCGACTCGCTGCCCGAAGGGGCCCGCATGGTGCGCGCCTGGGACCTCGCCGCCACCGAGGCCGGCGAAGGCCGCGACCCCGACTGGACGGTGGGGCTCAAGCTGGCCCACTGCCCGGATGGGCGGCTGGTGGTGGTGGATGTGGTGCGCCTGCGCGGCGGGCCGCATGAGGTAACGCAGTGCCTGATGGCCACCGCCTCCCGCGATGGCCGCGCGGTGCCGGTGGGGTTGCCGCAGGATCCCGGCCAGGCCGGCAAGCAGCAGGTGGCGTTCCTCACCGGCAAGCTCGCCGGGCACACGGTGCTTGCCTCGCCGGAAACCGGGGCCAAGCTGGTGCGCGCGATGCCGGTGGCGGCCCAGGTGGAAGCCGGGCGGCTTTTCCTGCTGCGCGGCGCCTGGAACCAGGCGCTGATGGACGAGCTGCGGGACTTCCCGCACGGGCGCAAGGACGACCAGGTGGACGCGCTGTCCCGCGCACACGCCATGCTGGGGGTGGCGGGGAAGCCGGCCCGGCAGGTCAGGGTGGGGTTGTTTGAAAGGTAAGAGTCTTCTTTTTCTGAAGAAAAAGAAGCAAAAAGACTTTTCCGAATGGCACCCGCGCCAGGTTACAAAAGTTTTTTGGTTCTTTTTTTCAAAAAAGAACCGCTTTCTTCCTTGGGAGGCTGAATGTTCACCACCCTATGCGGGCTGGTGCCTGGCGATCCGCACCATCCGGAGCGGACGCGGCGCCTGGCGATCCTGAAGCGCGTGCTGGATGGCACGTTGTACGACGTGCTGCCGTTCGAGTTCCATGAGGAGCGCGGCGCCGGCGGCGAGTATATCCCGCTGCGGCTGCGCCGGCCTTCCGTGCGCTATCCGCTGGCGCGCATCGTGGTGGACGATTCCATTTCGCTGGTGTTCAGCGAAGGGCATTTCCCCACCATCGACTGCGACGACCGGCGCGTGCGGGCCATCTTCGCGGACCTCGCGCGGGAGACGGCGCTGAACCAGGTGATGATGGAAGCCGCCCTGCGCGGCTCCATCGGCTCCGTGGCGATCCTGTTCCGCGTGCTGAAGGGAAGGGTGTTCTTCAGCGTGCTGGAAACGCCCTACCTGGTGCCGGAATGGGACCCGGAAGCGCCGGACGAGCTGCTGCGCGTGACGGAGCGCTACAAGGTGCCCGGCCGCGCGCTGCTGGCCCGCGGGCATCAGGGGCTCGATGCGCAGGCGGAATACTGGTTCGAACGGCGCTGGGACCAGGAGGAGGAAACCTGGTTCCTGCCGCAGCCCGTGGCCGCCGAGAACAGGCCGCCGGTGCGCGATGATGCGAGAAGCGTGCGCCACGGCCTGGGCTTCGTGCCGCTGGTGTGGGTGAAGAACCTGCCCGGCGGGCCCGATGGCGTGGAGTCTGTTGATGGCGCCTGCACCTTTCGCGCCGCTGTGGAGACGGGGATCGAGATCGACTACCAGCTCAGCCAGGCCGGGCGGGGGCTGAAATACTCCTCCGACCCCACGCTGCTGATCCGCGAACCCGCCGGCGCCGAGGGCGAGATCGTGCGCGGTGGCGGCAATGCGCTGATCGTTTCCGAGAAGGGCGATGCCCGCCTGCTGGAGATTGACGGCACCGCCAGTGCGGCGGTGATCGACTATGTTCGCACGCTGCGCGAATTCGCGCTGGAAGGCGTGCACGGGAACCGGGCCAGCCCGGACAGGTTGTCGGCGGCCCAATCCGGCCGCGCGATCGAAATGATGAACCAGGGCCTGGTGTGGCTCGCCGACAACCTGCGTGTTTCCTATGGCGATGCGTTGCTGAAGCTGGCGCGCATGGTGGTGCGGGCCAGCCAGCTCTACCCGCTGCGCGTGCTGGGCCAGGGCATTGAACCCATTCCGCACGCGGTGCGGCTGGGCCTGATCTGGCCGCGCTGGTACGCGCCCACCAGCGAAGACCGCGGCCGCGATGCGCAAACCCTGCGCACGCTGGCCGAGGCCGGGCTGATCAGCCAGGAAACCGCAGTGAAGACCATCGCCGATGTCTACGACATCGAAGACGTGCACGCGGAACTCGCGCGCATCGCGACCCCCACGCAGGAGAGCGCATGACCGACGAAACCCACGCCGCTGCCGAAGCCGATACCGCGCAGGCCGCGCTGGAACAGCGCCTGGCCACGATGGAAGCGCAAATGCGCGAACGCCTGGTGCGCGCCGAACTGAAGGCCCACGCCATCCGCGCGGGCATGGTGGACCTGGACGGGCTGAAACTGGTCGATGCCACCAGCCTCGCCCTGAACGACCACTACGAGCTGGATGGCGGCGAGCAACTGATGGCCACGCTGCGCCGCGCCAAGCCCTGGCTGTTCGGCAGCCACGGCACCAGCACCAGCTCCGCCGCCACCGCCCCGCCCGCCCAGGCGCCCCGTGCCAAACTCGCCACCGAAATGACCGATGCCGAGTGGCAGGCGAGCCGGGCCGAGATGCTGCGGCGATTGTAGGGGAAGGAAGGCCAGGGGCTTTGCCCCTGGACCCCACCAGGGACCTGAGGTCCCTGGACCCACAATAGTTCCGCCTTCGTCGGGGAGGGGCCGTCGAGGCGGTTGAGAGGCCCGGTCGGCCCCTCCCTGCCGAAGGCGGAAAGGTCGAGG
>JBIKOJ010000326.1:0-4035 GCA_044358135.1 Acetobacteraceae bacterium | reverse complement strand
CATTATGCCGACGTCCGGATTATGCCGATGTAGTTGCGTAAGGTATTGAATACCTTCAAATCTGTTGCGTCGTAATCGGCATAATCCTCGGGGTTTTGGGCTGGTAGCGTCTTCTCGTTCAGATTGAAACGAGGAGATATCATGGTGATCGATCAGAAGAAGAGACGAGGCAAGAACCCGGTCACGGACCTTTCCAAAGGGTTCGAGGAGGAGTTGCGGCGGCGGGGATACAGGCCGGGTACGATCTGGAAGCAGCGCAAGCTGCTCAACGACCTGATCGGCTGGTTACAGGGCCAAGAGCTCGCGATGGGCGATTTGTGCGTGGCGCAGGTTGATCGGTTCATGGCTGACCGCCGTGCCGCTGGCGTGCGCAGGCTGAAGACGCGCAAGGCGCTTGGCCCCATTCTCGACCATTTGCGCGGCCTGGGGCTGGTTCCAGTGGCCGAAGCCCCGGTGCTGGACGGTCCTGTTGCGGAGGTCCTGAACCGTTACCAGCAGTTTCTGACCGCGGAACGTGGGCTGGTCCCGATGACGGCCTTTCGATACTGCGATTGCCTGCGCCCGTTTCTGGACCGCAGGCTGTCAGGCGATGGTCTTGACCTCGGGAGCCTGACCGCAGGCGATGTCACCTCCTTCGTGGTCAAGTTTTGCCCGTGTCTGAATGTCGGGGTGGCGAAGCTGACGATTACGGCGCTGCGGTCGTTCCTTGGCTTTCTGCATGTGCAGGGCGTGACGGAACGCGCGCTCGTCTCGGCTGTGCCAACCGTCCTGCGCCGCCGACTGGCGGGGTTGCCCAAAGGGCTTGAACCCGGTCAGGTTCGGCGTCTGCTTGCGGCCTGCGATGCCAGCACGGTTGTTGGCGGCCGTGATCTGGCCATCCTGACCCTGCTGATCCGCCTCGGCTTGCGGCGCGACGAGGTGGCGAGGCTCGAACTCGATGACATCGACTGGCGCGCGGGCACGATCCGCGTGCGCGGCAAGGGCAATTGTAATGAGCAGCTTCCTCTTCCGCCGGATGTTGGCCGCCGACTGGCAGAATATCTGCGCCACGCCCGGCCTGCGGACGCCTTGGGCCGGACCGTATTCGTCCGGCATTTTGCGCCCCATCATGCCCTTGGGGCTTCCCGTGTAAGCGGCATCGTGGCGGATGCAGCCAAACGCGCGGATCTGGGGCGCGTCCACGCCCATCGCCTGCGTCATACGGCGGCAACGGAGTTGTTGCGGGCCGGTGCTTCTTTGCCGGAAATCGGTCAAATCTTGCGTCACCGCCGCACCGAGACCACGGCGATCTATGCCAAGGTCGACAAAGGCACCCTGCGCCTGATCGCGCGACCCTGGCCGGAGGGCGTGCTATGAGCACTCTACGTCAGGCTCTTGCTGATTATCTGACCATGCGGCGCGCCCTCGGCTACAAGATGGACAAGGCCGAGCGGCTTCTTGGCCAGTTTGCAGCCTTCGCCGAGGATCGCGGCGAGACTCATGTCCGGACCGAGACGGCGCTGGCCTGGGCGACCCTGCCCGCGGATGCCGCCGCGATCTGGACATCAAGACGGCTGGCCGAGGTTCGCCTCTTCGCCCGGCACCTGCGCACGCTCGACCAAAGGACCGAGGTTCCGTCCGCCGATCTTCTGCCCGCAAAGACGCGCCGTGCAACGCCCTATCTCTATACGCCGCAGGAGATTGCGGCACTGATGCAGGCCACTGCGATCCTGCGCGGACCGCATGTGCAGGCGACCTACCGGACCTTGATCGGCCTTCTGGCGGCGACCGGCATGCGGATCGGCGAGGCAATCGCCCTCGACCGCGACGATTTTGACGCGGCCAGCGGCATCCTGACGATCAGGCATGGCAAGTTCGACAAGGCCCGCGCCTTGCCGCTGCACCCGACGACCGTCGCGGCGCTCGACGCCTATCTGCGCCTCGATGGCCGACCCCGTCCAGAGGGTGCGCAGGTCCTGCTGATCAACTCGCGCGGCAAACGGCTGGGCTATGGAACCGTGCACTGGGTCTTCCACAAGCTTCTGCATCACTGCGCCATCGTTCCGCGTTCCGCGGCATGCCGACCCCGGATCCACGATCTGCGGCACAGCTTCGCCGTCAGCACCATCGCAGACGACTACCGGGCGGGCGACCCCGGCTCCCGCCTCGCGATCCTGTCCACCTATCTCGGCCATGCCGATCCCGGCGATACCTACTGGTACCTATCGGCAGCGCCGGAACTACTGGGCCTGGCAGGTGAAAGGCTCGAGCGCCACCTGGCGGGTGACGCATGAGTGCGCTGGCCACCACCCTGCAGGCGTTCTTCACCGATCGCCTCGTCCGCCAGCGCCAGGTCAGCCCGAACACGGTTCAGGCCTATCGCGACACGTTGCGGCTGCTCCTGGTCTTCGCGTCGGAGCGGCACGGCAAGGCGCCGGGCAAGCTCGACATTGACGACCTCGATGCGCCGCTCATCGGTGCCTTCCTCGACCATCTGGAGCGCGAGCGACAGAACGGCGTACGCACCCGCAATGCCCGACTGGCCGCGATCCGGTCCCTGTTCCGCTATGCCGCCCTGCGCCATCCTGAACATGCCGCCACCATCGAACGGGTTCTGGCGATCCCGCCGAAGCGTTTTGATCGGCGGCTGGTGACTTGGCTGACGGAACCGGAATTGGGGGCGCTTCTCGCGGCCCCTGATCGAATGACGTGGACCGGGCGGCGCGACGTGGCGCTGTTCGCCCTTGCAGTGCAGACGGGGCTTCGCGCCTCCGAACTGATCGGTCTGTGCTGCCGCGATCTCCATCTCGGCGCTGGCGCGCATGTGAGTTGCCACGGCAAGGGGCGAAAGCAGCGGATCACGCCACTGACCTCGGGCACCATCGCCCATCTGCGGGTCTGGCTGGCTGAGCGCGCCGGTCAGCCAGCGGCCCCACTGTTCCCCACGCAGACCGGCCGCGCCCTCAGCCGTGATGCCCTTGAACACAGGCTGGCCAAATACGTCCGGAAAGCTGCAGACGCCTGTCCGTCGCTGGCGCAAAAGTCCGTGACCATGCATGTCCTGCGCCATTCCGCCGCGATGCGACTGCTGCAGGCCGGCATCGATACATCCGTGATCGCGCTCTGGCTCGGCCACGAACAGATCGAAACAACCCAAATCTACCTGCACGCGGATCTGCAGATCAAGGAGCGCGCCTTGGCAAGAACAGCCCCGATCACGACCAAACCCGGCCGCTTCCGACCGAACGACAAACTCCTCGCCTTCCTAGAAGCCCTCTGATTATGCCGCCCCCTTCACAGCGAGCACCGCCAGAAACAATGGCTTGCAGCCCTACATCGGCATAATCGGGACGTCGGCATAAGTCGCATACGGCGCGCGGTGCCATGTCGGGAGCGCTGGGCAAGAAGCTGGGGCTGATTGTGACCTCGGCGAAAGCGGGCGACGGCGCGCGGGTCCTTCGGATCAGCCCCGGGCTGTCCTGATCCCGCACCGATTTTACTGACAATTAGTCCAGCAGCCGATAGTGAACCTCGGTCGGCTGGCAGGCGGCGCCGTTGATCGGGATCATGTCCTGCGGGCAGGTCGACATGACCACGATACAATCGATCAAGGCGCGCAGGGTCACATAGTCCCCCGGCTTGCTGAGTGGCTCTCCCCAAGTGATTTTGCCGTCGGGGCCAACCGGAATGTTCATCCACAGGTTCAGCGGGGCAGGGCAGTCGGAGGCGCGCAGGTTCATCTGCCCCAGGGCCCCATGCAGGTTGTCGGTGCAGTTGTCGTGATATTCGCGGCAGCCTAGCGCCGCATAACGATGAACGTCGCAGGCCGCGATGATCGTGTCATGGCGCCCGGGTGAGGTATCCTCCTCCAACATCAGGATCGGCCGCCGCCGGTTCGTCGCAAGGCCATCGCCCTTTGTCGGGAAGATCCCCTGTAGGCTGGCGTGCAGATGTTCCATCGACAGGAATTCGGACAGGTCATCGGCATTGAAGCACCAGGTGTCCACCACCTGCTGTCCATGGGTGTTGATGATCTGGATCGCCTGTCCCTTGGCT
>JBIKOJ010000145.1:0-13694 GCA_044358135.1 Acetobacteraceae bacterium | reverse complement strand
CATCAAGTCAAAAGCAGAAAAAAAGTAAAATGCCTCATGAAATAGACTGTCTTGGTCACGGGTGCGCGAGTCTAGAGGCTACGAATCATGGCTGCTGAACTAATGCCGGGGTTTTCTCCCCCTCCAGGCTTTTTGAGTCGATTTATCGACACCGCGAAGGGATTGAGTTCAAGGGTTCTTCAAATTTTAGCCTTCTTTGTAGTGCTATATTATGGTGTCGACAAAGGAATTGCCTATCTGAAATTGGGGGAAAATGTTGATTCTTTAGCGGATCGCGTATTCATTTTATCGGGATATACGATCTTATTTTTTGGATTTGTTTTTCGCGAGTGGTCGCGTTCGCGCAAAGAACGTTATGCAAACACATTTGATCGCATAGAAAATTTTAACGATACAATTAAAGAAATTAATAGCTATTTGCGGGAGAAATTAATTAGCGATAAGGTTGAAGATTTTGACGAAATTGAAAAATCATTTACGCAGCAAATTACCCAGTCCTTGAATGATATTTCAGAAATATTCTCTATGTTGACTGGAACAACTTGCCGTGCGGCGATTAAATGTACATTTTCGGAAGATGGGGTGATTTATGTATTTTCATTTGCGCGGGATACGCGGTCGAGTAAATTGAATCACGAAATGGATCAGGCTAGATTTGTGCAAAAGAAAGATCGCCTTGACGAAAATGAAGATTTTCATAAGATTTTCATGAAAAAGGAACGCCGGTATATTGAGAATGATTTGCCGTCACGGCCGGGATATAGAAATTCTAGTTTCGATATATATGGGCACCGCCCCCAGAGCCCTGGCTTGATTCAGAGGCGGCTATTTCCAGGCTGGGGGTGGCATCTACCCTACCGCAGTACAATGGTGTTTGCGATTCAACAAAAGCCATCACATTCATTAAGCATTAAGAATACAGAGTGTATCGGGTTTCTTGCAGTCGACAGCGGATTTCGCAACGTGTTCGAGGATAGATTTGATGGCCCGTTAGGTTCGTCGCTCGCAGACAGCCTTTTTGGTCCATTTGCTTCGTTCGTGATGCTGAAAAGCCGGATGAAAAAAGGAGGCCAGTAAGATGTTTAAGTTCAGGCAATTTGGAAAGGTCGGTGCCGCGCTTGATGCGTTGGTGCCCAAACATAAGTTTCTCAGTTACAATGTCACGAATTCGGATGAAAAAATATTGGTCACGCTTATCTCTGGAGCCGACAAAGGAAGTTCGGTCACTTTGATTCCAGTATCTCCAACCTCGGCTTATTTTTTTAATAGCGATGTAATCGAATAAAGTTCTTCGATTTTGCGTTGCGCACGCCAGGTGCCACAAAGGGCACATCGATAGGGCCGTGCGCTACCACTGGTAGCTGCGCTCCAGGGTGGAAACGTGGTTTGCACGGCCGACATAGTTCTTGGGCAAGAGCCCAGCGTTTCGGTCCTCGGTGGCAAGCATGGCAGCGCCCCGCGATTCCCTGCCGTGAGAGTGGAGAGCACCCGCCTTCGATTCCCCCCGCGCGAGGGTAGGAGGATACAGTGCCCGGTGGTTCGGTTTCGGGTGGGGGATGTTTTGCGGGTGGTGGGGGAGATGCGGGGGATGGGGAGAGGGTTTCTGCTGTTGGTTGGGGAGGGGGATGGTGGGGCGCGTGCCCCCCTCCGTACTCCCCCGTTCTTCACAGCTACGGCGTTTTCGCATTTTCCGTGTGTCGGCGCATCGTGTGCTGTCTTCGGCGCGGGTGACGCCTGAGAAGACATTGCGTAGCCCGAGCCAGCGCCCGGCAACGGCTGCGGTCGGGCGGAGGATTGTGGCGGCACAGGACGGAGGTCAATTGCCCCGGCCGGCAGCCGCGCGGGCCTGGCTTGGCCTGGTCGACGCCGAGATCTGGACGTGCGAGGCGGCGCCGGGCTTGCCGTGCCGCAATCGGGCGGTGGCGGACAAGGAGTCGCACCGCTGGCTCCGCACGGCCGGCCGAGGGTGCGGCCGAATATCTGGCGGCGACGACCGCGGTGGCGACGGCCCACAGGGTGATGGCCATGCGGCCTGCCCGGCGCAGACGGACTCCAGCCATCGAGCGCCCGCCCGGGTTCAGGAGGGCAGGTGATCGCGGTTCACAATGACTTGGGACCGTCTTGGGGGGGATGGTTGGGTATGGCCTCCCATGCCGGCCAGGGCTGGGGCGCGCGGCGCTGCACCTGTTGCGAGTTCCGAATGGCAGCGGTTGCCGGTTGCGGCATCGAACAGGTGCATCGCGGCCTGGGCGAAATGTAGCCGGCAGGTTTCGCCAGGCTGCAGCGTGGCGCCGGGGGGCAGGGACAGGATGAAGTCACTGCCTTCCAGCATGCCATGCGCCAGCCGCCCGGCGCCGAGCTCCTCCAGGAACTCCACCACGAACGGTATGCCATGGCCATCGGCAGACACCGTCACTTCCTCCGGGCGAACGCCGAGTTCCACCTTGGTGCCGGGAGCGAGGCCGGCCCAGGTCCGGCCAAGCGGCAGCATGAGCCCGGACTCCAGCCGCAGCCCCGCCGCGGTGATGGTGGCCGGCAGCAGGTTCATCGGCGGCATGCCGATGAAGCCGGCCACGAAGCGCGTGGCGGGGTGGTGGTAGATTTCGCCCGGTGTCCCGATCTGCTCGATATGCCCGGCATTCATCACCACCATCCGGTCCGCCAGCGTCATCGCTTCCACCTGGTCGTGGGTCACGAACACCGAGGTGGTGGAAAGCCGGCGGTGCAGGCGGCGGATCTCGATGCGCATCTGCACGCGCAGCTTGGCATCGAGGTTGGACAGCGGCTCGTCGAACAGGAACACCCTGGGTTCGCGGATCATGGCGCGGGCCATCGCCACGCGCTGGCGCTGGCCGCCGGACAGCTGGCCGGGCTTGCGCTCCAGGAACCCGGCGAGCCCCACCGTCTCTGCCACCGTGGCCACGCGCGCGGCACGCTCGGCGCGGGCCACGCCGGCCACCTTCAGCGCGTAGCCGATATTCTCCGCCACGCTCATGTGCGGGTACAGCGCGTAGTTCTGGAACACCATCGCGCAGCCGCGCTCGCGGGGTTCCTTCTCATTCACGCGGGTGCCGCCGATGCTGATATCCCCGGCGGAGATGTCCTCCAGCCCCGCGATCATGCGCAGCAGCGTGGATTTGCCGCAGCCTGAGGGGCCGAGGATCACCACGAACTCGCCATCGTGGATATCGAGGTCCACGCCGTGCACCACCTCGGTGCGGCCATAGCTTTTGCGCACCTGGCGGATTGCGATCTCGGCCATGGGTTATGCCTCTCCGAAGGAAATCACTTGTCTGCGCCGATCAGGCCGCGGACGAAGTAGCGTTGCATCAGTGCCACCACGACGAGCGGCGGCAGCATCACGATGAGGCAGCCGGCCATGGCCACGTTCCAATCCGGCGTGCCACCGCCGGTGGTGGCCGCGGTGGGGATCAGCCGCTTCAGCTCCATCACCGCGGTGCCGTAGTTGACGCGGTCGGTGGTGACCAGGATGGGCCAGAGGTACTGGTTCCAGGCGTAGATGAACATGATGGTGAACAGGGCTGCGATGTTCGTCTTGGACAGCGGGATCAGCATGTCGCGCAGGAAGCGCAGCGGGCGCGCGCCATCCATGCGGGCGGCCTCCACGATTTCGGCCGGAATGGTCATGAAGAACTGGCGGAACAGGAATGTGCCGGTGGCGGTGGCCACCAGCGGCAGGATCAGGCCGGTGTAGGAGTTCAGCAGGTTCCATTCCAGCGCCAGCTTCACCCCGGTGGCCGCCTGCCACAGCCAGGCGATTCCCAGCACGTCCAACAGTGCCTGCAGGGGCGCCAGCGCATTCGCCGCCACGGCGTAGGTGGGCACGATGCGCACCTCCAGCGGCAGCATCAGCGTGACGAAGATCATCCAGAACACCAGCATCCGCCCGGGGAAGCGGAAGAACACGATGGCAAACGCGGTGAGCGAGGCGATGGCGATCTTGCCCGCGGCCACGGCGACCGCGACGAACAGCGAGTTCAGCAGCTTGGTGCCGAGATCGGCGCGGTTCCAGGCCGCGGACAGGTTGGCGAACAGTTCTCCGCCGGGGATCAGCGAGATCGGCGGGGAATTGATCTGCTCGATCGTCAGCGTGGCGGCCACGAACACCAGCCACATCGGCAGGAAGGCGACAAGCAGCCCGCCGACCAGGATGGCATGGGTGACGAAGTTGAGGACAGGTGTGCGCTCGATCACTTGTAGTGCACCTTGCGCTCGATGTAGCGAAACTGGACGAAGGTGAGGCCCATCACCAGCAGCATCAGCACGATCGACTGGGCGGCGGCGCCGGAATAGTCCAGGCCTTTGAACCCGTCGAAGTAGATCTTGTACACCATCAGCTCGGTGGCCTTGGATGGCCCGCCCTCCGTGGTGATGTCCACGATGCCGAAGCTGTCCACGAAGCTGTCGGTCAGGTTGATCACCAGCAGGAAGAAGAAGGTCGGCGCCAGCAGCGGCAGCTGGATGTCGCGCATGCGGCGCAGCACGCCGGCGCCGTCCATCGCACCCGCCTCGATCAGGGCGCGCGGGATCGACTGCAGCCCGGCCAGGAAGAAGATGAAGTTGTAGGCGATGTACTTCCAGCCATAGGCGACGATGATCATGATCATCGCGTGCGTGCCGTTGCTGGCCGGGTTCCAGATGTTGGGATAGATCGCGTTCAGCGCCGAGAACACGCCGGCCTCCGGCGCGAAGACATAGCGGAAGGCCACCGCCGCGGCCGGTGCGGCCACCGCGAAGGGCCATACCAGCGCGGTGCGGTAGGTGCCGTAGCCACGCAGCTGGCGGTCGCAGAACAGTGCCAGCACCAGCGCGATGCCCATCGACAGGCCCGCCGCACCCAGGGCGAACACGATGCTGCGGCCGACCGACGCCCAGTAGAACGGGTCGGAAAAGACGTTGGCGAAATTGTCGAGCCCGACCCACTGGCTGCCGCCGCCCCAGGGCTGTTCCAGCGTGAAGGCCCAGAACAGGGCGGCGCCGGTCGGCCAGTAGAAGAAGGTCAGCACCAGCAGAAGCTGCGGCAGGATCAGGGCCACGCCGAGCCAGAGGGTTTTGAAATGCGCGCGATTTTCCATGCTTCTTGGCCGGTTGGCCCGGGGCGCGAAGGCCCCGGGCCGCCTGGCGTCAGGGCAGCTGCTTGCCGGCGTAGGTGCGCTCGAAGCGGCGCAGGATGGCGTTGCCGCGCTCCACCGCCTGGTTCAGCCCGGCCTCCACCGTCATCTGCCCGGCGAAGATGGCCTGCAGCGCATCGCGGGTTTCCTTGCGGATCTGGATCATGCCACCCAGCCGGATGCCGCGGCTCACCGGCGTGACCTCGCTGGCGGTCAGGCTCTCCAGCGCGATCTCGCGGCCCTTGTAGGGCGGTTGGCTGTAGAAGCCCTTGTCCTGCATGAACTTGAAGCCGGGGATGGTCACCGGAATGTAGCCGGTGACGGTGGAGAAATACGCCTCGCTCTCCGGCTTGGCGATGAAGGCGAAGAACGCCGCCGCACCGCGGTACTCGTCCTTGGACTTGCCCGACAGCGCCCACAGCGAGGCACCGCCCACCAGCGAGTTGGTGCGCTTTGTACCTTCATAGACCGGCAGCATCGCCACGTCCCAGGCCATGCCGGGCTTGGCGGTCTTGCCGATGGTGCCGTGGCCGGCCACGGACATCATGGTCATCTGGCAATCGGCGGCGGCGAAGGCTTCGCCGATGGTGGCACCCGTGGCCTTTTCCTTGATCGCGAAGATGCCCTCGTCGAGGCCCTTCTTCAGGAACTTCACGTAGTCCACGAAGCGTGTCTTGTTGAACACCAGCTCGGCATCCAGCCCCTCATAGCCGTTGCCGCGGGTGGCGAGCGGCAGGCCGTGGATGGCGGAGAACTGCTCCAGCATCTGCCAGGTGTCGTGCTCGAAGCAGAACGGGGCTGCGAGGTTGGCCTTCTTCATGTCGCGGGCGACGGCCTCCACCTCCTCCCAGGTCTTCGGCGCGGCGTTGCGGCCGACCTTCGCCATGGCGTCCCGGTTCCAGTAGAACAGGGCGGTGGAGGAGTTGAACGGGAAGGAATACAGCTCGCCCTTGGAGGTCGCGTAATAGTGGGCGATGCCCGGGAAATAGCGCGACCAGTCCACCGTCTGGCCATGGTCGGTCATCAGCTGCTTTGCCGGGTAGAACGCGCCGGACAGCATCAGGTCGGTGGTGCCGGCATCGAACACCTGCACGATGGTCGGGTGTTTCTTGGCACGGAAGGCGGCGATCGCGTTCTGCACCGCGCTGTCGTAGCTGCCCTGGCTGATGCAGGTGATCTCGAACTCGGCCTGCGATTCGTTGAAGCGCTTGCACACGTCGTTCACGCGCTCGCCGAGGTCGCCGGTGAGGCCCTGCCACAGCTCGAACTTGATGCGCTGCTGGGCGCCGGCATCGGCTGAGACGCCGAGCGCGGTGGTGAACGCAAGCGCCATCGCGGCGCGGCGGAACAATGTCATCGCGGAACTCCGGGTCGGGTGGGGTCCCGCCTTCTAGGCGGCGGTCGATGACAGGCGTGGGACAGTCCGGAGATGGATTGGTGATGAATCCGGGGTTGTCAGGCCACCACCACCTGGATCGCGCGCGCGGCTTCCCGTACCTCCAGCGGCGCCCCCGGCGGTGACGTCCAGGAACGAGGCCGCCCCGGGTGCGGGTCATCGAAACTTCACGTGCGCGACGCGCTGCCGCACGGGTTTGGTGCGCCCATCACGTGGGACACCGCAGCGCATGAATGCCGCCCCGCCCGACCTGACCCAAGGCTCGCACCGCTACCGGGCGATCTTCATTTCCGACCTGCACCTGGGCACGCGGGGCTGCCGGAGCGATTTCCTGGCGGACTTCCTGCGGCGCACCAGCAGCGAGAAGCTGTACCTGGTGGGTGACATCATCGATGGCTGGCGCCTGCGCAAATCCTGGTACTGGGACGCGTCGCATGACGAGGTGCTGAAGCTGATCCTGCGCAAGGCGCGCAACGGCACCGAGGTGACCTACATCCCCGGCAACCACGATGAGATGTTCCGCACCTGGCTGCCGATGGGGCTGGAGGTTTGCGGCATCCGGCTGCGCAGCGAGGCGGTGCACGTGACGGCGGACCAGCGCCGGCTGCTGATCATCCATGGCGACGAGTTCGACAGCGTGGTGCGCTATGCCAAGTTCCTCGCCCTGCTGGGTGACTGGGCCTACACGGCGGCGCTGGTGGTCAACCGCTGGTTCAACACCGTGCGGCGGCGGCTGGGCTATCCCTACTGGTCGCTGTCCGCCTGGCTGAAGCGGCAGGTGAAGGAGGCGGTGAAGGCGATCGACCGCTTCGAGGGGGCGCTGGCCGGGGAGGCGCGGCGGCGTGGGCTGGATGGCGTGGTGTGCGGGCATATCCACCACGCCGAGATGCGCATGGTGGATGGCGTGCTCTACATGAACGATGGCGACTGGGTGGAAAGCTGCACCGCGCTGGTGGAGCACCATGACGGCCGGATGGAACTTCTGGATTGGGCGGCGCTGAACCGCTTCTCCTTTGCCGCGCCGGCCAGGGCGCAGGTGGCGCAACCTGTCTGAGGCGCTGGCGGCGGGCGTGGGGAGGGGCGACTCCTCAGGCTACTGGAAGCGGTTGCTCCAGGTCGGACCGCTCCCGGCCCGCATCCTGATTGTTTCGGATGCCTGGCTGCCACAGGTGAACGGTGTGGTGCGCACGCTTCAGACGATCGCGGGCGAGCTGCGCTGCATGGGGCATACGGTGGAGGTGGTGGGGCCGGACAGGTTCCCCACGCTGCCGTGCCCGACCTATCCGGACATCCGCCTGTCCGTGCTGCCGGCGCGGCGGCTGAACCGGATCATCGAGAGCTTCATGCCGGATGCGCTGCATATCGCGACCGAAGGGCCGTTGGGGTTGTGCGCCCGTGCCTGGGCCCGCACGCGTGGCTGCGCCTTTACCACCGCGTTCCACACGCGCTTTCCGGAATACGTCAATGCGCGCGTGGGCGTGCCCGTGGGGTGGCTCTATGCCTGGCTGCGGGGGTTCCACAATGCCGGCCAGGGCTTGATGGTGGCCACCGCCAGCCTGCGCGCCGAGTTGGCCGGGCGCGGGTTCCGCAACATCCGGGATTGGTCCCGCGGCGTTGATCTCGGCCTGTTCACGCCCGCGCCGGCGCTCGCGTGGGACCTGCCGCGCCCCGTGTTCGCCTATGTCGGGCGGGTGGCGGTGGAGAAGAACATCCAGGCCTTCCTGGACCTGGACCTGCCGGGATCGAAGGTGGTGGTGGGCGGGGGGCCGCAGCTGGCGGCGCTGAAGCGCGGCTACCCCGGGGTGCATTTCACCGGCCCCAGATTCGGCACCGAGCTGGCCGCCGCCTATGCCGGCAGCGACGTGTTCGTGTTCCCCAGCCTGACGGACACGTTCGGCCTGGTGCTGCTGGAGGCGCTGGCCTGCGGCACGCCGGTGGCGGCGTTCGACGTGACCGGCCCGCGCGACGTGCTGGCGGGTGCGACGGGGAACGTGGGCTGCGTGGGGCCGGACCTGCGCGCGGCGGCGCTGGCCGCGCTGCGGGCCGACCGGACCGCATGCCGGGCCCATGCCGAGCGCTTCAGCTGGCGTGCCTGCGCCGAGGCCTTCCTGTCCCACCTCGTGCCCCTGGGCGGGCACGGCCCCAGAACGGAGTAGTCCATTGTCTCAACAGCTGCAGGCCGGGCAGGACGCACCGGCCGGAACCGTGCGCGCCATTGCGAATGCCGGCCTGTTCTTCCGCCGCTGGCTCAGCAATCCGCTGCAGATGGGGTCTGTGGTGCCGTCCTCGCCGGCGCTGTGTCGCCGCGTGGCGACGCATGCGCGGTGCGCGCCGGACGAGATCGTGGTGGAACTGGGTGCCGGCACCGGCGTGATCTCTCGCGCGCTGCTCGAGTCCGGTTTGGCTCCGCGGCAGCTGGTGCTGGTGGAGATCGTGCCGGAGATGGCGGACCACCTGCGCACCGCCTTGCCGGGGGTGCAGGTGATCACCGGGGATGCGCGCGCCCTGCCGGCGCTGCTGGAGGGCAACGCGGCGAAGGTGGGTGCCGTGATCTGCGGCGTGCCGCTGGTGCTGCTGCCGCTTGCCGAGCAGCGCCGCTTCGTCGCGGCGTTCCGCGCCGTGGGGCCGGAGTGTGGCTTCCTGCACTACAGCTACTGCGCCACTTCGCCGATCTCGCCGCGGCGGCTGGGGCTGGCGGCGCGGCGCCTGGCCTGGACGCCGCTGAACTTCCCGCCCGCCAGCGTGTGGCACTACCGCCACCTGGGATGAGGCGCGCGGCGGGGTTTCGCGGAACCGCAACACGCACGCCAAATGCCTGCAATGATACGCGGATAGAATGGCGGGATTGCATTGATGGAGACTGCCATGCACCGCATCACGCGCCGGGCCCTGACCGCGGTTGCGGCGGGAGCGGCCCTGCCGCGCTTCGCCATCGCCCAGGCGGACCAGCGCCCCGGCATCACCATCGCGGTGCAGAAGATCTCCATCTCCAATACGCTTGAGTCCCTGCGCGAGGTTTCGAATGTGGGGCAGCGGACGATGTCGCTGTTCACGGAATCGCTGATGGAGGTGGATTGGACCTTCGGGCTGGGCATGGTGCCGCGGGTCGCGGAATCCTGGCGCCAGATCGACGGCAAGACCCTGGAGGTGACGCTGCGCCAGGGCGTGAAGCTGCACAACGGCGACACGCTGACGGCCGAGGATGTGGCGTTCAGCTTCGGCCCGACGCGGATGTGGAGCGGGCAATCGGCCGACCGCGCCGGGCTGTTCGCCTCCAACACCACCGGCGCGGGCAAGCTGCCGCCGCCGGAGGTGCCGGTGGCGGCGCGCGCCACGCTGCCCGGGTTCGACCGGGTGGAGATCGTGGATGCCCGCACCGTGCGTTTCCACAACCGCACGCCGGAGCCGGTGCTGGCGCAGCGCCTGACGCGCAACACCGCCGCGGTGATCTCCCGCCGGGCCTATGAGGAGGCGGCGAGCTGGCAGGATTTCGCGCGCCAGCCGGTGGCCACCGGCCCGTATCGCGTGGCCGCCTTCAAGCCGGATACGATGCTGCTGCTGGAGGCGCATGACGAATACTGGGGCGGCCGCCCGCCGCTGAAGACGATCCGCCTTGTTGAAGTGCCGGAGATGATCAGCCGGGTGAACGGCCTGCTGGCCGGCGACTTCGATTTCGCCTGCGACCTGGCGCCGGACCAGATTCCGATCGTGGAACGCTCGCCACGGCACCAGGTGCTGGGCGGCCTCATCGCCAACATCCGCCTCAACGTCTTCGACAAGACCCACCCCGCGCTGGCGAACCCGCTGGTGCGCCGCGCCATGACGCACGGGATGGACCGCCAGGCGATCATCGACGGGCTTTGGGCGGGGCGGACGGTGGTGCCGAAGGGCCTGCAATGGCCGTTCTACGGCGAGATGATGGTGCAGGACTGGGCGGCGCCGGCCCATGACCCCGCCCTGGCGCGCGACCTGCTGAAGCAGGCGGGATACAAGGGCGAGGAAATTCCCTATCCCACGCTCAACAACTACTACACCAACCAGACGCCGACCGCGCAGGTGCTGCTGGAAGGCTGGCGCAACATCGGCCTGAACGTTGTGCTTTCCATGAAGGAGAACTGGAGCCAGGTGCTGCCCAAGGGCCCGCATCGCGGCGTGATCGACAACTCCAATTCCGCCTGGTTCGCCGACCCGGTGGCCGCCATGGCCGCCTATGCGCCCGGCGGCCAGACCTGGGAGGCCGGGCAGTGGCAGAACCAGGAGGCAGCCGGGATCATGGCGTTCATGCAGAGCGAGCTCGACCAGGGCAAGCGCCGGGCCGCCTTCCGCCGCTGGCTTGTGATCACCGAGCGCGAGGATCCCTGCTACGCCGTGCTGCATCAGAACGCGACCTTCACCGCCCTGCGGCGCGACTACAGGTGGAAGGCCGCGGCGAGCTTCGCGATGGATTTTCGTGCACGAAACTGGGGCTGAATGCCCCGCGCCGTGTAGGATGTCACGCAAGCTTCACCCCACCACGCTTCGTTCCGACGCTTTCTGGTAACGTCCCGCTCAGGAGCGAATCGACATGCGCCGCGTCGTCATCACGGGAATGGGCATCATCTGTCCGCTCGGCCACGGGCTGGAGACGGTGTGGCGCCGCCTGGTGAATGGAAGGTCGGGCATTCGAACCATCACCAACTTCAACACCGAGCTTCCCAGCCGTGTCGCCGGGCAGGTGCGGGCGTCCGCCTGGGCCACCCGCCCCGAGCCCAGCCGGGCAGACCGCGCCGGGCGCCTGGCGCAGATTGCCGCGGCCGAGGCGGTGCGCGATTCCGGCTGGCTGCCCACCACGCCTGAGGCACACGCCATGGCCGGCATCACGATCGGCTCCGGCTGCGGCGCGCTGGAGGCCCTGAGCGAGGGCGCCCGCCTGGCCGGCGGTGTCGACAGCAGCTTCATGCTGCGCGGCATGATCCACAACATCGCCACCGATCTGGCGCGGCATTTCGGCTTCCATGGCCCACGCCGCGCCGTCTCCACGGCCTGCTCCTCCGGCACGCATGCCATCGGTGACGCGGCGCGGGCGATCGCGCTCGGCGATGCCGATGTGATGCTGGCGGGCGGCACCGAGGCGGCCGTGACCGAACTCGGCATGGCCGGATTCGCCGCGGCCCGTGCCCTTTCCACCGGCTTCAACGACACGCCGCAGCGCGCCTCCCGCCCCTGGGACCGCGACCGCGACGGGTTTGTGATGGGCGAGGGGGCGGGGATGGTGGTGCTTGAGTCATTGGAGCACGCCCGCGCCCGCGGCGCCCGGATCCACGCCGAGCTGGCCGGCTACGGCATGTCCGGCGATGCGTGGCATATCACCTCGCCCAACGAATCCGGCGACGGCGCCTTCCGCGCCATGCGCAACGCACTGCGCAATGCCGGGGTCGCGCCGAGCGATATCGGCTATGTCAACGCCCACGGCACGTCCACGCCCGCCGGCGACGACATCGAGCTGGCTGCCGTGGAGCGCCTGTTCGGGGCGGCGGCACAAGGGCTGGCCATGTCCTCCACCAAGTCCTCAACCGGCCATCTGCTCGGCGCCGCCGGTGCGGTCGAGGCGATATTCTCGGCCATGGCGATCCGTGACGGCGTGGTGCCGCCCACGCTGAACCTGGACGTGCCCAGCCGCGAAAGCCGGATCGACCGCGTTGCCCGCACGGCGCAGGAACGGACGTTCAACGTGGCGATGTCGAACAGCTTCGGCTTCGGCGGCACCAACGCGAGCCTGGTGCTGCGCGGGATGTGACGAGGCGTGGCGGATGCCAGGCCTTGCCTCGCCCGGCGGCGGCGCGCAAAGCAAAGAAACATACCGGCCGCCGTCGACCGTTTCTTCATCGATCGACGCCCTGGCCGATGACGATCGCTCGACCTGCCTCAGGAGCATGCGCGCGGAGTTCGAACGCCCGTTGGAGCAGCTGAACCGGAAGGACGCGCCGGCACCACAGCGTATCGCGCCCATCCCCGCCGACCCCTATGGCGCCGCCTTCCTGGATCGGATGATCGACCGTTCCGTCGCGCGCGATCCAGGGGCTTGGCCCCTGGCGGGTCTGGCGCGCCGCCCCGGCCTTCCTTCGGTTCGCCGCCCCCGCTAGACCTAAGGCATGAGCCCGGTCCCCAAGGATGCCACCCCCGCCATGGCGCAGTGGTTCACGCTGAAGGCGTTGAACCCGGATGCGTTGCTGTTTTTCCGGATGGGCGATTTCTACGAGATGTTCTTCGACGACGCGCAGGCCGCGGCGGGCGCATTGGATATCGCGTTGACGCACCGGGGCACGCATGAGGACAAGCCGATCCCGATGTGCGGGGTCCCCGTCCATGCGGCGGAGGCGTATCTGGCGCGGCTGATCCGCCGCGGCTTCCGGGTGGCGGTGGGCGAACAGATGGAGGACCCGAAGCTGCGCGTGGGCAAGGCGCCCATCAAGCGCGAGGTGGTGCGCCTGATCACGCCCGGCACGCTCACCGAGGAGGCGCTGCTGGAATCCGCCCGGGCCAACCTGCTGCTGGCCCTGTGCGAGATCGGACGGGAGGTCGGCGCAGCGTGGCTCGATGTCTCCACCGGATTGTTCGAAACGCAGATGGTGGCACCGGGCGCCTTGCCGGCGGTGCTGGGGCGGCTGGACCCGGCGGAGATCCTGGTGGCCGGCGGAATCGACCTCGGCGATTGGCGTGCCAAGCGCGGGCCGGAACAGGCGGTGCCGTCCGTGGCCGTGGCGCGGCGCAAGCTGGCCGAGGCGTTCGGGGTGGCGGATGTGGCGGCGTTCGGCACCTTCGGCGATGCCGAGGCGGGGGCGGCGTTGCTGGCGCTGGAATATGTGCGCACCACCCAGGCCGGCACGATGCCGCGCCTGGCGCCACCGGCCCCGCTGGGGGTCTCGGGCCGGCTGGAGATGGATGCGGCAACGCGCGCCAGCCTGGAAATCACGCGCTCGCGCGATGGCGGGGAGGGGCACACGCTGCTCTCGGCCATCCGCCGCACCGGCACGGCGGCGGGCGCGCGGCTGCTGGCGGAGTGGCTGTCGGCCCCGCTGACGGAGATGGCGGCGATCGCGGCCCGCCAGGATGGCTGGGTGTGGCTGTTGGCGCATGCCGATGTGGCGGCCGAGCTGCGCGCGGTGCTGAAGGGGGCGCCAGACATG
>JBIKOJ010000144.1:0-13716 GCA_044358135.1 Acetobacteraceae bacterium | reverse complement strand
CCGTCTCGCTGGTTCGATCGGCCTCGATGGCCCCTCCCCGCCGAAGGCGGAAAAGGTCAAGGGGTCTGGGGCCTAAGGCCCCAGCGGGATCCAAGGGCAGAGCCCTTGGTCGGGGTTCGGGGCGGAAGCCCCGACCTTCCTTTCGGCCCTGCCTAGTTCAACGTCATCCCGGCATCGACAAGGAAGTTCTGCCCGGTCAGCCCGCTGGCTTCGTCGGAGGCCAGGAACAGCCCCATGCGCGCCACGTGGCTGCCGTCCAGCGCCACCTTCAGCGCCTGGTTTTCCATGATCTGCCGGTCGATCTCCGGCGAGCGCCACAGGCTGGCCTGGCGTTCGGTGTTGATGGCGCCGGGCACCACGGAGTTCACCCGGATGCCGTGTTCGCCGAGTTCGCGCGCCAGCGTGCGGGTCATGCCGTTGATGGCGGCCTTGGCGGCGGTGTAGCCCACCATGCCGCCGCGGGCGCGCATCCAGGAGATGCTGCCCATCATGATGATGCAGCCGGCGCGGCGGGCACGCATTTGCGGGATCACGGCCTGGGTGGCGAAGAACTGGTGATCCAGGTTCAGCGCCAGGGTGCGGCGCCAGTATTCGGGTTCGACCTCGTCCAGCGCGTGCCGGTCGTCGCGGGCGGCGTTGTTGATCAGCACCTCCACCTCGCCGGCCGCGGCGACGGCCTCGCGCAGCGCGGCGATGTCGGTCACGTCGCAGGCGATGAATCGGGCCTGCGGGATTTCGGCCGTAAGGCTGGCGGCGGCCTTCACGTCGATGTCGAGGAACGTCACGCGCGCACCCTGGGCGGCGAACTCGCGCACGTAATGGGCGCCGATACCGCTGGCGCCGCCGGTGATGAGCACGGCGCGGTTCTGCAGGCTGGCGTAGCGGGCGGTGGAGGTGCTTGTCATGGCTTCCCCTTGGCGGGCTCCAGGATGTAGCGGACGGTGCCGGACAGAACCTCGCCCGGGCGCAGGATGGCCATGCCGTGCTCGGTGGCGCCGTCGATGCGGTTGATGCCGTCGGTCATGTTCATCACCGGCTCGAAGGCGAAGAAGTCGCGGCCTTCCGGCGTGTAGAAAACGGCGTGGTGGAACAGCGTGTCGGCAGCGATGGCCAGGGAAAGCCCGTGCTCCGGCCAGGTGATGCGCGCCCGCCCACCCCAATTGGCAAACACGTGGTCCAGCACCAGCGGGCCGACGGGGCGGCCAGCGGCGTGGTCCCATTCCGCGGGCACGGGGATGCGTGTGGTGGGGATGCGCAGCGCGTCCTGCTCCCACACCTGCGCCGCGGCGAAGGTCAGCGTGGTGCCCGGCGTGCGCGGGAAGAACGGGTGGGTGCCGAGTGCGAGCGGGGCAGGGTGCTCGGCGGTGTTGCGCACCGCCATGTCGTGCCGCAGGGCGTTCTCCGCCAGCACGAAGCGCTGCTCCGCGGCGAAGGCGAAGGGCCACAATTCGCCGCCGGGAAATTCCAGCCGCAGCGTGGCGTGGGCGGAGCCGGAATCCGTCACGGTCCACGGCAGTTGCCAGCCGGCACCATGGATGTATTGCCCGTTCAGCATCGCCGGCAGGGGGTAGGTGAGGCCGGCGAAGGAGAAGCGGTTGCCCGCCACGCGGTTGGAAAGCGGCACCAGCGGATAGCTGGCCAGCCCGCGCGCATTGCCCTCCTCCAACGCCCCTGGCTGCACCGGGCGCATCACCGGCACTGTGCCCAGGTGCCAGTCCGCGATCGAGCCACCGATGGCGGGCGCCAGCCGAAGCCGCGCCCGCCCGGCGGAAAGAGCCAGCAGAGACATCAGCCGGGCGTGAGCTTGATCACCACGGCGGCGGCGGCATCCACCGCCTCCTTCGAGTAGAGCAGCGGCACGTATTCCTCGGCCGCCCACTTCTCCGCCAGCGCGCCGTAATGCGGGCTGCGCGGATCACCGGACTGGCCCGGCGCGTTCACCGCCACCGAGGCATCCCAGTTGCCAACATCCAGCACCATGCGGAAGGAAGCCCCGGAGGTAACGCGGAAATCCGAAGGCCGGTAGCCCGCATTCATCACCGCCGAGCCGGAGCCGGCCTTGGGCAGCGGGCCCACATCGGGGAAGCCCGCGCGCACCGCGGACAGCGGATGCACGAACTTGCCGTGATGCAGGCTGCCCCAGGCCCAGTTGGCCATGTTGTCGCCCATCCGCGCCCGCGCATCGGCAAACGCCGCCGTCAGCGTGCGGGTGAGCAACGGATCGCGCTCGCCGAGGCGGGCATCGGAGGTTTCCAGCATGCGCAGCAGGTATTCGTGGTCCCCAGGCGCCATCAGCGGGCGCACGGCGGGATCGGTCACCAGCATGTCCAGGATCGCGGGCTTCAGGTGCTTGGTCCACCACAGCTCGAACAGCGCGCCACCGGCGCTGTCGCGCGTCAGCATCCCGTCCCAGCCGCGCAGCAGTTCCAGCGCGCCGGCAAGATCGCCTTCGCCAGACAGGCCCGCGATCACCTTCTGCATGCGCAGCCCGGGCATGCTCATGCTGTCCGTCTGCAGCTTCATCGACTGTTCCAGCGTGTGCTTGTCCTGCGCGCCCAGCACCTGGTGAATACGGTCGGTGCGCGAATGCTCAGACCATTCGAAGCCCAGGCGCTTGTCGTTGAAATCGTAGCCCTCGGGCACGTTCATCTCGTTGGCGGTGGCGAAGAACCCCTTGGCCGGGTTGATCTCGCGCGGCAGGTCGCCGGGCGCGATGAAGCCGTCCCACTCGTAGCGCCCATCGCCCGGGATCGGCAGCAGCCCGTCGAAGTTGCGCCGGTATGGCACCATGCCGGAGGACATCCAGGCGATGTTCCCGGCGGTGTCGGCATACACGTGGTTGATCGTCGGCGCCCGCCAGTGGTTCACCGCGGCGGCATACTCCTCCGGCGTCTTCGCCTGCATGCAGGCCAACGAGGTGTAGTAGGCCGCCGTGCCCGGCTCGCTCCACACGGAGCGGATGGCATAGGCGCGGTTGTTCGCGCGGTCCTGCTTTACCACCGGGCCATGGCGGGTGAACTTCAGCTCCACCGGTTGGTCCGGGGCGCTGCGCACGCGGATCATCTCGTGCCGCGTCGTCATCTTCTCCCAGCCATCGCCGAACCTGTACTCATCGGGGTTGGCGGGGTTCGTTTCGTAAACGTAGAGGTCGGCCTGGTCCATCGGGAAGATGGTCAGCGCCCAGCCCATCACCTCGTTATGCCCGAAGGAAACGCCGGGAATGGCCGGCTCGCCGCAGCCGATCACATCCAGGCCGGGGCCGGTGAGCTGCACGATGTAGCGCAACGAGGGCAGTTGGTGCGCGCGATGCGGATCGCTGCCCAGGATCGGCCGGCCACTGGCAGTGCGGCTCGGCGCCACCACCCAGTTGTTGGACCCGTCGAGATACACGTTCCCCTGCTCGTTCACCTTGGTCCACTTCCAGGCCTGCGCCATGGTCGCGGTCAGGCGCGCCGGCGGCATGTCCAGCGCCGCGGTCCCCAGCCGGAACACATCCAGCACGTCGGCCGGGATGGAGGCGAGGTCGAGCCCCTCCGGCTCCACCGGCTTCCATTCCGGCTCCAGCATCATGCGCGCCTCGTCCGTTCCCATGCCGGCGCTGGCGGCAACCCGGGCGCGCGCCACTTCGCTGAGCACGTTGCGCACCAAGGCGTGGCTGCGGATGCGCACCACGTCTTCCGCGGCCCATTTCTCCGGCCGCGTGCCCATGGCGGCGAATTCCGGCGGGCGCATGGAATGGTCGCGGTCCGACAGCTCGATGAAGGCGTTGATCCCCGCGGCGAAGGCTTCCGTCATCGCCCGCGCCTCGGGCGTGCCGTAGCTCGCCCACTCCGCATCCATGTCGCCGCGATACAGGAACAGCCGCGCCGCACGATCCTGCGCCAGGAAGCCCGGCCCGAAATCAGCCGCCAGCCGGCCCAGGCCGCGCTTGCGCCAGATATCCAGCTGCCACAGCCGATCGCGGGCTGCGTTGAAGCCCTGCACGAAGAAGATATCGCGCCGCGTGTTGGCGCGCACATGCGGAATGCCGAAGGTATCCACCACGATCTCGGCCGGCGCCTCCAGCCCGGGAACGCTGTGCTCCACGGTCACCGCGGGGGCGGTTTCCACCACGGCTTCGGGCTCCGTCGTCTTCTTGCTCTTCGAGGTGGCTCGGGGTGCGCGAACGGCCAAAATACAATGCTCCTAGATCGGGTCGAGCGGCCAGATCGGGCGCCGGACGTTCTTGTAACCTGCGGGATTCGACAGGATGGCAGAGCCAAGCCCGCCGCCGTCGATGGTGATGATCTCGCGCGCGATAGGCGTGGTGCAGGCGCGGAAATGGTGCTTCGATTTCACCGCGATCGTGTCCTTCGTCGTCGGATCGACGCCGAGCGAGGTGAGTTGGGCCAGGTCGGTCAGCTGGCCGTTGTTGCTGATGATGCAGATCTCCACACCACCCACGCGGAACAGCGCACCCAGCCCCTTGTCCCGCCACACCCCGCCGCCCATCGGCCCGAAGGCGCGGAACTTCCCGGAACTCAGCGTCGCCACCTCGCCAGTGAGCGTCAACGGCCCGCCGCCAAACCGCGCATCATGCTTGCCGCCCAGCGTGATGGTGCCGGTGTTGCCGATGCCGATGGCCGCACACTGCTTGGCCGCCTCGGGATCGTAGATCGCATAGAAGCAGGCATCCTGCAGGTCGGCGGCGATCATGGCGCGCAGCACGTCCGTCGTGTCGCCGTAATGGCCACTGCCGGGATTGTCGGTCACATCCGACATCACCAACGGCGCCTTGTGGCTGCCCCCGTCCTTCTTCGCATGCGCCACCGCATCGGCGATCGACCAGTCGGTGATCCCCACGTACTCACGGGTTTCCCAGGCGTAGTCCATGAAGCTCTCGGCGATCTTGCGCCCCGCCTCGGCATTCGCATCCGTGGTCACGGTCACCGAAGGGCCGATGTCGCGGATGTCGGCGGCGGTGAAGCCGCTGCACACGCTCACCACCAGCGCGCCGCCTGCCTTCTCCACCGCCTCGCCACGGTCGATCAGCGCGCGCATCGGGCCTTCCTGGGTGCGCCCGCCATCCAGCCCGCGCAGCATCGGCCGCTTGGCGATCACCGTCACCGGCTTGATCTCGCCCTTCATCGCGCGCTGCAGCAGCTCGCCACCCCGGATCGCCATTTCGTAGTGGTCGATATGGGGGTAGGTGCGCACCGCGATCAGCGCATTGGCATTGCTCGCCATCGCCTCGGTGATGTTGCCGTGCAGATCGAGCGTCACCACGATCGGCACATTGGGCCCAACCTTCGCCCGCAGCCGCCGCAGCAGCTCGCCCTCCGCGTCCTCATGGCTCTGCGCCACCATCGCGCCGTGCAAATGCAGCAGCACCCCGTCCACGCCCTCGGCCGCCGCCAGGAACATGTCGCACACCTGGTTGAACAACCCATCGTCCACATAGCCGGAAGGATTGGCGCTGGCGCAGATCGGGTGGGCGAGCACCCAGCCGAATTTGTCCGCCATGTCGAAGCTGCCGCCCATGGCGGTGTGGGTGCCGCGCCGGGCGCCGGCGATCTCGTTGCCGGTGATCCAGTTGCCGCGGCGGAAGTTGTCGATGGTGGTGGGCACCTTGCTGAAGGTGTTGGTCTCGTGGGCGAACTCGCCCGTCAGCACCTTGAAGGCCATCGCTCTGTCCCGCTCCCACCCATCGCCGCCAGGAAGCTAGCCCGGAAGCGCCGCTTCGGCCAGCCATGCCGCCAGCGCCGCCTCGCCTTCGGGCGCCAGGGCATAAAGCCCGGTGGCCGGGCGCACAAACCAGCCATACACGTTGCGGTAGAGGATCTTGGCCGCATCCGGCGCCACCGCCTTCAGGTCGCGCGGCCGCGCCGGCCCCTCGCGCAGCTTTTCGGCCAGTGCCAGCGCTGCCTGGCGATACGCCGTCATGATCGCCCGCCCGCGCCCGCCGCCCGGCGTGGGGTCGCCCTGGCGCCTGGCGAACTCCGCCATCAGCCGCGATCGCTTGCGCGCCGCCAGCCCCAGCCGATACGGCCCGGGATCGGCCAGCACCGCCACCCGCCCGGTGGAAAGCGTCACCGCCAGCAACCCCACCCCCATCAGCCGGCACAGCCGATGCGCGCGCCGGTCCTGGTCGCGCCCCTTGCGCGTCGCCGGCACCGCCAGCCACACCTCGTCGGCCATCGCCATCCGGTCCGTCGCCTGCAGCAGCAGTTCCATCGAAAGCCCGAGCTTCAACTCCGCGATCACCAGCAGCTTCGCGTCGCCCTGCACGGCCACCACGTCGCAGCCGCGCACCTCGCCCTTCACCGCGAAGCCGCGCGCCTCCAGGAACGCCTTGACCGGCGCATAGAGTGCCGTTTCCACGTCACCCCTTCGTGCAGAGCCACCCCAGCAGGTTGCGCCACAGCGGCACGAAGCCGGCCCAGTCGATCGCCGCCTGCGGCAGCCAGTGCGGCCCCATGTCGGTGGTCCAGGCCAGAGTCCGCCCTTCGCCATGGTGCCCCACCACCAGCAGCGGGTGCGCCCCATCCTCGTCCGGCGCATGCGCCAGCACGGTCGCCTCCGGCTTGGCCACCACCTCGTTCAACCCCAGCATCACCGGCCATTCTGCCGCCACGCCGGCCAGCAACGGGTGCGACGGCGCGCTCACCGTCGCGCGGAAGCCTTCCGGCACCTCGATCCGGTCATCCCACGGATGGATGCTCACCGGCAGCACCGCCTCCACCGCCGTGCCGCGATAGCGCGCGCCGCCGGCCCAGCCCTGGAAGCTGTAGTACCCCCCGATCATCGCCAGCCCCCCGCCCGCCGCCACATACTGCTTCAGCAGCTTCAGCCGGTTGGGAAAAATGCGCGACAGATTGGCCACATCGGGGTGCAGCAGCAGCGTGTTGCTGCCGATATCGCTCAGCATCACCGCGTCGAATGCCTGCAACCCCTCCAGCGTCGCCGGAAAATCCGTCGCCGCCACATGGCTCGGCATGTGCACGATGTCGAACGGCTCGCCCGCCATCGCCTTCAGGAACGGCCCGCACCCGGTGGCATAGCCCGCCGCCGGGAACAGATCGTAGCCCTTGATATGCGTCGTCGCCGTCATCCAGCTTTCGCCTGCCAGCAGGATCCGCTTGCGCGCCATCGATTCGCCCTCCAGGTGGTCTGGCAACGGTAACGCCGCTAGCGTGGCCGCGACAGTAAGAGGTGCCCCATGGCCGTCTATCGCGCCAAGCCGAACGCCATCCAGGCCATCTTCGCCCGCCGCAAGGCCGTGATCGGCGTCATCCACCTGCACGCCCTGCCGGGCTCACCAAACTACGACGGCGCCAGCATGGATGCCCTGCTGGCCCACGCCCTCGCGGAAGCCGAACGCTACCGCGCCGGTGGCCTCGATGGCCTGATCGTGGAAAACCACGGCGACATCCCCTTCGCCAAACCCGCCGACCTCGGCCCAGAAACCGCCGCCTGCATGGCCGTCATCACCCAGGCCGTGCGCACCGCCACACGCCTGCCGGTGGGCGTGAACGTGCTCGCCAACGGCGCCGTCCAGGCCTTGGCCGTCGCAAAAGCCGCAGGGGCCGCCTTCATTCGCGTCAACCAATGGGCCAACGCCTACGTCGCCAACGAGGGCTTCATGGAAGGCCGCGCCGCCGAAGCCGCCCGCTACCGCGCCTGGCTCCACGCCCGCAACGTGAAGATCTTCGCCGACGTCCACGTGAAGCACGGCGCCCACGCCATCACCGCCGACCGCTCCATCGCCGAACTCGCCCGCGACGTGGAATTCTTCGATGCCGACGTCGCCATCGCCACCGGCCAGCGCACCGGCGATTCCGCCACCACGGAAGAACTCCGCACCATCGCCGCCGGCACCTCGCTGCCCGTCGCCGTCGGCAGCGGCGTGAACCCCGACAACGTCGGGGACATCCTCTCCATCGCCGACGCCGTCATCGTCGCCAGCTACCTCAAGCAGGACGGCGTCTGGTGGAACGAGGTCGACCCCGACCGCGTCGCCACCTTCATGCAGGCCGTCGCGAAAGCCCGATGAGCCGCATTTTCATCTTGGGCAACGCCTCGCTCGACACCACCCTGCGCGTGCCCCGCCTGCCCGCGCCGGGCGAAACCCTGATGGCCACCGGCATCCTCCGCTCCCCCGGCGGCAAGGGCCTCAACCAGGCCATCATCGCCGCCCGCACTGGCGCCGAAATCCGCTTCCTCGCCCCCCTGGGCACGGAGCCCGAAACCGCCCTGATCCGCGACACCGTCGCCGCCGAAGGCCTGCACGCCACCTGGGCCAACACCGGCGCCCCCACCGACCTCTCCAGCCTCATGGTCGCGCCCGACGGCGAGAACTGCATCATCAGCACCGGCGCCAGTTGCGATTCCCTCGGCCACGCCACGGCGCAGGATTTCGTAGCCGAAATGCTCCCGGCCGACCTGCTGCTGATGCAAGGCAACCTTCGCGCCGACGTCACCCTCGAAGCCGCGCACGCCGCCAAACGCCGCGGCGCCCGCGTCATGCTCAACACCGCCCCCCTGCGCTGGAACTACGCAACCCTCCTCCCGCTCTGCGACCTCGTCATCGCCAACCGCTTCGAAGCCGCCACCATCACCGGCGAGCCCAACCCGCTCCAAGCCGCCCCCCTCCTCGCCCAGGCCGGCGCCGCCATCGTCACCCTCGGCGCCGAAGGCTGCCTGCTGGCCAACCCCACCCCCCGACTGTTCCCCGCCGAGCGCGTGGCCGCCCTCGACACCACCGGCGCCGGAGATGTCTTTTGCGGTGTGCTCGCCGCCGCCTGGGCCATGGGCCAAGCATTGCCGGATGCCATCGCAACGGCCCAGCATGCGGCGGCAATCAGCGTGGGGCGGGAAGGGTGCTTTGGATCGTTTCCAAGCAAGCAAGAAATCAAAAATGTTCTTTTTTGAAAAAAAGAACCAAAAAACTTTTATTCACTGGCTCGCGTGCCTGTCGCCGAGCACGCGCGCCAGTGAATAAAGTCTTTTTTGCTTCTTTTTTCTTCAGAAAAAAGAAGAGTCTTGCTTACTCAAGGGCCATCCCCCACCCATCCCGCCGCCTGTCCCCCGCCGCGTTCACCGCGCCGTCCTCGATCACCAGGCACTGCGTCCCGCCATCCAGCCGCCGCACATGCGGCCAGTGCCCCCGCGCCGCCAGCGGCTTCGCAAACGCTTCCAGCTCCGGCTCGATCTCGGTGATCCCGTTCCAGTTCATCGCATGCGGCGCATCCAGGATCGCCTGCGCATCGCGCATCCCGCCCGCCAGGCGCAGCAGCGCGTTGGCGACGTAGCCGATGATCCGGTAGCCCCCGCCCGCCCCCAATGCCGCCAGAGGCCGCCCCTCCGGCCCCAGCACGATCACCGGCGCGATGGTGGTGCGCGCCCGCTTGTGCGGCGCCAGGGCGTTGGGGTCATGCCACTCCCGCCCGCTGCGCCCGCGCAGCACCGGCTCGTTGGCGAAGTTGGTCATCACGTTGTTCAGCCAGAACCCACCCACCTCGATCCGGCTGCCGAAATTCTGGTTGATCGTGGTGGTCATCGACACCACCTGCCCGCGCGCATCGGCGGTACAAAGGTGGCTGGTCATGCTGGCACCCAGCTCCCGCCCACGCCCCACGGAATAGCGATCTGCCCGCCGCGCCGGATCGATCAACGTTGCCCGCGCCGCGATATAGTCCGGCTCCAGCAGCAACGAGACATCCGCCGGCGAGAAATCCGGATCGGCAAACGGCCAACGGTCCATCACCGAAAGCCGCCCGGCCTCCACCAGCAGATGCACCGCATCCTCGGACGGCATCGCCCCCAGCGACTCCAACCCATGATGCCGCACGAACCCGATGATCTGCGCCGCTGACAAGGCGCCATAAGCCGGCAACGGCCCGCCCAACACCGCAAGATCGCCCACCCCGAACCGCAACGGCGCCCGCTCCACCGGCAGGTAACTTCCCATATCCGCCATGGTGATCGTGCCCGCGAACGGATCGTCCGCCACCGCCGCCACGATCGCCTCGGCCAACGGCCCTTCATGCAACGCCGCCGCCCCGCCCTCGGCGATCGCCCGCAAACTCGCCGCCAGCGCCGGATTGCGCCGCACCGTCCCCGCCGGCAGCGCCAGCCCGCCCGCGCAATACTGCGAACGCCCGAATCGCGTGTCCCGCACCGCGGGGTTCTCGGCCAACGCCCGCATCAGATACGGCGACAGCGGCGCCCCGTCCTCCGCCAGCTCGATCGCCGGCGCGAACAGCTCCGCCCAGCGCAGCCGCCCGAATCGCCGATGCGCATGCTCCAGCGCCATCACCGCGCCAGGCACGCCCACCGTCCGCCCGCCGTACATCGCCCGCTCGCTGGGCACCGACCGCCCGTCGAAATCCGTCATCAGCCGCGCCGTCACCCGCCCCGGCGCCCGCGCCAGCCCATCCAGGCACAGCACCTCGTCCCCGTCATGCACAAGAATCACCGCCCCGCCGCCAATCCCGGAGGCATTCGGCTCCACCACCGTCAGCGCCATCTGCACCGCCACCGCGGCATCCACGGCCGAGCCGCCGGCCTTCAGCATCAACAGCCCGGCCCGCGCCGCCAGCGGGTTCGCCGCCGCCACCGCCGCCCGCCCGCGCGCCGGCCCGCGCCGGGCGGGATCGGCGGTGATCCAGGGTTCCAGCTCGCGTCCATGGGCGGTGGCAAAGGGGTCCATGCCGTATCTGTGGGGCAGGGGCCACGATGCCGCAACTCCCACCCGCGCCCGCCGCAACTGGCGCGCCCCGCCGGCCCATGGCACGCTCGGCCATCGAATTCAGGGAGGCACCCCATGGCCCAAAGCTGGCGCGAGCGCGCGACCACCGTGTTCCATTGCGAAAAGCAGCCGGGCGTCGGCAGCCGCGGCATGGTGGTCAGCAACCACCCGCTCGCCTCCGCCGCCGGGGCGGAGATGATCGCCGCCGGCGGCAACGCGGTGGATGCCGCCGTGGCCACGCTGTTCGCACTGACCGTGGTGGAGCCGATGATGGTCGGCATCGTGGGCGGCGCCACCATGCACATCCGCACCGCCGACGGCACCAACCGCATCCTCGATGCGATGAGCGCCGTGCCGCTGGCCGGCCGGGCCGACATGTTCAACCCCGTCCCCGGCGGCGCGCTGGAGAACTACGAAACCACCGACCGCGCCAACGTGGTGGGCGTGAACTCCATCTGCGCCCCCGGCTCGCTCCTGGGCTGGACGGAGGCGCTGAAGCGCTGGGGCACGATGTCGCTCGATGAGGTGCTGCAGCCCGCCATCAAGCACGCCAGCCGCGGCTTCCGCGCCACGCCCTACCTGCACGAATGCATCACCGGCGCCGCCCCCGATCTCGCCCTCCAGAAAGAGATCGCCGCCATGCTCCTGCCCGGCGGCAGCCCGCTCAAGGCCGGCGAGCGCCTGGTCCAGGGCGACTACGCCGAGACGCTGCGCACCATCGCCAAAGAAGGTGTCGGCGCCCTGCACGGCGGCCCCATCGGCGATGCGGTGGCGGCCTATGTGCAGAAGATGGGCGGCGCCCTCTCAAAGGAGGACCTCACCGCCTACCGCACCCGGGAACGCGAGCCCATCCGCACCACCTATCGCGGCTGGGAGCTCATCATGCCCCCGCCGCCCGCCGCCTCCGGCGTTCACATCACCCAGATGCTGAACATCATGGAAGCCTACGACGTGCGCGGCATGGGCTTCGGCTCGCCGGATCTCGTGCACCTGATGGCGGAAGCCCTGAAGATCGCCTTCGCCGACCGCGCCGAGGCCTCCGGCGACCCCGATTTCGTCCAGGTCCCCGTCGCCCTGCTCACCAGCAAGGACTACGCCGCCCAGCGCCGCGCGCTGATCGACATGGCGCGCACCCAGGCCTGGTCGTCCGGCATCAAGCAGGGTGAAGGCAACAACACCACGAGCATGACGTCGGCCGACCGCGACGGCAACGTCTGCGCCATCACGTCGACCATCAACAACACCTTCGGCGCCCGCATCGTCATCCCCGGCACCGGCATCATCCCCAACAACTACATGCACACCTTCGACCCGCGGCCGGGCAGCGCGCTGTCCATCGCCCCGGGCAAGCGCGTCACCACCTCCATGGCCCCCTCCATGGCGCTGCTGGAAGGCCGCCTGAAATTCGCCCTCGGCCTGCCCGGCGGCAAGCGCATCTTCCCCAGCGTGTGGCAGGCGATGATGAACATCATCGACCACGGCATGTCGCTGCAGGAAGCCGTGGAAGCCCCGCGCCAGTGGAGCGAAGGCCCGACGCTGGAGATGGAGAACACCTATCCCGAATCCATCTACGGCCAGATGCGCGCCCGCGGCCACCGCGTGGAGGTGCTGCCCCATGTCGCCGGCGGCATGAACGGCATCGCCTTCAACGACGACGGCACCATGACAGGCGCCGCCTGCTGGCGCGCAGACGGCCACCCCGTCGGCGTCTCCGGCGGCCTCTCCCGCCGCGGCGCCCGCTTCTGGCCGGACAAGCCGCGCGACTGACCGTACCCGCGTCGCGGCACAAAAAAGGGGGCGCCGGCACTGATGCCGGCGCCCCCGTTTCGTTGAACCACGGCCCTCTCAGGGCCCGCGCGGCACCCCCGGCAGCCGGGCCGTCGAACCCGGAACCATCACCGGCACAGGTGCCGCGACAGACGGCGCCGGGCTGGATTGCGGCATCTCCGCCTCCTCCAGCGGCGCCAGCACCGGCAGGCGCTTCAGCTTGAAGCCTTCTTCCACCGGCCCGCTCCACAGGATATAATTCTCGTCGTAGCTCGCCTCGTAGCTCACCCGGCGCACCACGCGCTCCTGGCCCGGCTCGTTCGGCGTCACCACGAATTCCATCGAGACGATCGTGCGGGTGCGCTCGCGGTTGGTCAGCAGCCAGTCCTGGCGCTCGCGCACGATGCCCAGCACGTCCACGATCACTTCCAGCGTATGCGTCGCCGGCGGCCCGCCCGCGCCCATGCCATCCGGCCGGACAGAGACGTTGTTGCGGTTCAGCGCGCTGGCCAGCAGTGCGGCGAGGAACGGCCGGTCGGAGACGGAAAGATAGGTGTTCATCTGGTAGTTCGGGCCCGTCGGCAGCACGCCGGCACTGGCGCCGCCGTTCAGCAGCCCGGCCGCGTTGCGCACCGCGGAGTTCACGGTGGCCGAAATCCCGCCCGTCATGGTCGGCCGCCCGCCGCTCATGAAGCCGCTGCCCTCGTCCTGGATGATCGCCACTTCCAGGCTCACGGTGCGGCCGCGCAGCACCTCGAACGGCATCTGGCCGAGGGCCGCGCGGATCGCCGAGGAAACCGCCACCTGCTCCAGCGCCAGGCGCTTGCCCCCGCCATGGCTCGGCAGGTCGCGGTAGTTGCCGCAGGCAGACAGCAGCAGGCAGGCGGCGAGGGCGGGAAGAAGGAAAAGGCGGGGCATGCGATACCTGTCGGGAGGCCTAGCGCCCCGTTCCGCGCGGCGCGCGGTCCAGGGTCGCCAGCATGGAAGAAATGGCGAAGGCGGGCAGGGCGCTCAGCGCACCTTGCGGGCCTGGGCGAGGCGGGCCTGGTTGTCGGCGAGGCGCTGCTGCAACTCGGCCTTGGTCTGGTTGAGTCGGCTGATGGTCGCGGCCTGCTTGGCCACGATGGCGTCGCGCTGCTTCAGGGCGGCGGCCAGGTCGGCCGGCTTGGCACGGCGCGCCTGCATCTCGGCGATGGAGGGGGAGGCGGGGGCGACAGTCT
>JBIKOJ010000009.1:0-45138 GCA_044358135.1 Acetobacteraceae bacterium | reverse complement strand
GCTGGCCCTGCTTGGCGCCCTCTCCATGGCCCAGGCCCCGCGCAATATGTTGCGCCTGCCGCGCAAGGACTGGTTCCTCGCCGCGCACACCAATCCCCACGAAGACCCGGAACCCATCCAGGACTGGCGTGAACTCCGCGCGCTGCGCCGCGCCCGCGCCGAACTCGGCTGGCTGCTGCGCGGCAAGCCCAACCGCGGCATGTCCCTGTTGGGCCATCGCGCGCCCGTATTCCCCCCGCCGCAAGCCGCCCGCGCCCCCCCATAGCCGCCGCACGCCCAAAATCACACCGAATCCGTCGCAAAAACCCCGCGTACCGCGGCGATGACTCACGCCCAGCGCACGGCGCCATCCCAAGACAAAGCGGTCCCAGAGACCCCAGAGAGACCAGGGCCACCCGCAGCCGACGCATCACCCTACTTCTCTGTGCCGCTCCGTGCCCTCTGTGACCGCTTCGATTGCCGGCGCCGACACCGCTCATCGGTCAAGAGTAAGGCGGGTTGGCATTATACCAGCCGCCCGAATGGTTGACCCATGAAGCCAGCAGCAAGGCCAGGGCGTTGCCCTGGACCCACCAAGGGCCGGGCCCTTGGATCCCCATTCCTTTTCAGAAGATTGAGGTCCAGGGGCTCGGCCCCTGGCGGGTCCGGGCAGAGCCCGGCCTTTCTTTCCCTTGAGTCTTCCTACTTGAGGGTTGGCACTACACCTGCGTCACGCTGCGGCCGTAGAGCGCGCTGGGAACGCCGGGCATGGGTAGGGTGGGGTCGCCGCCGGCCACGGCTTCCACATGGGATTTCACGCTTTGCAGCGCGGCCTGGGCGGCGTGGCCGATGCGCTCGGCGGTTGTTTCCGGGCCCGTGGGGTCCGCCGCGGGCGGGCGGCCGCGGTCCAGTGCCAGGACGAGTTCGGCCACGTCCTCCACTGCCGCGATGCGCCAGGTGCATTCGGGTTCGAAGGGCCAGCTGATGCGCCCGGCATCCCGATCGACCTGCAGGCCGCCATGCGGCAGGGCCGTGTCGTCGCGGCGCAGCTGGGGCAGCCAGTGGCGGATATTGGCGGTGTCGGCGAGGAAGGCGAACACTTCCCGGGCCGGGCGGGCGATGGTGATGCGGTATTCCATGCCCGCCCAACGCCGCCCGGCCCGGGCGGTTGCCTCAGCCGGCGGAGAGTTGCACCCCGTCGCTTCCCTTCGGCGCTTCCTCCGGCTTGCCGAAGTTGAGGTTGCGGTACCACACCATGTATTCGGGGTAGGTCATCGGCTCATAGCGCGGCGGGTTGCCGGGGCCGGTGCAGCTGGGCAGGCATTCCATGCGCGTGGTGTAGGCGCAGTCGAAGAAGAACGGGATCGCGTAGCGCTCCTGGCCGGAGCGGTTGATCACCCGGTGCGGGGTGGCCAGGAAGCGCTCGTTGGTCCAGCGCCGCAGCATGTCGCCACCGTTCACCAGGAAGCTGCCGGGCAGGGCCGGCGCATCCACCCACTTGCCGTTGGGCAGGCGGATGGACAGGCCGGGCACCTTGTTCTGCGCCAGCAGGGTCATGAAGCTGGTGTCGCTGTGCGGGGCGAGGCCGAACTCGTTCTCGTCCGTGCCCTGCTGCTGCGGATAGTGGGACATGCGCAGCGTGTACATCGGCGGCGCAAACCGCACGCCGAAGAAGCCGGGGTCGAGATCGAGCGCGGTGGCGTAGAGCGGCAGCAGCGAGAGGCCCAGGCCTTCCATGGCGCCGGCATAGGCCATCACGGTCTCGCGGAAGCCGGGCAGGGCATCTGGCCACTGGTTCTGGCCGCGGAAGGGCAGGCCGGCCAGCACGTCCGGGTGGTCGGGCGGCAGGTCGCGCTTGACGAAGAAGGCCTCGTTCACGTTCGGCTTGTTGTTGGCATTGAGCTTGGAATGCCGGGTGGTGGAGCCGCGCACCGGCAGGTAGCCGATGTTGTGCTGGTTGATCTTGAGCTTCAGCTTGTCTTCCAGTGGCTGGGCATGGAAGCGCTTCGCGGCGTCGAAAGCGGCATCCACCAGGCCCTGGTCCACGCCGTGGCCGGTGACGAAGTAGAAGCCGACATTCTCCAGCGCATGGCGCAGCGCGGAAGCGGCGGCCTCCTGCGCGCCGGGCTTGCCGCTGAGGTAGGCGGCGAGGTCGATCACCGGGATCTCCTCCGGTGCGTCCGGGCGGATCGGGTTCAGGCTCGGGGCGAGATGGTTCATGCTGGCCTCCAGCGTTCCCGGCGAGTTTCCCCGCGCGGCCGCGTCCGGGTCAACACGTCGTCCGCGCCGTTCGGGCGATGGTTGCGGTGGCCAGGCGCGCGGGGCAAGCATGCGCTTCGACAGGAGCCGCCATGACCATCACCCGCACCGACCTCGAAGCCCTCGACCGTGCCGACGAACTGGCCAAGCTGCGCGAGCTGTTCGCGCTGCCGGAGGGGGTGATCTATCTGGACGGCAATTCGCTCGGCGCGCTGCCGAAGGCCACGCCGGCGCGGGTGGCGGAGGTGGTGCAGCGCGAGTGGGGCGACGGGCTGATCCGTAGCTGGAACGACGCCGGCTGGATGGCCACACCGGCTCGGGTGGGGGACAAGATCGCACAACTGGTCGGCGCGCCGGCGGGCAGCGTGATGGTGGCGGATTCCACCAGTGTGAACCTGTTCAAGCTGCTCGGCGCGGCCCTGGCGGCGCGGCCGGGGCGGCATGTGATCGTCTCCGAACGGCGGAACTTCCCGACCGACCTCTACATCGCCGAGGGGCTGGCGGCGCTGCTCGCCCAGGGGCACGCGCTGCGGCTGGAAACGCCGGAGGGGATCGCGGCGGCGATCGGCGAGGATACCGCCGTGGTGATGCTGACCCACGTGAACTACCACACCGGCGCCATGCACGACATGGCGGCGATCACGAAGGCGGCGCACGCAAAGGGCGCGCTGGTGTTGTGGGATCTCGCGCATTCCGCTGGTGCGGTGCCGGTGGACCTCGCGGGCTGCGATGTCGATCTCGCCGTGGGCTGCGGCTACAAGTTCCTCAATGGCGGGCCGGGCGCGCCGGCCTTCCTGTATGTTGCGCCGCGGCTGCAGGATGCGCTGCGCTATCCGCTGACCGGCTGGCTGGGCCATGCATCGCCCTTCGCCTTCGAGACCGGCTACCGCCCGGGCCAGGGCATTGCGCGCACCATGGTGGGCACGCCGCCGGTGCTGAGCCTGGCCGCGTTGGAGGTGGGGATCGACATCGCGCTGCAGGCACCGATGGACCAGGTGCGGGCGAAATCGGTACGGCAGACCACGATCTTCGCCGAGTTGCTGGAGCAGGTGGGCGCCGGACTGGGCTTCCGGCTCGCCTCCCCGCGCGATGCCGCAAGGCGCGGCAGCCAGGTCTGCCTGGCGCATGGGGAGGCCTATGCGATCATGCAGGCGTTGATCGCGCGCGGGGTGATCGGCGATTTCCGCGCGCCGGATATCCTGCGCTTCGGCATCACGCCGCTCTACACGCGCTATGTGGACCTGTTCGATGCCGCCGAGGCGCTGCGCCTGGTGATGGCGGGCGGCGAATGGCAGGCGCCGGAGCACCAGACCCGCCGCGCGGTGACATGATCGAGGTTCTGGAAACCGACATCACCACGCTGGCGCTGGACGCGATCGTCAATGCCGCCAACGAAACCCTGCTGGGCGGCGGCGGGGTGGACGGGGCGATCCATCGTGCCGCCGGGCCGGGGCTGCTGGCGGAATGCCGCACCCTGGGCGGCTGCCCCACCGGCGAGGCGCGGATCACCGGCGGGCACACCCTGCCGGCGCGGCATGTGATCCATACGGTGGGGCCGCTCTGGCGGGGCGGCACGCAAGGCGAGCCGGCGCTGCTGGCGGGATGCTACCGTGCCAGCCTCGCATTGGCCGAGGCGCACGGGCTGCGCAGCCTGGCCTTCCCGGCGATCAGCTGCGGCGTTTATGGCTACCCGATCCCCGACGCCTGCGCGATCGCCGTGCGCGAACTGGCCGCCGCGCAGGGCCGGTTCGACCGGATCGTGCTGGCCGCGTTCTCCGGCGATATCGCGCGCCACTACCGGGCGCTGCTGGCGGGCTGAACGCCCCGTCAATCTTTGCGCAATCAGTTGATCCCACATGAGATGAACTTCCGGAAAGCCCCATTGCGTGGCGCCGGGTCTCGCCCGATGTATGGGTGGCTGGAGAGGTTGGAGATGGGATTCGTGCACTCTGTGCGTGTGGCGGTGTTCGCGGCGGTGGCGGCCTTGGCCGGGCCCTTGGCCATGTCCGCGGCCCAGGCCCAGGCCCCCTCCGTGGCCGCGCCCGATTCCGTGACCGAGCCCGGCGCGGCGACGCAAGGCAATGTGCGCGTTTCCCTCGGCATGGGCGTGGCGCTGCGGCCGGATTATGCGGGCTCGCGCAGCCAGACCCTGATGCCGGCGCCGGTGATCGACATCCGCTTCCGCGACACGCTGTTCCTTTCCACCGCCGGCGGGCTGCCCTCGCTGGGGGCCAACCTGATCAACGAATCCGGCTGGCGCGCCGGGCCGGTGGTGCGGCTGCGCTTCCCGCGGCAGGAGAAGGCGAACGCCGTGCTGCGCGGCATGGGCGACGTGGACTGGACGCCGGAGGTGGGCGGCTTCGTGGAGTATCGCGCCGGCTATTTCCGCCTTGGCGGCGAGGTGCGCCGCGGCGTGGGCGACCATGATGGCGTGGTGGCGGAGCTGCGCGCCGATGCGGTGACGCGCCCGGCCGATGGGCTGACGCTGTCCTTCGGCCCGCGCCTGAACCTGGGCGACGAAAGCTTCACCCGGCGCTACTTCGGCGTGGATACGCTGCAATCCGCGCGCACCGGCTATCCCACCCATCGCCCCGGCGGCGGCGTGACCAGCGTGGGGGCGGCGGTGTTCGCCAGCTACGCGCTGACCAGCAAGCTGAGCCTGACGGGGATCGTGGAATACAACCGCCTGCAAGGCGGGGCGGCGGATTCGCCGCTGGTGCGCGGCGGGCGCGGCGATGCCAACCAGGTGTTCACGGCGCTTTCGTTGACGTATTCGTTCGGGTGGTAGGGAAGGAAGCGGTTCTTTTTTGAAAAAGAACCAAAAAACTTTTTTGACCTGATGCGGGAAGAACGGGCCTCTCCGCATCAAACGAACAAAAGTCTTTTTGCTTCTTTTTCTTCAGAAAAAGAAGAGTCCTTCTTAAAATAACCTCTCGTAGATCGTCACCACATCCCCAGGCCTTAAAACGGTGAGGGGATCCGCCCGCCCTTCCACCGGCTTGCCGTTCACCAGCCGCACCACCGCCGCCTGGTCCTGCACGGCGCGGTAGGTGAAGCCACCGGCCACCGCGGCCACGCTCAGCACGGTCATGCCGGGCTGATAGGGGTATTGGCCCGGCCGGTTCACTTCGCCGAGCACGAAGACCGGGCGGTATTCCACCACTTCCACGGAGACACTGGCGTCCCGGATCAGGCTGCGGCGGCCGAGCTCGGCCACAATGGCGCGACCCAGTTCGTCGGTGGTCAGGCCTTGGGCGCGCACCGGGCCGAGCAGGGGCAGGGCGATGTTGCCGGCATCGTTGACGCGGAAGATCTCCGACAGTGATTCCTCGCCATAGGTCAGCAGCCGCACCTGGTCGCTGACGCCCAGGCGGTAGGCGGTGTCGGCGGGTTCGGGCAGGGGCGGCAGGGTCTTCACCCGGCTGCACCCGGCCAGCGCCAGCAGCACGGCGAGGCACCATCCGAGTTTCCACGTCTTCCGTGCCATGCCTGCCCCGCCCATTCCAGCCAATCCTCTCTTATCCTACATCGCGACGCGCAGGCGCAGCAGGGCGATGCCTTCCTGCACCGTGGCGCCGTCGCTGCGCCGGCGCGTGGTCCAGTCCCAGGTGGCGGCGGCGCGCAGGTGGCGGTTCAGCAGCCAGGTGGCGCCAAGGCCGAGGCCGAGCAGGGTTTCATGGCTGCTTCCCTGTTGGATGTCCGCCCGCTGCAGGTCCAGCGAGGCGGCGAGCAGCACGTTGCGCTGCAGCTCGTGGTCCACCGCCAGGCGCCCGCCGGTGAAGGCGTAGGTGACGGCGGAGAGCTCGGCGGCATCTTCGGTGCGGCGCGAGAGGGTGGCGGTGACGGTGGTGAGGCCGGAGGGGCTCCAGATCGCGGAGGCCTCGGCCATCGGGCCGGTGACGGGGCGCAGCGTGGGGTCGGCGAAGATGCGGTGCTGCACGCCGGCCAGGGCGCGCACGCGCCATACCGCGTCGGTGGCGTAGTCGATGCCGGCCAGCACGGCGATGGCGGTGGCGTCCCGGCTCGGCTGGCCGGGCTCGCGCCTTGCGTGGCTGAAGCTGACGGCGCGCAGATCCAGCACCAGGTCGCGCAGCGGCGCGAGCTGCCAGCGTGTGGTGATGGTGCCTTCGGTGGCGAGGCGGTCGCGGTAGCGCTGCACCACGCGGCGGCCGCCGACGAAGACGTCATCGTAGCGGGTGTCGCTGAGCGACAGTCCGGGGGCCATGGAAAGCCGGCCGCTGCGCCAGGTGTAGCTGGCGCGGGCGTTGTTGACGCGGAAGCGGCCGGGCCGGTCGATGGCCAGCCCGTTGAGGGCGCGCGCGCTCTGGAACAGGTCCAGGTGGGCGGCGCCGAGCACGAGCTGGTCGCGGCCGATCTCCAGGGTGCCGCCCAGCGCCGCGGTCCAGGCGGTGGCGGATTGGGCGGTGGCGGAGAGCACGCGCTGGTCGTCGAAGCTGAGATAGCCGCCGATGGCGTGGCGGCCCCAGCCGGTGCCGGCGAGCAGGCTGCCGGAGGTCTGCGCGATGACACTGCCGCGCCCGCCGGGCTGGCCGGTGGCGTTGCTGGTGGTGCCGAGGGCGGTGGAAAGGGTGGGCCGCACCACGATGCCGCCGAGGCGCACGCCGGGTGGATCATAGGCCTCGCGGGCGCGGGACTGCACCGTCACGCCGGGGGCGGCGCCGTAGCCGGGCAGCCCGGCGGGGAAATAGCGGTCGATCAGCTGGGCCTGGGCGGGGCTGGCCAGCAGCAGGGCGGCCAGAGGCGCGGCCCGCCTGGCCACGCGGGCGAGCAGGCGGTGCGCCAAGTCAGTGCTGCGTGGCCGGCTTGCCACCGCCATGGGCCGTGCCTATTCTCATGAGACGAGGCACGATCTGATTTTCGCCTCGCGCCCTGGTTGCAGACATCGCATTTCAGCAGCCGCACACCGGTTTCGCGTCGCGCCGCCATGATGGCGGTGTGCGGAGATTGGACCTGCGGATGAATTGGCAGTATCCTTGGAACTTGGCAATCGTCCTTCCAGCGCCACGGGAACATCACGGCTCATGCCTGAGGCTGTCGGCCCGCGTCCGAGCGCCGTGCCGGTGCTGCGCGCGGCGCAGGATTCCGGGCGGCTTCGCATGACCGGCTGGCGGGGCGCGGCATGTCGCTGACCCGCCCGTCCGACGGATTGCAGGTTGATATCCTGCACGAGGCGCGCGCGCCCGAGACGGTGTCGCCGTTCCGCATCATCGATGTGCTGTGGCGGCGCAAGCTGCTGATCTTCAGCGTGGTGATCGTGCTGATGGCCGGCGCCGCGGTGCAGATCGCCAGCATGATCCCGCTCTACGACGCGCGCGCCCTGGTGCTGATCGATACACGGCGCAACGCGATGTCGGACCTGCAGGCGATCGTCTCCGGCAGCCAGGCGGACCTGCTGCAGGTGCAGACGCAGGTGGACATCATCCGCTCCCAGGCGCTGGCGATCGAGGTGGCGCGCCGGCTGGACCTGATGCGGGAGCCGGAATTCGCCGCTGCCATCTCCCGTCGGCCCGGTGGGCTGGCCGCCCAGTTCGCCCCGCTGCTGGCACTGGCCGGGCAGGCGCCGCCGCCGGCCCCGGTGCTGACCGACGAGGAGAAGCTGCGCGCGTCCGCCGCCGTGCTGGCCAACGACAAGCTGACGGTGGTGAACGACGCGCGTTCCTACGTGATCGCCGTGCAGGCACGCACGGAAGACCCGGAGCTGGCCGCGCGCATCGCCAACACCTATGCGGAGGTGTACCTCGCCTTCAACAAGCAGCTGAAGGACAGCGCCGTCCTGCGCGCCAACCACTTCCTGGACCAGCGCCTGGCACCGCTGAAGGACAAGCTGCGCGAGGCCGAGCGCGAGGTGGCCAACTACCGCGAGCAGAACGGCCTGATCGAGGACCGCAGTACCTCCGGCGGCAGCGAGCGGCGGGTGACGGTGCTGGGCCAGCAATTCGCCCAGCTCAACGCGCAGATGGTGCAGGCCACGGCGGCCCGGCTGCAGCGCGAAGTGAGCCTGGAGCAGATCCGCGAGGCCCAGCGCGGCCGCGGCAGCCTCTATGCGATCCCGGAAGTGGTGGCCTCCCCGCTGATCCAGCGCCTGCGCGCCCAGCACTCGGAGATCAGCACACGGCTGGCCAGCCTGGCGCAGAGCCGGATGGAGGGGAACCCGGCGCTGATCGGCCTGCGCGCGGAGGAGCGCGAGGTGCGGGCGCGGATCGACGACGAGGTGGCCAAGACCGTCGGCGCGATCACCAGCGAAGTTGCGGCGGCCAAGGCGCGGGAGGAGGCGCTGCGCCTGACCCTGGCCGAGCTGCAGATCCAGGTGGCCGACCAGAGCAAGGCCGAGATCCGCCTGCGCGAGCTGGAGAGCGAGGCGACCGCGGCGCGGCTGGTCTACACCGAAACGCTGAACCGCGCGGAGCAGAACTCCAACCAGCGCGACGGGCAGCAGCCCGATGCCTCCATGATCTCCCCGGCCACGGTGCCGCTGGCGGCAGCCCCCCCCACCAAGCGGCAGCTGCTGGTGCTGTCCTTCTTCGCCTCCTGCCTGATCGCCGTGATCGCCGCCCTGGTGCGCGACCGGCTGGAAACCGGCTTCCGCACCGCCGAGCAGGTGGAGGAGGAGACCGGGCTGTCTGCCCTGGGCTTCATCCCGCGCGCCAAGGACCGCGCCACGGCGCTGATGCTGGACGACCGCGACATGCCTTTCGCGGAGGCGGTGAACACGGTGCGCGGCGCGCTGCAGATGGCCGATGTGGCCGGGCGGCCGAAGGTGGTGCTGATCACCTCCGCACTGCCGGATGAGGGCAAGACCTTCTTTTCCGTCGCCCTGGCGCGCAGCGTGGCGCGGGCCGGCGGGCGCAGCCTGCTGGTGGATTGCGATTTGCGCCGCCCGGGCGTTGCCACCACGCTCGGTCTGGTGCCGCAGCAGGGCGTGGCCGCGCTGGTGCCCGGCCAGGGCGTGGCGGAGCTGGTGCAGCGCGACGAGAGCACCCAGCTGGACGTGATCACCGCCGCCGGCGTGCGCGAGAACGTGCAGACCATCGTTTCGTCGGACGCACTGCGCAGCCTGGTGAACGAGGCGCGCGCGCATTACGACATCATCGTGATCGATTCCCCGCCGGTGCTGGCGGTGGTGGACAGCCGGGTGCTGTCCTTGATGGCCGATTCCGTGGTGATGGTGGTGCGCTGGCGCCGCACGCCGCGCATGCTGGTGCTGCAGGCGCTGAAGCAACTGCGCGTCTACGGCGCCAAGGTGGCGGGCGTGGTGGTGACACAGGCCAATTTGCGCGCGCTTGCCGCCTCCGAGGGCAGCCACGCCTATGTCCACCGCAAATACGGCAGCTATCTGCGCTAATACCAACCGCCCGAAATGCCGACTCTTCCGGTATTTCGGGCGGTTGGTATCGCGCGCCGGGCTGGCCGGCGGCGGCCGGTATGAGCGCCACCACGCGGGCGGGGCGGGCTTGCGCCCCGCGGGACCGCGCGCGTGGAACTGACGCTGTTCGGCTACTTTCTGCTGCCGGTCTGCGCCGCGGCGATCCTGCAGCCGGCCTGGCAGTTGCAGCTGGTGCTGCTGGCCAGCGCCTTCGGGGCTGCCTCCCCGCTGGTGGTGGGCGGGCTGGGCCTGCCGCCGGGGGTGATCCCGGCCTGCCTGTTCCTGGCCTATGTGGCGCTGCAATTCCTGCTCGGCGCCCGCTTCCCCGCCTCCGGCCGGGCCTGGCCCACGCTGGAGCCGTTCCTGCTGGCCGCGCTCTACGCGCTGGTGACCGCGGCGCTGGTGCCCCGGCTGCTGGCGGGCAGCTTCACCGTGTGGCCGCAGAAGCTCACGCCGCCCTACGATCTGCCGGTGCCGATCACTCCCAGCATGTCCAACGTGACGCAGACCTTCTACCTGCTGATCGACACCGCCATGCTGGCCGGCGTGGCGCTGCATCTCGGCCGCTCCCACCTGGACCCGCTGCGGGTGCTGCATGCCTATCTCGCCTGCGGCTACCTGGTGGTGGCCGTTTGCGCCTGGCAGCTGGCGAGCAAGCTGACCGGGATATGGTATCCGGAGGCGTTCCTGTATTCCAACCCCGGCTGGGCGATCCTGACGGGGCAGACGGTGGGCACGGTGCCGCGCATCAACGGCCCGTTCAGCGAGCCGGCGGCGCTGGCCTTCTACCTCTCGGGCCTGGTGTTCTGCTGCGCCTGGCTGGTGCTGCGCGGCCATCGCAGCCGGGCGGCGCTGGGGCTGCTGCCGCTGGCCATGCTGGCGCTGGTGTTCTCCACCTCCACCACGGGGTTCGCCGCGCTGGGCGTGGGCGGCGCCGGGCTGATTGCCTATGGCCTGACCCGCGCACCGCGGGCGGTGGCGCTGCGCATCTTCCTGGTGGCCGTGCCGCTGGCTGCCGCCGGAGTGGCGGCGGGGCTGTTCGTGTCCTCCATGTCTGCGCAGATCGAGGATTCGATCGCGCTGGTCACGCGCCACAGCCTGCGCAAGGCCGATGGCGAGTCCTTCATCACTCGCACCGGGCTGGACCTGGACAGCCTGGCGGTGCTCTGGCCCACCTATGGCTTCGGCGCCGGCTGGGGCAGCGTGCGCGCGTCCAGCCTGGGGCCGGGGCTGCTGGCGAATCTGGGGGTGTTCGGCGCCGCGCTGCTGGCCTGGTTCGCGGTGCGGCTGGTGCGGCAGGTGGCCCGCGCCCGCCGCCTTGTTGCCAATGCCGGCCAGCTGAAGGTGCTGGACGGGCTCTCGGCCGGCGTGGTGGGCCACCTCACCGCCGCCTTCATCTCTGCCCCGGCCATCAATGCCCCCGATTTCTATGTCCTGCTCGGCACGCTGATCGCCTGCGCCGCCCGCGCGGAGGAGGATGGGCAGCGCCGCGCCGCGTCCGTGCTGGCGCGGCGGGCCGGGTCATGACCGGGCTGGCCCTCAACGCCCGCTTCCTCAGCCAGGACCTCACTGGGGTGCAGCGCTTCGGGTTGGAGATCGCCCGCGCCCTTGCGATGCAACACCCGTTGGCGGTGCTGGCCCCGCCCGATGCGCGTGCCGAGCCCGGGCTGGCGCCACGGCGCGTGGGCCGGCTGCGCGGCCAGGCCTGGGAACAGCTGGAGCTGCCGCTTCACCTTGCCGGCGCAGTGCTGCTCAATCCCGGCAACACCGCGCCATTGCTGCTGCGCCGGCAGGTGGTGGTGATCCACGACGCCGCCGTGTTCGCCGTGCCGGGCTCCTATGGCTGGCGGTTCCGCGCCTGGTACCGGCTGCTGCACCGGGCGCTGGCGTGGCGCGGCGTGCGGATTGCCACCGTCTCCACCCATGCAAGCGGGGAGATCGCCCGCCACCTCCGCCTCGATCCCGCCGACGTGGCGGTGGTGGGGGAGGGGGCGGAACACATTCTGCGCGCCCCGGCCGATGCCGGGCTGCACGCGCGGCTCGGCCTGGAGCGGCCCTATGTGCTCGCCGTCGGCAGCCTTGCGCCGCACAAGAACCTCGCTTCCCTCGGTGCAACGGCCGTGATGCTCGCCGGGCGCGGGATGGATCTGGTGGTGACCGGCGGGCTGGATGCGCGGGTGTTCGCCGCCGCCGGCCTGCCGCCGCAGGCCCGCCTGGTGGGCCGGGTGGACGATGCCGGGCTGCGTGCACTGTATGAAGGGGCGGCCTGCTTCGTGTTCCCCTCCCTGCACGAGGGGTTTGGCCTGCCGGCGCTGGAGGCGATGGCCTGTGGCTGCCCGGTGGTGGCGTCCCGCGCCGCTGCCCTGCCGGAGGTATGCGGCGATGCCGCCCTGCTGGCCGACCCCCACACCCCCGCCGACATCGCCGCCGCCGTGGCGCGCGTGATCGAAACCCCCGCCCTCGCCACCGCGCTGCGCGAAGCCGGCCGGGCGCGGGCCGCCGGCTTCACCTGGGCCGCCGCCGCCACCCGCCTGGCCGCGCTGGCCGAGACACTTGACCGGGAGGCCGCATGAAGGTCGCCATCATCCATGAATGGCTGGAAAGCGTGGCCGGCTCCGAGCGGGTGCTGGAGCAGATGCTGCTGTGCTACCCGCAGGCGGACCTGTTCGCCCTGGTGGATTTCCTGCCGGCGGAGCAGCGCGGCATCCTGCATGGGCGGGTGCCGCGCACCAGCTTCCTCCAGCGCCTGCCCTTCGCCCGGCGCTGGTTCCGCCACTACGCCATGCTGCTGCCGATGGCGGTGGAGCAGTGGGACCTGTCGGGCTACGACCTCGTGCTCTCCAACAGCCATGCCTTCGCCAAGGGCGTGCTGACCGGGCCGGACACGCGCCATGTCAGCTACGTGCATTCCCCCATGCGCTATGCCTGGGACCTGCAGCACCAGTACCTGCGCGAATCCGGGCTGGACCGCGGCCTGCGCGGCATGGCGGCGCGCTGGCTGCTGGCCCGCCTGCGGCTGTGGGACCGCGGCACGGCCAACGGGGTGGACCTGTTCCTCACCAACGCCCACTACGTCGCCCGCCGCATCCAGAAGGCCTACCGGCGGGAGGCGGTGGTGATCCCGCCGCCGGTGGATATCGAGACGTTCACGCCGGGGGGGGAGAAGCAGGACTTCTTCCTCGTCGCCTCCCGCCACGTGGCCTACAAGCGCATCGACCTGGTGGCGGCCGCCTTCGCCGCCATGCCGGATCGCCAACTGGTGATCGTGGGCGACGGCCCGGCCCATGCCCGGGTGCGGGCGGCGGCGCGCGGCGCCCCCAACATCACCTTCCGCCCCGCCGTGCCGCAGGCCGAGCTGGTGGCCCTGATGCGCGCCGCCCGCGCCTTCGTCTTCGCCGGGGAGGAGGATTTCGGCATCGTCCTGGCCGAGTCCCTGGCCTGCGGCACCCCGGTGATTGCCTATGGGCGCGGGGGCGCGGCGGAGATCGTGGCGGAGGGGACGGGGGTGCTGTTCGCCGAGCAGACGGCGGCGGCGATCAAGGCTGCGATCGATATGTTCGAAACGCGGGCATTCGACATGCGAGCCTGCCGCTCTGCCGCAATCCAGTATCGGCCAGATCGCTTCCGTGGACGCGTGAGTTCAGCGATCGTCACGTTGACCGGACCGGCTGCGCCAGCCGGATAGGATACCAAGTGGCCGGACGAGAAATCCCGAGCGAGTGAGGTCGAAGGCGGCGAGCTGACGGGCTGTGATGCACAGCGATGGCAGATGAATGTCGGCTTTCTTTACACTCGGGAATGGCCTGCCTGGTGCAGCGGCGTCCCCATCGTTCCTCAGAGAATGCTATTATTAAACAATGAGTTAATTGCGCATGATCGGGGTGGACGTGTGTATTCCCCGACAGGCTGGGGCGGCCCAATCACATAGGAGAGTCGGCGATCTTTACATATGTCGCAACGCCTTCATCGTGCCGGCGTGCTAATCCGTTGTATCTCAACATTTTTCCTTCGTGGCATGGAGATTGCTTTGGTGTTTGCGTCTGGAGCCCTGAAGGGAATATGCACATGCGTAATCTGAGCCGCGCGATTGTCGCGCTAGGTGTTGCTACCGCTGGATTTGCCGGAACGATGCTGCCGGGGACGGCGCAAGCCGCGTTCATTAACGGCGGTGTGACGATTGTTGGTACTCTTTCGGTGGCAGGTGGTCTGTCGACGATTGTGAGCCAGTTGACGACGCTGAATTTCAGCAGCGGTTTCGCACTTATCTCTTCTGGTGCACTTGGGGGCGCAAGTGGTGCGAGCATGTCGTCTTTCACGACATCTTCCATCAACTTCCCCTTCCTCTCGTTCACCGCTGGCGGCGACACGTTCAATATGACCGGCGTGGTGATCACGGGCATCACCCGGCCTGCACCGCTCTCGGGTGCGACAATCTCCGATAGCCTGTCATTCAACATTTCCGGAACTGTGACGTCCCCCAATTTCATGGCGTGGGATCCGACCAATCTGACAGGCTCGTTCTCCGCCACCGGTTCGTGCACAGCAACCGCTGGGGTTTGCACCTCGGGCACCACCGGTTCCTATACGCTTTCCATCTCTTCCAACCAGAACATCCCCCCGCCGCCGCCGGTTGGCACTCCGGAGCCCGCTTCCATGGCGCTGCTGGGTGCAGGCCTGCTTGGCTTTGGGCTGATGCGCCGTCGCCGCAGCTAATCGCCTATACCGGCGCAGAATGCGCCGGCGAGAATGACTTCAGACAGCGTGGCAGCTCTTGGCTGCCACGCTTTCTTGCTGTTTGGCGCGTGTCGCTATTCCGCCGTCCGAAACTCCCGCCGCAGCAGCTCCCGCTTCCGCGGCACGCCCCACCGGTAGCCGGTGAGGTCCCCGTCCTTCCCCACCACCCGGTGGCACGGCACCGCCAGCGACACCGGGTTGGTCGCGCAGGATCGCGCCACTGCCCGGATGGCCTTCGGTGCGCCGATCATGCCGGCCAGCTCGCCATAGGTCCGGGTCTCCCCGGGCGGGATCCGGCGCAGCGCGTCCCACACCCGCACCTGGAACGCCGTGCCGCGCAGGTCGAGCGGCAGCGCCAGCGCCTGGCGCGGCTCCGCGATGAAGGCCAGCACCGTGGCCAGCGTTTCGGCGAGGCCGGCATCGTCGGCCTCGATCCGCGCCTGCGGGAAGCGCCGGCGCAGATCGCCCATCAGCGCCTCGTCCGGCTCCGCGAAGCCCAGGAAGCACACACCCGTCTCCGTGGCCCCCACCAGCAGCCGGCCGAACGGGCTGTCGGCGAAGGCGGTGCGCACCACCTCTCCGGCGCCACCACGCCGCAGCGCGCCCGGCGTCATGCCCAGCAGCTTGCCGGTATCCTCGTACACGCGGGATTCGGAGCCGAACCCCGCCTCCTGGATCGCATCCGCCACCCGGCCGCCGCGGGCCAGCGCCGCCTGCAGCCGCAGCGCCCGCACCCGCTCGGCATAGCTGCGCGGCGTCACCCCGGTGTGCTCGCGGAACAGGCGCAGGAAATGGAAGCGTGAATAGCCCGCGCGCTTGGCCAAGGCCTCCAGCGAGGGAATGCCCTCCTCCGCCTCGATCGCGGCGCAGGCATCCTGCACCACGGCGCGCGCGATCGCCTCGCGCTCCCCTTTCGGGTCGCAGCGCCGGCAGGCTCGGAATCCCTCCGCCTCCGCCTCCGCGGTACCCGCGAAGTAGCGCACATTCTCCCGCCGCGGCCGTGGGGAGGGGCAGCCGGGCCGGCAGTAGATTCCCATCGTGGTCACGCCATACAGGAAGTCCGCCGGCTGGCGCTGCGCCACCAGGTTCCAGCGCGTGTCGTCCAGGGTGCTCATGCGCCCACTCCTCATCTGCAACGCAGTATCACTCTGCCTGCGGCGGCGGGCAGGAGCCATCCGCGGATTGCGCCCACCATCCAGTTGCCGGGGCTACGGCCGGACCTGTATGGAACATCCGGCTGGCCGTTCGCCGGGCCGGATACATCCTTCGCCGAACAAATTGGAGTGGTCGATGCGACCAGCATTCGCCTGCCTGCTTGCCCTGGGCCTTACCCAGTGTGCCCCGCCCTCCGCCGGCCCGCCTGCCGAACCGCCCGTGGTGGCAGAGGAGGCGGTGCCCGATGCGCCGTTCTGCGCCCGCCCGGCCGAAAAGCAGGCCTTCCAGGTTGCCGCGCTGAAAAGCCGGCTGATGGTCACCGCGCTGGCCTGCGATTCCAGCGACAAGTACAACGCCTTCATCAACGCCAACCGCACCGCCCTGCTGCCGCAGGAGAAGACGCTGGGCGGCTACTTCCAGCGCCATTACGGCCGGCGCGCCCAGACCGAGCACGACGAGTACATCACCAACCTCGCCAACGCCCAGTCGCGCCGCCGCATCATCGACAACTATCGCTTCTGCAGCGACGGCCAGAAGCTCTATGCCGATGTCGCCACGATGAAGACGCCGGCCGAGGTGGCGGCCCTGGCGGCCAGCCGCACCATCTCCCAGCCCTACAACGTGAAGGATTGCCCGGAGACGCCGGCACCGGCGCCCCGCCAGTCCCGCCCGGCGCAGGCGCCCGCCCGCCGCTGACGGGTTTCCATCGGACGATACGAAAACGCCAGGGAGGGTGACCTCCCTGGCGTTTTTGTTTGTGCGGCTGCCGTGGCGTGCCGCTCAACAAAAAACCGGCCCCTTTCGGGGCCGGCTTCCTGGTCGCCAGTTGCCTGGAAAGCGTTGGTCTGCGGATTAGCGCAGGACGATTTCCACGCGGCGGTTCTGCGGCTCGCGGGTGTTCGGGCCGGTGGCCACCAGCGGGCGGGTGTCGCCATAGGCGTTGATGTCGATCGCGTTGCGCGCCACGCCGAGGCGGACGAGCTCGGCCGCCACGTTCTGCGCGCGGCGCATCGACAGGCCCTGGTTGTACTGCGCGGTGCCGGTGCGGTCGGCGTGGCCGCCGACTTCGATCCGGGTGGTCGCCACGCGGGTGGAGGCCTGGGCAGCGTCGGCGATGATCTGCCGGGCGCGCGGGGTCAGGTCAGCCTTGTCCCAGTCGAAGAACACCAGGTAGGTGCGGGCCGGCGCCGGAGCCGGAACCGCGGCCGGGGCCGCCACGGGCACCGGAGCCACGCCGAAGGCGTAACGCAGGCCGAGCATGCCGGAGATGTTCATCTGCGGATCGGTGCGCAGGCCACCGTTGTAGCGAACGTCTTCCAGCGTGCTCATCACGCGGGCTTCGGCGGTCACGGCCAGGCCGGGAACTTCGCTGATCGGGAAGGCCGCACCCAGGATGCCCTGAGCCGCCCAGGCGCCGCGCATGGAGGCATTCGCGCCGCCCGCACGCATCTCGCCCCACTGGTAGCCGGCGCCCACGCCCACATACGGGGTCATGAAGCCGAGGCCAGCGTCGAAGTCGTACAGCACGTTCACCATCGGGCCGTAGGTGTGGTTCTGGCCCTTGCCAGCGCCAATCTTGCCGGGCTGGTAACGGTAGTTGCCTTCCAGCTCCACGCGCACGCCGTTGCCGAAGGCATAGCCGATGCTGCCGATGCCGGCGACGCCGACGCCATCAGACTTCAGCTTGCCACCCGCGTTGGTGGAGGTTTCGGTCAGCCAGTTCACGCCGGCGCCAGCCCCGACATAAACACCGTTCAGCGCCTGGGCCTGCACCGCAGACGGGGCGATGGCGAGGGGGGCGGCCAGGACCGCCGCGGCGATCAGCGCATTGCGCAAGTTCATCTGTACCTTCTCCTATATTGTACCGAGGACGCAACGCGGCCCGGCCAAGCGGCATGTCGATCCGGGGGCGCTACCACCCGAATCCTGAGACCTTATTTAGCCTTAGCGACGCAAGTGAACCAGCCTGGAACGGCTCACCAACGTGTTACGTCTCGCTTCGGGCCCTCACTGTGGCAAGAATGCCACAGCCTGTGGCACGCCCGAAACGTGCCGGCTGCGGGCGCCGGCGTGGCGGAGGAGAGCGGGAGTCGAACCCACCCGGGACTGCTTGGCGGCCCCAACCGGCTTTGAAGGCCGGCCGACCCACCGGGGCCGATTCTCCTCCACGCACCAGCATAACGGAAATCGCCACGCAACAAAGTGCCAGCGCGTGCCGCCCATGCTAGATGGGGGCATGACCGCCGCCATCCCCACCCTGCTCACCCCCCGCCTCACCCTGCGTGCCCTGCGCGCGGAGGATCTCGACGCCTTCGCGGCCATGCACGCCAACCCCGAGGTGATGAAGACGCTGGGTACCGGCGTGACCCGCACGCGGGCGGAAACCTGGGACATCATGGCCCGCATGCTCGGCCAATGGGCCCTGCGCGGCTACGGCATGTTCGCCGTGGTGGAAAACGCCTCCGGCCGCTTCATCGGCCGCGCCGGCATCCTGCACCCCTATGAGTGGGAGGGGCCGGAATTGGCCTACGGGCTGGACCAGCCATACTGGGGCCGCGGCTACGCCACGGAGGCCGCCAACATCGTGCATCGCTGGGCCTTCATCCAGATGCAGATGCCGTCCCTGGTCAGCTACGTCCTGCCCGGCAACCAGGGCTCGCGCAACGTGCTGGAGAAGCTCGGCGCCTCCTGCGAAGGCATGACCACGCTGTTCGGCACCGTGGAAGCGGAGTTGTGGCAGCACCGGACGCCGGGATAGAAAGATTCTTCTTTTTGTGAACAAAAAGAAGCAAAAAAACTTTATGACCTTGCGCCCGCGCTGGGTAACCGGCACGCGTGCCAGGGAATAAAAGTTTTTTGGTTCTTTTTTTCAAAAAAGAACCGCTTTCTTCCTATAGAATTTTCCCCTCGAACGGCGGCAGAAGATCCGGGCTTTCGAACTCCAGCACCCACAGGTCCGGGTCGAAGCGCGTCTGTCGCTCCACATAGGCATCGGCCGCCGCCTGGTCCACCGGATCGGGCCCGGTGGCGCGCATCCAGGCAGCCTCGCCATCGGCGGTGCGCATCTGGCTCAGCACCGACATACCCTTCCTGCCGTGCAGCACCACCAGGATGCCACCGGAATCCGGATCGCCCTTGCGCAGCACCGCACCATAGCGCCCGGCCCCGTTGCCCATGCGCAGCGCCATCGAAACCCAAAGCCCCGCTTTCACCCGCGCTTCAGGCACGGGCCGTCGCCCCGCCATCGATCGGGATCGCCTGGCCGGTGATGCTGCCGGCCCCCGCGCGCGCCAGGAATGCCACCATGTCCGCCACCTCCCATGGCGAGGCGATGCGCCCCACCGGTACGCCCGCCGCCGCTTCCTCTGCCGTGATGCCGATCTCGCCGAAACGCTGGGCCGCCATCTCGGTATCCACCCAGCCCGGGCAGATCGCGTTCACCGTGATCCCGCGCGGTGCCGCCTGCATCGCCATGGCGCGCGTCAGCCCGATCAGCCCGTGCTTGGCCGCCACATAGGCCGGCTGGTCCGGCACGCCGCGCAGCCCGAGCACGGAGGAAATGTTGACGATCCGCCCGGTGCGGTCCGGCAGCCTCCGCAGCGCCGCGCGGCTGCAATACCAGGCGCCGGTGAGGTTGGTGGCCAGGATCGCGTGCCACAGCGCGTCGTCCGCGTCGTTGTTCGCATTGTTCCCCTGGGCGCCGGCGAGCCCCGCGTTGTTCACCAGCAAGTCCAGCTTCGGCAACCCGGCGAAGAACGCATCCACCGCCGCCCGGTCGGTCACGTCCAGCCGCACCTGGCTCACGCCCCAGGGCAGGTCCGCCACCGCCGAGCGCGAAGCGGCGATCACCCCGAACCCGTCCGACACCAGCCGGCGCGCGATCGCCAGCCCAATGCCGCGCGTGCCGCCGGTGACAACCGCGAGGCGTGTGGTGGGCCCGTTCATGCTGCGGTCGTCCCGCCATCCACGGGGAACACCACGCCGGTCACGAAGCTCGCCGCGTCCGAGGCCAGGAAGGCGATGGCGGCCGCGATCTCGCTGGGGGCGGCGAAGCGCCGCATCGGCACGGCCTGGGTATAGGCGCTGGCGGAATCGCTCGGGAAGCGGTCCGGATACTTCGCGGCAAGCTGGCCGATCACCTGGTTCAGCATCTCCGTATCGGTGCTGCCCGGCGCGATCGCGTTCACGCGCACCCCGTGCGGCGCCCAATCCAGCGCGGCGGAGCGCGAAAGCTGCGCGATCGCCGCCTTGCTCGCGCCATAGGCCGCCGAGAGCGGCTTGCCGATCAGCGCCTGGTCGGAGGCGACATTGATGATCGACCCCTTGCCCTGGGCGATCATCCCCGGCAGCACCGCGCGCATCAGCGCGTAGGGCGCCAGGAAGTTCACCGCGAACACGCGCTGCACTTCGTCGAGATCCGTCTCCAGCACGCTGCCCAGCACGGTGATCCCCGCGCAGTTCACCAGGATGTCCACCGGCCCGCCCTCGGCGATCAGCGCGGCCGCGCGGGCCTCCACGCTGGCCGCATCGGCCAGGTTGAACTCCGGCAGGTCCAGCCCGATCACTTCCACCCCGTCGGCGGCGAAAAGTGCTGCCACCGCGCCGCCGATGCCGCCGCGATGGCCGGTCACGATCGCCCGGCGCCCGGCCAGGCCGAAGGAGATGGTGGCGGAAAGCCCGAAGGCCGGGTGTGGCGGGTCTGTGCTCATGCCCCCACAGTTGCGGCCGGCCCGGCGAAAGGCAAGGCCGACTGCTTCGCCCTCAGACCGCCACCGGCCGCCACGGGCCCTGCAGGCGGGCGGGCGGCGCCAGCGCCGGCGCCTCGCGCTCCCAATACAGCCCCGGCACCCCGGCCTCGATCTCCACGCGCCGCACATCCTCCAGCACGATCCGGCCCGCGCCGTCAGACCAGCGGTGCCCGGCCTCCGGCGTGTGCCAGCCTTCGCCCAGCGTGGCGAGGTCCACCACGCGCCCGTCCAGCACCAGGCGGGTGACGCCCGCGCCCAGCATCCGGTGGTCGTCGCTGCCCGCGATCACGTGGGCGGGCACGAACACGCGCGAATGCAGCAGGGCATGCCGTGCGCCCGGCGGCAGCAGGAACACGGCCGGCCCCTCGCCCGGCAGCTGCGACACCACGCGGCCATCCACCTCCAGCGTCAGGCACGGGTTGTTCACCAGCCGGTGCCCCAGCGCGATGGCGCGGATGGCCAGCCGGTGCCGCACCGCGCGCAGCGCCACACCCTCTGTCACCAGCGGCGCAATGCCGGCGCGCTTCCAGATGTCGTGGGCGAAATCGGGATGCAGCTGCATCTCGCCGCCGCCATTGGCGAAGGCGCGGCGGTTGCCGGTATCCAGGTAGCTCTCCGCCGGCAGCCCCTCGGCCATCAGCACGGTGTGGGTCGCCTCGCCCAGGCTGTTCTCCACCTCCACATGGAAGTAGGTCACCTCGTCCGCCTCCTCCTGCAGGATCGTTGCGCCGTTCAGCAGGTAGCGCACGGGGATCAGCCCGCCATCCAGGAACAGCGCGTGGTCCGGCGACAGCCACAGGTCGCGGATCGGCGCGCCGGGGCGGAAGGCGCCGGCCTCGATGCGCACCGGCAGCACATCGCGCGGGCGCGGATGGCGCCGGCAATCCAGCGAACGGTGGCCGATCCAGCGCACCTTGAGCGTGGCGCCGAAGGCCGACAGCACCTCGTCGCCGGGGTCCAGGTCCTCCACCGCCACCGGCCCGTCCGGCGTGGCCAGGCGCGTGCCGGCGCGGAAGCAGGCGGCTTCGATCGGGGAGGACAGGTCCAGCGCCGGGCCTGCGCCGGTGTTGAAGCTGTTGCCGTCCACCGTGGCGCTGCCCAGCGCCACCTGGCCCGAGGTGATGTTCCAGAAGATGTTGCCGCTGATCGTGGCCGGGGCGTTGGTGCCGCCCACGGAGCTGTCGTTGCGCAGCAGCGTCGGCGGCCCGCCGGTGGCATTGTTGACGAAGACGTTGCCGGTGATCGACAGGCTGGTGTTGGCGTAGGAGGGGAACAGCTCCCCGCCGAGGTGCACGAAGGTGCGGTTCTGCGCCTGCGCGCCCTTCTCGATCACGTTGCCGGAGATGATCGCCGCCCCGCCATTCGGCAGGTCCACGGCATAGTTGCCGGCGGTGGCCGGTCCGTCCTGGATGCGGTTGTTGGTGACAACGGTCTCCCGCGCCCGGCTCTTGATCTCGTGCCCGCCCACGGGGGCGTGGAAATAGCTGTTGGTGATGGTCAGCCGGGCGATGTCGTTCACGTAGATGTTGTGCGTGTAGCCATCGCCGGCGCCGTTGTTGTTGAACTCGCTGTGGTCGATGGAGATCGTCCCGCCGCTGGCCGAGGCCGCCAGGATGCCGTTCTGGTTGTGGTGGAACCAGGAACGCGTGATGACCAGCGCCCCGCCCTCGTAGCGAATGCCAGCCCCGTTGCCGTCCCGCACGGTGGTGCCGGTGAACTCCAGGTGGTCGATCGTCACGTTGGCGTTGGTGGTCAGGATCGCCTTGCCGTTGGGCGGCTGGGCCACCGCCTGCAGCTTGGCCAGCCCGCCCACGCCCTGGATCGTCAGGTCGTGCCCTATATAGGCGAAGTCGTTGGTGTAGGTGCCGGCATCGATCAGGATGGTATCCCCGCCCGATGAGGCCCCGATGGCCGCGGCGAGGGTGGAAAAGGTCTTGCCGGCGCCAACCGTCAGCGTGGCCATCGCAGGGCTCCTTCAGGGCTCGCCCCCATCGCTTCGGTGCGGCAGTGGGTGCAGCATGTAATTTATGGGGTGAATCGAAAGAATTTGTTGGTGGAAACAAAAAATCATCGCGGCATGTAGCGCTGGTTATGACGAATAGTTGAAGTGATGTCATCCGGTAAAATACGTGCGAGCACCCTTGCGGATCAAATTTCCTGGTGTTCAACCGCAAGTACAAGGATTCATGTCTGAATTGGCTTGGCATTGTCGGAAGAGTTGTAGATGTTCCAGGAAATGATGCATCGCCGCCGTCCCAATTTCAGCAACCCGGCCCGGTGCCGCCCGGCCGGCCGGCTGCACTGCCCCTCGACAAGCCCCGCCGCATGCCAACATGCTGGCGCAGCCTACAGCGACCGGGGGACAAGGCGATGCGGCTGATCATCTTCGCGCTGGGCGTGCTGCTGGCCCTGGCCGCACCAGGTCCGGCCCGCGCCCAGGCGCCGGAGCGCATCACCTTCGGGCTCGACTGGGTGGCCCAGGCCGAATATGGCGGCTACTACCAGGCTGTCGCCACCGGGCTCTACGCGCGCCGTGGCCTGCAGGTCACGATCCGCCAGGGCGGGCCGCAGGTGAACCACATGCAGCTGATGATCGCCGGCCAGATCGACTTCAACCTCGCCGGTGGCCGCGCCATCGAATTCGCCGCGGAAGGCCTGCCCTACCTCGCCGTGGCCGCGATGTACCAGAAGGAACCCGCGGTGCTGATCGCCCACCCCAACATGGGCAACGACAGCTTCGAGGCCCTGGTGGGCAAGCCCATCGCCATCGGCGCCGATACCCGCGCCGGCTGGTGGCGCTTCCTCGCCGCCCGCTTCGGCTACACGGAGAGCCAGATCCGGCCCTACACCTTCAACATGGCGCCCTTCATCATCAACCGGGCCCTGATCCAGCAGGGCTACGTCTCCTCGGAGCCGTACCTGATCCAGAAGGAATCCGGCATCGTGCCGCGCGTGCTGATGATCTCGGATGCCGGCTATCTCGGCTACGCCAACATCGTCACCACCTCCCGCCGCATGGTCGAACAGCGAACGGACGTGGTGCAGCGCTTCATCGATGCCTCGATCGAGGGCTGGTATTCCTACCTCTACGGCGACCCCGCCCCGGCCTTCCGCCTGATCCGCGAGGCCAACCCCGAGATGTCGCAGGACCTGATCGACTACGGCTACAAGGTGATGAAGGAGCGCGGCATCCTCGATTCCGGCGATGCCCTCACGCTCGGCATCGGCGCCATGACCGACGCGCGCTGGAAGGCCTTCTACGACTCCCAGGTCGCCATCGGCATCCACAAGCCCGGCATCGACATCTCCCGCGCCTACACCACGCAGTTCGTGAACAAGCGGGTTGGGATAGAGCTGAAGAAGTGATGGCGCCCGCCCCCTGGAAGGGCCTCGACACCACCCGCCCACCGCACTTCATCGGCTACGACCAGGCCGAGCGCATGGTCGCTGCCCTGATGGACCGCGCCGCCGCCTGGCAGCCCGATGCCGTGGTGGCCATCGTCCGCGGCGGCCTCGTGCCCGCCACCATGGCCGCCGCCATGCTCGCTTTGCCGCTGGCCATGGCCGGCTGGGACCGCAAGTCCGGCCGCGTCACCTGGCTCGGCGAACGCCCGCACGGCCGGCTGCTGGTGGTGGATGATTGCTGCGCCACCGGCGCCACCATGCGCGCCGTGCTGGCCGACTGCGCCGCGGCCGGGTCCGAGACCCTGTCGCTCACCATCGTCCACGACCCCGAGACCACAGGCTACGTGCCCGACCTCTCCCACCCCATGACCGACTATTTCCGCCTGCCCTGGGAACGCGGCGAGGCCACCCCGGCCGCCCGCGCCCGCCGCACCGGCGGCGAGCCCGCCGACCGCGCCTTCGAAGCCCCCTTCATCGGCCTCGACCTCGACGGCATCTTCCTGCCCGACATCACCCGCGACGACTACGCCGCCGACCTCGAAGCCGCCCTTGCCCGCCGCGCCGAACTGGCCCCCTTTGCCAGCCTGCCGCATTTCTCTCCCGACCGCGCCGTGGTCATCACCGGCCGACCGGACATCGACGAGGCCCCCACCCGCGCCTGGCTCGCCCGCCACGGCCATGCCGGCCTGAAGCTGCAGATGCGCCCCACTTCGATCCCCACCGACCTCGACAGCGTCGCGCGCTACAAGGCGGAGGCCGCCACGCGCTGGGGCTGCACCCATTTCGTGGAAAGCGAGCCGGAACAGGCCATCCGCATCGCCGCTCACGCCCCGCACCTTGTCGTCAGCTGGTGGTCTGCCGAGGAAGCCCGCCACTGGGTCGTCGGCGCCGCCGCACAAAGATGACTCTTCTGTCCATCGAGGCCGTCGCTCGCCGCTTCCCCAACGGCACGGAAGCGCTGCGCGACGCCAGCCTCTCCATCGCCCAAGGCGATTTCGTCGCCCTGCTCGGCCCCTCCGGCTGCGGCAAGTCCACCCTGCTGCGCCTGATCGCCGGCCTCGACGTCCCCGACGCCGGAAGCCTCCGCTGGCAGGGCGGCCCGCCCGACCCCGGCGAGATCGGCGTCGTCTTCCAGGACGCCACCCTGCTGCCCTGGGCCACCGCGGAAGAAAATGTCTGGCTTCCGCTGCGCCTGCGCGGCATCCCGCGGGCTGAAGCTCAGCCGGCGATCCACGCCGCCCTCGCCCGCGTCGGCCTGCAAGGCTTCGAATCCGCCCGCCCGCGCGAGCTTTCCGGCGGCATGCGCATGCGCGTCTCCCTCGCCCGCGCCCTTGTCGGGCGCCCCCGTGTGCTTCTGATGGACGAACCCTTCGCCGCCCTCGACGAATTCACCCGCCACGCCCTGCAAGACGACCTGCTCGCCCTGTGGCGTGACACCGGCAGCACCATCGTCTTCGTCACCCACTCCATCTACGAAGCCGCTTTCCTGGCCCGCCGCATCGTGGTGATGACGCCCCGCCCCGGCCGCATCGCCACCACCATCGCCTCCCCCCTCGCGCCCCAGCCCGCCACCCGCTTCACCCCGGAGTACGGCACCCTGGTCGGCGAGATCACCGCCGTGCTGCGCAGGTCGATGGCATGAGCTGGCCCCCCACCATCGCCGGCCTGCTCGCCCTCGCCCTCTGGCAAGGTGCCGTCTGGGCCACCGGCGTGCCCGCCTACCTGGTGCCAGGCCCCATCGCCATCGTGCAGGCCTTCCTCGCCGCCCCCGGCTTCCTGCTGCTCTCGCTGGCCTCCACCCTGGTGGTGACCTTCACCGCACTCGCCGTCTCCACCGTGCTCGGCGTGTCGCTCGCCATCGCCATCACCGCCAGCCGCTGGGCCCGCGCCGCCATCGAGCCCTGGGCCGTGGCGCTGCAGGTCACCCCCATCGTCGCCATCGCGCCCCTGATCATCGCCTGGGTTGGCGAGCCCTTCGCCGCCCTGGTCGCCTGCGCCACCATCGTCGCCTTCTTCCCGATCTTCTCCAGCACCGCCATCGGCCTCGCCTCCCCGCCGCCCGAGCTGCTGGACCTGTTCCGCCTGAACGGCGCCAGTCGCTGGGCCACGCTGCGCCTGCTGCGCCTGCCCGCGGCACTGCCCTACTTCCTCGCCGGCCTGCGCATCTCCGGCGGCCTCGCGCTGGTGGGCGCCGTGGTGGCCGAATTCGTCGCCGGCGCCGGCGGCTTCGCCTCGGGCCTGGCCTACCGCATCCTCGAATCCGGCTACCGCCTGCAGATCCCGCGCATGTTCGCCGCCCTGGTGCTGCTCTCGCTCGCCGGCATCGCCATCAACGCCGCCCTCTCCACCCTCGGCCGCCTCCTGCTGCGCCACCGCGGCGAGACTTGAACCCGCGCCCCCACGCTGCCAAAACCGCGCCAGCCAACGAGGACCCGATGACCAAAGACATGACCGAAGGCCAGCGCGCCTACGAAGCCAAGCGCGCCGCCAAGGCCGGCATGAGCCTGGACAAGTGGCTGGCCGCCAAGGAAAAGGAACGCATCCAGGAGGCAAAGGCCCGCGAGGAAGCCGCCAAGCCCCCTGCGCCGCCCAAGCCGCCCGGCTTCTTCGCACGGCTGCTGGAGAAGGCGCAGAAGCCGATCAAGTAAGATTCTTCTTTTTGTGAACAAAAAGAAGCAAAAAAACTTCATGAATCCGCGGCGTCGCCGCCGTGGCTAAAGTATCAAAAGTTTTTTGGTTCTTTTTTTCAAAAAAGAACCGCTTCCTTCCTTTACGCCATCCGCGCCAGAAGTCCATCCTTGCGGATGAACGTATGCTGGATCACCGCACCCACATGCATCCCCAGCAGCACCACCATCGCGATCGCGCCGATGAAGTGCATCTGCCCCAGGATCGGCGCCCACATTTCGCTGCGACCGATCGGCGAGGGGATCGGCACCAGCCCGAACCAGGCCAGCGGAAACCCCCAGGCGTTGGACGCCAGGAACCCCGTCACCGGCTGCACCAGCATCACCACATACAGCGCCCCGTGGTTCACCCCGGCCGCGAGCTTCATCCAGCCCGGCATCTCCGGCAGCGGCGGCGGCGGATTGCGCTTTCGCACCCACAGCCGCGCCAGGGCGAGCACGAACACCACCACCCCGAAGCTCTCATGGATGTTGAACAGCCGGAACTTCAGCGCATCCGGCGGCTCCAGATAGGCGAACCAGATCCCGGTCACCAGGATCACCAGGATCGACCCGGCGGTGAACCAGTGCAGCCATCGCGCGGGGGCGACGTAGCGTCCATCGGCGGCAGCGGTCATGGGCAGGGCCTTCTCGTTGCGCGGGGCCGTCCCGCCACGGTCACATAATCCGCATGTCCGCCGCAACAATAGCTGCCCATGCCGATTGGAGCACGGACCCGCGCAAGCGCTGGATCGCCGTCGCCCGCCGAAACGGCGCCACCTGGCACCTCGCCGCGCCGGAACCGGTGGGCGACCTCGCCACCTTCTCCGCCCGCCTGCTGCACCGCGCCCAGGGCGGCGCCGTCGCCCTCGGCGTGGACCTCCCCCTCGGCCTGCCGCGCGCCTTCGTCACCCGCCACGCCCTGCCGGGCACCTTCCCCACCTTCCTGCGCAGCCTCAACCCCGCCTTCCTCGATGTCTGCGAAACGCTGGACCAGGCCGGCCCCCACCGCCCCTTCTACCCCCGCCGCGGCCTGCGCGGCATGACCCGCGCCGCCCACGCCGAAGCCCTCGACCTCGAAGGCGCGCATGAACTCTCTCGCCTCTGCGACCGCGCCACCGCCGAACGCCCCGCCGGCGCCCCCCTGTTCTGGACCCTCGGCGCCAACCAATCCGGCAAGGCCGCGATCTCCGCCTGGCGCGACTGGCTGATCCCGGCCCTCAACACCCAAGCCCCGCCACGCCTCTGGCCCTTCGAGGGCCCGTTCCGGTCCCTGCTCACCCCCGGCACGCTCGCCGTCGCCGAAACCTACCCCGCCGAGGCCCTGCGCCATCTCGGCCTACGCCTCCCCGGCAGCAAGCGCCGCCAATCCGACCGCGCTACCCTCGCTGTCCCCCTCGCTGCCGCCATGACCCGCCTCGGCGCAGCCCCGGACCCAGCGCTGCAGGTGCAACTGCAAACCGGCTTCGGCCCCCACCCCGACGGCGAAGACCAACTCGATTGCATCCTCGGCGTCCTCGCCGTCATCAACGTGCTGGCAGGCCACAGGCCGGACACCCCACCCGCGGACCCTTGGCTCACCACCTGGGAAGGCTGGGTCCTGGGCCAGACAGCCCAGCCCCGCGCATAGCCGCGCCGGCGGGCGTCAATGGTATCGCAATGGGGGAAATGCTGGTGCCGACGGTCAGGATTGAACTGACGACCTACTGATTACGAATCAGTTGCTCTACCACTGAGCTACGTCGGCCCCATGCAGGTGGCCTCAGCCAAGGCCGCGCATATACCCCCATGCCCCGCCCGTCGCAACCGCGTATCGCGCAGTTCAGGCCGCGGGCGGCGTCAGCTCCAGCTGTGGCGCCGGCTTGCGGATGGCCCCGATCAGGCTGCGCACCTCCGCCCGCGCCGCCACATGGCTCATCCCCATGCTGATCCCCAGCCCCGCCTCCTTCACATCCATCAGCGTCAGCCCCTGCAGGTACAGTTCCCGGAAGATCACCCGCTCACCGAATCCGCGCACCGTCCGGAACCCGATCCGCTTGGCCAGCGCGTCCAGCGTCGCCCCCACGTCGCGCTTGTTGCGCGCCTCGCTCGCACCCAGCCGGTTGCGCATCACAATCCAGTCGATCCGCCCGCGGTCCCGCGAAAAGCGCCGCTTGCGCGCCTCCCACACCATCTCGCTGTAGATGCTGGGCTGCACGATGTCGTGCCGATCCGGGTCCACCTTCGCCAGCATCGCAAAATCCACGAAGCTGTCGTTGATCGGCGTCACCAGCGTATCGGCATGCGCATGCCCCAGCCGGGACAGATACGTGTCGCTGCCGGGGCAGTCGATCACCACGATCTCGCAGCGCCGCACCAGGTCCTCCAGCGCGGCCCCGAAGCGCTCGCGCTCCTCCGCCTCGGCGTCCGCCCGGCTGTCGCGCTCGCTGCGATGCACCGCCGCGCGCAGCGGCATCGGCAGTGCCACGCCCTTGGCCGCCGAGAACGCCTCCCGCGCCGCCAGATACCCCCCCAGCGTCGCCTGCCGGGCATCCAGGTCGATCGCCCCCACCCGGTAGCCGTCGCGCAGCAGCCCGACGATCAGGTGCATCGCGGCGGTGGACTTGCCGGACCCGCCCTTCTCATTGCCCAGAACAATCACCTGCGCGCGCTGCTCGATCGAAACCGTGGCCACTTGCTGCTCCCAAGCCGCGCCGCCCTCCCCTCCAGAAGGGGTGCCGCGCGATCACCGGGGCCTTATGCCAAGCCGCTTGTGCAGCGTCCACGCACGCCCGCCTACCGGGGCCCGCTCCCGTCCCCCCGCAGCAGCATGATCGCTCGCCGCAGCCGCATGATCCCGGGCCGGATTTGTCCTTGTGCACACAGCCGGTCGCCCTCGGCCGCCAGCAACGCCGCCTCCGCCGGCCCACGCCCGTGCGCCAGCCGCAGCTGGCCCGCCCGCGCCGACAGTTCCTCGCAGTATTCCCGCGTATGCGTGATCACCCGCGGCATGTCGTCCACCCGCTCGCCGCTGGCGCATAACGGGCCCGCCGGCACCACCATGGGCACAACCAGCAACGCCGTCCGCAGGGGGGCCAGCCGGCTCATGCGGCCCCCTTTGGCCCGGCCGCGGGGTCGGCCGCCGGCAGGTGCAACACCGCCTTCAGCCCCGGCGCATTGTCCTCCAGCCGCAGCACCCCGCCATGCAGCATCGCCACCGCCTGCACCAGCGCCAGCCCCAGCCCGGAACCCGGCGTGCTGCGTGCCGTCTCGCCGCGGAAGAACCGCTCGGTCGCCCGCGCCCGGTCCTGCTCCGGTATCCCCGGCCCGTCATCGGCCACCACGATCTCGATCGCGCCGGCCATCACCTGCGCCGAAAGCCGGATCACCCCCAGCGGCGGCGAGAACTTCATCGCGTTGTCCAGCAGGTTGGCCACCGCCTGCTGGATCATGTCGCGATCGCCGAACACCAGCGCATGCGCCGGAATGCGCGCCGCCAGCGTCTGCCCGGTTTCCTCCGCCGCCGCCTCGTACAGCTCCGCCAGGTCCGAAAGCAGCGGCGCCACATCCACCTGCGAGAAGGCAGACCGGCGGGAGCCGGCCTCGATCTCCGCGATGCGCAACAGCGCCTGGAACACCGCCACGATCCCGTCCAGGTCGCTCTGCGCCCGCTCGATCGCCTGGCGCAAATCGGCCTCGCTACGCGCCGTCGTCGCCGCATCCTCCAGCCGCATCCGCGCCCGCGTGATCGGCGTGCGCAAATCATGCGCGATCGCGTTGGAAACCTGCCGCACCCCATCCATCAGCCGCGCGATCCGGTCCAGCATGTCGTTGATCGTCTCGGCGAGCACGTCGAACTCGTCGCTGTGCCCGGTCACCTGCACCCGCCGGCTCAGATCGCCCGCGCTCACCGCAACCGCGGTGGCCGAGATGTCGGCCAGCGTGGCGCGGAACAGCCCGCGCACCGCCATCGCCCCCACCGTGCCCAGCAGCACCGCGATCACTGCCGCCCACAGCATCGCATCGGCCACGATCCCGCGCAGCTGCACGCGCGATTCCACATCCCGCCCCACCAGCAGGTGCATCCCGCCGGGCAGCTCCTCGTGATGCACCCGCGCCAATGCCCGCAGCCCGCCGCGGTCGATGCGCAGGTCGGTCCACTCGAAATCCGCCTGCACCGCCGCCGGCCACCGGTCCAGGTTCCCCGCCAGCCGCTTCAGCCCGGCATCCACCAGCAGATACACGGAATCGTCGTCGATATTGCCGGCGATGCGCTGCTCGATCGTGTCGATCAGCGCCGGCAGCCCGCCTTCGGCCAGCCGGTCCACCAGCCCCTGCGTGTCCACCAGGATCGCCGCCTCGTTCTGCCGGTCCAGCAGCCCGGCGGTGGACCACCACAGGAACGCCGCCAGCGCGAGCGAACTGGCCCCGAACAGGCAGGCATAGATCATGCCGAAGCGCACCCCGGCCTGGCCGAAGAACCCCCCCGGCCCGCCATCCGGGCGCGGCGCCGGTCGCCAGGCCTCCGCCGGCCGTTCGCCCGGCATCTCCGTCACCGCCCGCTCCCTCCTGCCCGCGCCTGCCTCAGGGCGCCTCGGTGCGCAGCATGTAGCCGGCGTTGCGCACGGTATGGATCAGCGGGGTGGCGAAGGGCTTGTCCACCTTCTGCCGCAGGCGAGACACATGCACGTCGATCACGTTGGTCTGCGGGTCGAAATGGTAGTCCCACACGCCCTCCAGCAGCATGGTGCGCGTCACCACCTGGCCGGCATGGCGCATCAGGTATTCCAGCAGCCGGAACTCGCGCGGCTGCAAATCCACCTTCTGCCCCGCCCGCTTCACGCTGCGCGACAGCAGGTCCATCTCCAGGTCGCCCACCGTCAGCTTGGTCGCCGGCCCCTCGCTCTTGCCGCGCCGGGTCAGCGCCTCCACCCGCGCCAGCAGCTCGGCGAAGGCGAAGGGCTTGGTCATGTAGTCGTCGCCGCCCGCCTTCAGCCCGCGCACCCGGTCATCCACCTGCGCCATGGCCGAGAGGAACATCACCGGCGTGGCGTTGCCCTGGCTGCGCAGCGTCTCCAGCAGCCGCAGCCCGTCCACCCCGCCCGGCAGCATCCGGTCCAGCACGATCGCGTCGAACTGCTCGCTGGCCGCCAGGAACAGCCCGTCGCGCCCGTTCGCGGTGTGCTCCACCACATGCCCCGCCTCGCGCAACCCCTTCACCACGAAGCCGGCGACGTCCTTGTCGTCTTCCACCACCAGGATGCGCATGGGTCAGTTCTCCTGCACGTTGGGCCGCCGGCCAACCGCCACGGTCAGCTCCACGGTCTGTCCCTGGCGCCGCACCGCCAGCTTCACCGAATCGCCCGGCGGCGTTCCCGCCACCGCGCGGATCAACGCGCGGGCGGTCAACACCTGCTCGCCATTGATCCCGGTCACGATATCGCCCGGCCGCAGCCCGCCGCGCGCCGCCGGCCCACGCGGCTCCACCGCCGCGATGCCCACTCCCGCCGGCGTGGCGCCCGCCGGCCCGGTCGCCGCCTGCACATCCTGCAGCGAAACGCCCAGCCAGCCGCGCTCCACCCGCCCCTTGTTGCGCAGCTCGCCCACGATCCGCCGCGCCAGCTCGCTGGGAATGGCGAAGCCGATCCCCACGGAACTGCCGGTGGGCGAGTAGATCGCCGTGTTCACCCCCACCACCTCGCCATCCGTGTTGAACAGCGGCCCGCCGGAATTGCCCGGGTTGATCGGCGCGTCGATCTGCAAAAAGTCGTCGAACGGGCTGGTGCCGATATCGCGCCCGCGCGCCGAGATGATCCCCGCCGAGACGGAACCGCCCAGCCCGAACGGGTTGCCCGCCGCCAGCACCCAGTCGCCCACCTCCGCGGCCCGGCTGTCGCCCCAGGCGGCCACCGGCAGCGGGCTGGGCGGGTTCACCTTGATCAGGGCCACGTCGGTCAGCTCATCGCTGCCCACCAGGCTCGCCGACAGCCGCGTGCCGTCGAACAGGCTCACCATGATGCGCGTCGCCGTGCCGGCCACGTGGTGGTTGGTCACGATGTAGCCGGCCGGGTCGATGATGAAGCCGGATCCCGCCGCCGTCGTCTCCTGCTGGCGCTGGCGCTGGCGGAAGCGCTCGCGCAGCTGGCGCTGCACCTCCGGCGGCAGCATCGAAAGCGGGTCGTTGCCGGCCGCCACCGTCTCGGTCACCGCGATGTTCACCACTGTCGGCATCACCCGCTTCACCAGCGGCGCGAAGCTCTGCGGCGCCGCGCGCGCGCCGGCCCGCCCCGGCAGCGCGGCCAGCGCGGCGGAGGCCGCCGCGGCCGCCAGGATGCGGCGCCGCGGCACGGCGGGGCAGGGGGTCATGGCTGTATCCGGCATGGCTCTCGTCTCTCCTGGCCCAGGTCACTCGGAAGGACTGTTCCGGTGCGCGTGGGTTCCATTCCAGCGGCCGCACCGACCCGGGCATCCAATCGGCAGCGGAAAGGTGGTGCCGCCGAGGCCCCACAACAAGTTACGGTCACGACACCTGCCCGGATGCGGGGGCGGAGGGATCCTCCGGCCAGTCATGCCTGGGATAGCGCCCGCGCATATCCTTGCGCGCATCCGCCCAGGCCCCGCGCCAGAACGCCGCCAGGTCGCCGGTGATCGCCACCGGCCGCCCCGCCGGCGAAAGCAGCGCCAGCCGCAGCCCCACCCGCCCGCCGGCCAGCTTCGGCGTTTCGCGCAACCCGTAGAAATGCTGCGCCCGCGCCTCGGCCAGCGGCACCGGCTGGGTGTAATCCACCGCCGCCCGCCCCCTCGGCAGGGGCAGATGCGTCGGCAACTCCCGGTCCAGGCGCTGCAACCGCGCCCAGCCATCCTCCCTCCCCGCCAGCACGCCGCGCAGCGCCTCGGCCACATCCAGCCGCGCCAGGTCCGCCAGCCGCGAGAACCCCACCAGCGGCGCCACCAGCCAGCCCCGCTCCGCCGCCAACGCCGCGTCCGACAGATCGGGCCACCCCCCCTCCGGCTCCAGCCCGCGCATCAGCGCCACCCGCGCCTGGAACTGCCGCGCCCCGTCCGTCCACGGCAGCTGAGCCAACGTTGCCGCCGCCGCCAGCGCCGCCGCCGTCTCGGCCGGGTCGGCCACCTCGGTGCGATCCTCCAGCACCAGCGCCCCCAACCGCCGCCGCCGCCGCGCCAGCACGGACCCCGTCGCGGGATCGAGCCCGGATTCCACCGCCTCCGTCACCCGCGCCGCCACCGCATCCGGCAGGTTCGCCACATCCAGCACCGCCGCCAGCTTGATCCGCGCCCCCGTCTTCACCTCCAGGCTCGCCACCGCCAGCAGGGTCGCCCGCGCCAACGGATCGGAAACCGCCAGCCGCGCCCCCCCGCCGCCCGCCATCCGGAAACTGCCGGGTTCCCCCCGCCGCTGCGCGATCCGGTCCGGAAACCCCGCCGCGATCAACCGCGCCGGATCCCCCTCCGGCGCCTCCCGCACCCGCAACCGCCGCTTGTACTGCGAAGCCGCCCGGTTGATCCGGGAAACCGCCCCCCGATCCGCCGCCTCATGCCCCGCCAAGGCCGCCAGCCGCAGCCCGATATCCGCCGGCGCATCCGGCGCCCTCAGCGGATCGCGCTCCTCCAGGATCGCCGCCAACTCCGCCGCCATCGCCGCCTCGCCCGGCGACCGCGCCGCCAGCATCATCGCCGCCAGCCGCGGATGCGCCCCCAGCCGCGCCATCTCCCGCCCCAGCGACGTAATCCGCCCCGCCCCATCCAGCGCCCCCAACTCCCCCAGCAAGGCCTGCGCCGCCGCCAGGGCCCCCGCCGGCGGCGCATCCGGAAACGGCAAATCCCCCGGCGCCGCCCCCCAGGAGGCACAATCCAGCGCCAACCCCGAAAGCTCCGCCTGCAAGATCTCCGGCCGGTCGAACGCCGGCAGCCCGCGATGCAGCGCCGTCGTCCACAGCCGCACCGCCACCCCCGGACCCTCGCGCCCCGCCCGCCCCGCCCGCTGCTCCGCCGCCGCCCGGCTGATCCGCACCGTCACCAGCCGCGTCAGCCCCGTCGCGGGATCGAGCTGCGGCGCCCGCCGATACCCCCCATCCACCACAATCCGCACCCCCGGCACGGTCAAGGACGTCTCGGCGATCGACGTCGCCAGCACCACCCGCCGCCCATCCGCCACCCGCAACGCCCGATCCTGCTCCGTCGGCGGCAATTCCCCATGCAGCGGCAACACCAGCGCCCCGCACCCCGCCAACGCCGCCTCGGTCTTCCGGATCTCCCCCATCCCCGGCAGGAACGCGAGCACATCACCCTGATGCTGCGCCAACACCCCCCGGATCGCCTTCGCCATCGCATCCGCCAGGTCCCGGATATGCGGCACATCCCGCCCCGCATGCCCCACCGCCACCGGATAGGCCCGCCCGGCGCTCTCGATCACCTCCGCCTCCAGCAACGGCCCCAGCCGCGCCCCATCCGCCGTCGCACTCATCGCCAGCAGCCGCAATTCCGGCCGCAACCCGCGCTGCAAATCCAGGCACAACGCCAGCGCCAGATCCGCATCCAGCGCCCGCTCATGCACCTCATCCAGGATAACCGCCGCCACCCCCTCCAACCCGGGGTCGGACTGCAACCGCCGCACCAGCAGCCCCTCGGTCACCACCTCGATCCTTGTTGCCGCCGAAACCGCACTGTCCAGCCGCGTCCGATACCCCACCGTCTGCCCCACGGGCTCGCCGAGCAGGAACGCCATCCGCGTCGCCGCCGCCCGCGCCGCCAGCCGCCGCGGCTCCAGCATCACGATCCGCCCCTCCCCCACCCACGCCTCGCCCAGCAGCGCCAGCGGCACCAGCGTCGTCTTGCCCGCCCCCGGCGGCGCGATCAGCACCGCATTCGGCCGCGCCAGCAGCGCAGCCCGCAACGCCGGCAGGCACTCCGCCACCGGCAAACCGATCGCGGCATCGTCTGGGAATGAATAGGTCACCGTCCGCCCATAGCACCCCACGCCGGTCACGACACAGGTGGGAAATTCTGCTATGCCCCGCGCCAATGACCGCGCGCCTCCTCGCCCTCCTCCTCCTGCTCGCCGGCCTCGCGCCCCTCCCGGCGCAGGCCCTGGAAAGCAACGTCGCCACCAGCCCGCGCGCCCAGGTCAGCCTCGTCTCGGAATCCGATGCCTTCCAGCCCGGCCAGGCGCTGCGCATTGGCCTGCGCCTGCGCATGGCCCCGGGCTGGTACACCTACTGGCGCAACCCCGGCGACGCCGGCGCCCCCGCCGAGCTCGATTTCCAGCTCCCCGAGGGCGCCACCGCCGGCCCCATCGCCTGGCCCACCCCCGCCCGCCACGCCACCGGCCCGGTGATGAGCTACGGCTACGAAGGCGAAATCCTCCTCCCCGTCACCCTCACGCTCCCGGCCACCCTCCCCCCCTTGTCCCTTGGCGAGCCCCTCACCCTCCAGCTCCACGCCTCCTGGCTGGTCTGCGAGCGCATCTGCGTCCCCGAGGAAGCCGACTTCACCCTCACCCTCCCGCACGGAACGCCCACACCCTCCGCCCAGGCCCCCCTCTTCGCCACGGCGGACGCCAACACCCCCCACACCGCCACCACCAGCACCCCGTGGCAGGCCGAGATTTCCCCCGAGGGCACCCTCTCCCTCCGCCTCCCGGGGCTGGACGCCACCCAGGTCCGTGAGGCCTGGTTCGCCCCCTACGCCTGGGGCCAGATCGAGCACAGCGCCCCGCAGCCGCTGTCCACCGCCGAAGGCGGCTTCACCCTGGCACTCCGCCCAGGCACCGAATTCCGCCACCAGGCCGGCCTCGCCGGCATCGTCGTCGTCACCGACCACACCGGCCGCACCACCGCGATGGAACTCGCCGCCACGCCCGGCCCCACCGCCATCCCCGCCGCCACCCTGCCGCTCTGGCAACTCGTCGCCTTCGCGCTCGCCGCCGGCATGATCCTGAACCTGATGCCCTGCGTCTTCCCGGTGCTGGCCATGAAGGCGATTGGCCTGGCCACCCTCGCCGGCAAGTCGCGCGGCGCCGCGCTGGCCCAGGCCGGCGCCTATGCCGCGGGCGTGCTGGCCACCTTCCTGGCGCTCGCCGGCACGCTGGTGGCCATGCGCGCCGCCGGCAGCGTGGTCGGCTGGGGCTTCCAGTTCCAGTCCCCGGTCTTCGTCGCCGCCACCGCCTGGCTGCTGCTCGCCATCGGCCTCAACATGTCCGGCCTCTACGCCATCGGCGGCGGCAGGGTCGCCACCATCGGCGCAACCTCCACGCAGCGCGGCGGCCTGCTCGGCAGCTTCCTCACCGGCCTGCTCGCCGTCCTCGTCGCCACCCCCTGCACCGCCCCCTTCATGGGGGCCGCCATCGCCGGCGCCCTCGCCGCCCCGCTCGCCGTCACCCTGCTCGGCTTCCTCGCCATGGGCGCGGGCTTCGCGCTGCCCTACGTGCTCTTCGCCGCCATCCCCGGCTTCGCCCGCCTGCTCCCCCGCCCCGGCGCCTGGATGGACATCCTGCGCCAGGCGCTCGCCTTCCCGATGTATGCCGCCGCCGTCTGGCTGCTCTGGGTCGTCAGCCTCCAGGCCGGCCCCACCGGCGTGCTCACCACCGCCAGCGGCATGCTCCTCGTCGCCTTCGCCCTCTGGGCCGTCGGCCTGTCCCAAAGCCGCGCCGGCAGCTGGCGCCGTCTCGCCACCGCCTCCGCCCTCCTCGCCGGCCTCGGCGCCATCGCCGTCCTCACCACCCTGGCCACCACCCCCGCCGCCACCGCCGCAGCCCCCTCCAACCAACCCGCGCCCGACGCGTCGGAACCCTTCACCCCCCGCCGCCTCGCCGAACTCCGCGCCGCCGGCACCCCCGTCTTCGTCAACATGACCGCCGCCTGGTGCGTCACCTGCATCGTCAACGAACAGGTCGCCCTCGCCCAGCCCGCCATCCGCCAGGCTTTCGCCGCCGGAAACATCACCTATCTCAAGGGCGACTGGACCCGCCGCGACCCGGCGATCACCGAATACCTCCGCGCCCTCGGCCGAGACGGCGTGCCCCTCTACGTCCTCTACCCCGGCAAGGCCGCCGCCCCCGTCATCCTGCCCCAGATCCTCACCGAAGCCCGCCTGCTCCAGGAACTCGCCCGCACCCAACAGGGAGACCAACCGTGACGCTCCGCCGCCGCCACCTCCTCGCCCTGCCTGCAGCCCTCGCCCTGCCCACGCTGGCCCAGGCCGCCCCCGCCATCGGCACCCCGGCCCCCACCTTCACCGGCACCGACAGCAACGGCGCCGCCATCACCCTGGCCCAGTTCGCAGGCTCGCCGGTCGTCCTCGAATGGACCAACGACGGCTGCCCCTATGTCCGCAAGTGGTACGGCAGCGGCGCCATGCAGGACCTCCAGCGCCAGGCCGCCGCCATGGGCGCCATCTGGCTCTCCGTCATCTCCTCGCCCCCCGGCGAACAGGGCTTCGCCGAGGGCCCCCAGGCCAACGAGCTCACCCTCACCCGCAACGCCGCCCCCGCCCATGTCCTGCTGGACCCGGACCAGAAGCTCGCCCGGCTCTACGGCGCCATGGTCACCCCGCACATGTTCATCGTCGATGCCACCGGCAAGCTCGCCTACATGGGCGGCGCCGACAGCATCCCCTCCGCCCGGCCGGAAGACATCCCCCGCGCCACCCCCTATGTGCGCGATGCCCTCACCGCCCTGGCCGCCAACCAGCCCATCGCCACCCCGGTCACCCGCCCCTATGGCTGCGTGGTGAAATACCGCACCCAGGCCTGAACCATGCCCCTCGATGCCACCGGCGGCGGCGGCAATGGCGGCCGCCCCGCCCGCAACGTCCTCGGCGGCCCGCTCGCCGCCTGCTCCTACGGCCCCGTCACCGGCTTCTTCCGCGACGGCACCTGCCGCACCTGCGCCGAAGACCACGGCAGCCACACCGTCTGCGCGGTCATGACGGCGGGCTTCCTCGCCTACAGCCGCGCCGCCGGCAACGACCTCTCCACCCCCATGCCGCAATTCGGCTTCCCCGGCCTCAAGCCCGGCGACCGCTGGTGCCTCTGCGCCCCGCGCTGGCAACAGGCGCTGCAGGCCGGCCACGCCCCCGGCGTCGTGCTCCAGGCCACCGAACACGGCGCCCTGGCCTGGTGCCGGCTGGAAGACCTGCGCGCCCACGCCGCGGAAGACCAATTGTAAAGAAACCCGCCCTGCGCGGCCCCCCGCAGGATTGGCCTAACCCCCGTGTGCCACTATACCGCTGACGGTCCGCCGCCATCCGATCGCGTGGTGGAACCCCAACTTCAGCGGATCACGGCACAGCGATGGAATTCATCCGAAGCATCCTGAACGTCATCCAGGCGTTCTGGCGCCGCTGGCGCTTCCGCTACTTCCTCGCCCACGCCTACCTCTCCTATTTCCGCAGCTTCCTGCGCCGTCCCAACCAGGTCATCCAGACCTGGACCAACGGCCACCCCCTCGGCCGCAAGATCGTGGTCTTCGTCCACTACGATGCCGCCGGCGAGGTCCAGCCCTACCTGCTGCCCTACCTCCAGGCCCTGCACGCCCAGGGCTTCGATACCGTCTTCGTCTCCAACTCCGGCAAGCTCACCAAACCCGCCCGCGCCGTGCTGGAGCCGCTCTGCGCCGCCATCCTGGTCCGCCGCAACATCGGCTACGATTTCGGCGCCATGCGCGACGGCCTGGCCTTCGTCGATGCCAAGCCCGACAACACCGACCTGCTGCTGGTGCTGAACGACAGCGTCTACGGCCCGCTCTGCGACATGGCGCCGCTGCTGGAAGGCATCGACTTCACCCGCGCCGATGTCTGGGGTGCCACCGAAAGCTACCAGAACCGCTACCACCTGCAGTCCTACTTCATCGCCGTCGGCCCCGCCGCCCTGGGCAGCAAGGCCTGGAACATCTTCTGGAAATCCGTCCGCCCGGTGCGCAACAAGCTCTGGGTCATCCTGCACTACGAAGTCGGGATGACGCGGATGATGCTGAAATACGGCCTGCGCTGCGCCGCCGTCGTCCCCTACAAGGACCTCATCGCCCGCATCGATCCCTCGGCCCTGGTCCGCCGCGACCCCGACGAACCGAAGGACACCGACCCCTTCGTCATCAACCGCAAGACCCACCTCACCCACATCCTGTTCTCGGCCTCGCACCGCGTGCCGATGAACCCCACCGCCGAACTCTGGCGCCAGCTGATGGAAATCCGCTTCCCCTTCATCAAGCGCGAACTCCTGCGCGACAACCCCGCCCGCGTCATCGACCTCGCCGACTGGCGCGACGTCGCCCGCGAAACCTACAACCCAGACTTCGCCGCCATCGACGACGACCTCCAACGCGTCCTGCGCGACCGCACCCCGTAAGCCAGCAAGGCCTTCTTTTTCTGAAGAAAAAGAAGCAAAAAGACTTCCAAACAACGCACTCCACCACCCGGAGCAGGGCGGAACACGAAGCGGTTCCGCCATCTCCCTCCCCCTTGTCCACAGTAGAGCAGGCTCAAGCCCGCCACCGCGTGGAGAGCAAACCAGCAAGCGGCCACAAAGACACAAAGAAGCAAGCCAAGGGAGAAGAAAATCATCCCTCCCACCCGAAGTAGGGCGGAACGCGAAGCGGTTCCGCCATCTTCCTTGCTTTCTCCTCCCTTGCCTTGCTCCTCCGTGCCTCTGTGTCTCTGTGGCCACTTTCTTGCTTACTTTCTTACTTCCTTCTCTCCCCTTTGCGAAGCAGGGGGTGTACAGACCGGAGACAAGGGTTACAGGTGTTCGGAGACATGGGTGACAGGTTTCCATGCCTTCGATCGGCCTCGCAGATCGATGGTAGCGACCTGTTCGGCGATGAAGATGACAGCCCAAACGCCGTCGGTTTCGGTTAGGCGGAGGGCAACGGGATGGCCGGCCAGGGCTTTGGGGACGCGCACCTCATAGCCGCGGAAATGGACCCAGCCGTTGGATTGCACGCGGCGCACCTCATCGCGGTCGTCGTATTCCACCGCCGGTAGGGTTTCTGGGTAGCTCCGCTCACTCGGGCGATACCGTGCGGCCGGAACCTCAAGGCCCAGCGCCTCATGTGGGCGTTGCGCGTTGTAGACCTCGCGGAACCGGTCGAAGGCGCGCTGACACGCCGGCAGGTCGGCATAGGCTTGGCCATGCAGCACGTCGCGCTTCAGGGTGCGGTGGAAGCGCTCGTCCTTGCCGTTGGTCTGCGGGTGGTAGGGCCGGCTATGGCTGCAGCGCACCCCCAGGCGCCGCAGCCACACCGTCAGAGAGGTCAGTGGGCGTTGCTCGCCCGTTGAGGGCGCCCCCCAGGGTGCCCCGTTGTCCATGTTGACCCGATCCGGCAGGCCGTAGCGCCGGAAGGTCCAGATCAGGTGCTCCCGCACTGTGGCGGTTGTCTCCAGCGCGCAGGCCGACAGGCACAGCGCGTAGCGGCTGTGGTCGTCGAGCACGGTCAGCGGGTGGCAGCGCGCGCCGCCCATCGGGAAATGACCCTTGAAGTCCATCTGCCACAGCGCGTTCGGATGCGGATGCTCGAAGCGCTGGAAGGCGCGGTGGCGGGCCGCCTCGGCCGGGTCAATGCGGCCGTGCCGGGTGAGGATCGCTGTAATCGTGGACGCCGCCGGTGCGGTGCTGCCCAGGTCGGCCAGGCGCCGATGCAGCTTGCGACCGCCCCAACTCGGATGGCGCTCTCGCAACGCCAGGACCGCCGCCTCTACCTGATCCGGTGTGCGCCGCGGGCTGGCATGCGGCCGACGCGAGCGATCCAACAGCGGCTCCCCGCCCTGAGCTCGCGCAAGCCACTTGTAGCCTGTCTTGCGACTGATCCCGAAGCGCAGACAGAGCTGAGAGAAGCTCAGCCCCGGCTCCGCAGCCAAGCGCACGAATTCAGAACGGCTCTCCATCACTGACACTTCCTGCCACGGCACGACGCTGCTCCTCGCATCGATCCTATGGCTTCAAGTGTCACCCATGTCTCCGAACGCCTGTAACCCTTGTCTCCGGTCTGTACACCCCCGTGAAGAACGGGGGGAGGGAAGCGGTGGGAATGGTGGGGCTAGGCCTTTTGGACGTTCCAGAAGACCGGGACGGCGCCCTTGAGGATGCCGGTGAGATTCCGGCGCGTGCCCGAGGGGGGCATGTACTGGCCCAGGGGCATGAAGGGGACGGTTTCGAAGCTGCGGGCCTGGATTTCGCGGTCGAGGCGCTTTTGTTCGGCCGCGTCGGTGCTGTCCATCCAGCGGTCGCGCATCTGTTCCACGGTGGGGTCGTTGGGCCAGCCGAACCAGGCGCCGGCGCCGTTGCCGCGCAGGTTGGTGGCGAAGATGGGGTCGCGGTATTCGGCGGCGGGGAAGCCGGCGGGGAAGGCGGACCAGCCGCCCTTGTCGATGGTTTCGCGGTTGGTGCGGCGTTGGACGACGGTGCCCCAATCGGTGTGCACGGCATCGATGTTGAGGCCGATCTTCTTCCAGGCGGCGACGCAGACATGGCTCATGGCGTCGTAGAAGGTCTGGTCGGTGGGGTGCAGGTAGACGATGCGTTCGCCGTTGTAGCCGGCGTCGCGCAGGGCGGCGCGCAGCTCGGCTTCGCTGCGGCGTTTGGTGACGGCTTCGAGCCCGGCGTCGTTGGCGCTGGGGGTGCCGGGCAGGAAGTAGCCGACCGGGGCCTTGAAGAGGGTTTTGTCGTCGCCCATCACGGCGGTCATGACCTCCACCATGTCCACGGCGTGGAGCATGGCGCGGCGGATGGCGGGGTTGGCGGTGGGGCCGTGGAGCTGGTTGAAGCGGATGGCGCCGAAGGTGCCGTAGGTGTCGATCGGTTCGATGCGCACGCCGGGTTCGCGGCGCAGGCGGGGGAGGAGATCGGGCAGGGGGGCGTCTACCCAATCGACCTCGCCGGCGATCAGGGCGTTGGCGGCGGTGGCGGCATCGGGGATGAAGCGCCATTCGACGCGGTCGACATGGACGCGGTAGCCGCCGGCGCAGAAGGAGGCGGGTTCGGGGCGGGGGTTGTAGCGCTCGTTCTTCGCGTACACGGCGCGGTTGCCGGCGACGTATTCGTCTGCGACCCAGCGGAAGGGGCCGGAGCCGATGATTTCCGGGACCTGCTTGAAGGGATCGGTGTTGGCCAGGCGCTCCGGCATGATGACGGGGGAGGGCTGGGTGCGGGCCAGGGCGTAGGGCAGGGCGGAGAAGGGCTTTTTCAGGCGGAAGACGATGGTGCGGTCGTCTGTGGCGAGCAGTTCGTTCATGCGGCCATCGATGGTTTGGCCGATGGGGTCGCGCTTCATCCAGCGCTTGATGGAGGCGGTGCAGTCGCGGGCGAGGACGGGTTCGCCGTCGTGGAAGCGCAGGCCTTCGCGGAGTTTCATGGTCCAGGTGAGGCCGTCGGCGGAGACTTCGTGGCCTTCGAGCATCTGGGGCTTGGGGTCGAGCGTTTCGTCGCGCCCGTAGAGGGTTTCCCAGAGCAGGTGGGCGTGGTTGCGGGTGACGACGGCGGTGGTCCAGACCGGATCGAGGCTGGCCATGTTGGCCTGGGGGACGTGGATGATGGTCTTGGCGCGGCCGCCGACAGCGGGCGCCTGGGCGCTTGTGGTGGCCGGCGCGAGGGTGGCGGCGGCGGTGGCCAGGAAGTGGCGGCGCTTCATGGTGGGTCTCTCCCAGGTCGGGGCGCTCTGGTGGCGCCGCTTCGGCGGGAGCTTAGCCGGGTTGGGTGGTGGTCCGCCACCTCGCGGTGCCTTGGCATGGCTTCGGGCGGGGTGCGATAAGCTGGCGCATGCGCTACCTGTATCACCTTCCCCTGTCTGCCTCGTGCCGCAAGGTGCGGCTTGTGCTGGCCGAGAAGAAGCTTCCGTTCGAGCTGCGGCTGGAGAAGGTGTGGGAGCCGCGCGACGAGTACCTGGGGCTGAACCCGGCCGGGACGGTGCCGACGCTGCTGGAGGATAACGGGCTGGCGATCCCGCATTCCGGGGTGATCTGCGAGTATCTGGAGGAGGCGTATCCGGATACGCCGCTGATGGGGACGACGCTGGCGGAGCGGGTGGAGGTTCGGCGGCTGCTGGCGTGGTTCGACGAGAAGTTCGACACCGAGGTGACGCGCAACCTGACGGGGGAGAAATACCTCAAGCGGATGTCCAACGAGGGGCAGCCGGATGCGGCGCGGCTGCGGGCGGGGTATGCGAACATCAAGCCGCATCTGGATTACCTGGGCTGGCTGGCGGAACACCGGAAATACCTGGCGGGGGCGACGATCTCGCTGGCCGATTTCTGCGCGGCGGCGCATCTGTCGGTGCTGGATTTCACCGGGGATGTGGACTGGCAGCGCAGCCCGGCGGCGCGGGAATGGTATGCGCGGATGAAGTCCCGGCCGAGCTTCAGGGCGCTGCTGGCGGACCGGGTGCCGGGGATGACGCCGCCGGAGCATTATGCGGATTTGGATTTCTAGGAAGGAAGCGGTTCTTTTTCGAAAAAAAGAACCAAAAAACTTTCATTCGTTTGCTGGCCTCGGTGGTACGGGGCGCAAACGAATGAAGTTTTTTTGCTTCTTTTTGTTCACAAAGAGAAGAATCCTACCCTCGTTTTACATTGAAGAACGTGGCACCGCCCTTGAGGACTCCTGAGAGTTCACTGCGGAAGGCGGTGAGGGGGGAGTAGTTGCCCAGCGGGATGTAGGGCACGTCGCGCCAGACCAGCATCTGGATGTCGCGGGCGATGGCCTGGCGTTGTTCGAGGTTGGGTTCGTCGAACCAGCGGTCGCGCAGGGTCTGGATCTCGTCGAGCGGGATCCAGCCGGAGAAGGCGGGGTTGATGCCGACATGGGCGGCGGGGTCGTAGCGGTTGTAGCCGTTGAAGGGGCCGAAGAAGACGTTCCAGCCGCCCTGGGTGGGCGGGTTGCGGCTGTTGCGGCGTTGGTTGGCGGCGGGGTACTCGAGGGTGACCACATCGACATCGAAGCCCATGCGGCGCAGGAGGTCGGCGCCGACGAGGCCGACGGCGGAGACCATGGGGTAGTCGCCGGCGTGCAGGACGACGACCTTTTCGCCGCGGTAGCCCGCTTCGGCGAGGAGGCGGCGGGCGCGGGCGAGGTCGCCGGCCATGGCTTCGGTGCCGGCATCGGTGCTCATCGGCTTGCCGAGGCTCCAGACGCCGACGGGGGTGCGCCAGAGGGACTTGTCGTCGCCGAAGGCGGCCTGCATGAAATTCGACTGGTCGATGCCGGCCAGCACGGCGCGGCGGATGGCGGGGTTGTTGAACGGCGGGTGCAGGCCGTTCATACGCAGGTAGAGCTCGCCGCCGATGAAGTCCTGCACCTGCACGCGCACCTTGGGGTCGCGGCGGAGCAGGGGGGCGAGGTCGGGCGGGAGGTCGTGCATCCAGTCGATCTCGCCCTTCTGCAGGCTGGCGGCGGCGGTGGAGGAATCGGGGATGATGTGCCACTCGACGCGGCCGAAATGGGCGATGCGGGCGCCGGCCATGTAGCTCGGGGCTTCCTGGCGGGTGCGGTAGGTGTCGTAGCGGGTGTAGGCGAGGCGGGCGCCGGCGAGGCGTTCGGCGGGGAGGTAGCGGTAGGGGCCGGTGCCGACGACGTCGATCGGCTTGCCGCTGCCGGCGATCTCGGCGATGCGGGCGGGCATGATGCAGGGGATGACGCTGGCGGGCTTGGCCAGGCCGTGGGCGAGGAGGGGGAAGGGCTTCTTCAGGCGGAACTGGAGTTCGCGGTCGGAGGTGGCTTCGAGGCTGTCGGTGACCGAGGCGATCTTGCGGGCGAAGGCGTCGCCGGTGCGGATCCAGGCCTGGATGGAGGCGACGGCATCCTGGGCGCGGAGCGGTTCGCCGT
>JBIKOJ010000324.1:0-4061 GCA_044358135.1 Acetobacteraceae bacterium | reverse complement strand
CCTACGCCGCCAATCTGGAAAAGCTCGCCTTGCCGCAGCCCGAGTGGGTTGTGGACGCGGTGAAGAAGATCGTCTGACGCGCCTGCCGGCAAGAAAACGACCCGACACAGGGGAAGCGACATGGCCACCAATATCCTGATGCCCGCCCTGAGCCCAACGATGACCGAGGGCACGCTGGCGCGCTGGCTCAAGAAGGAAGGCGACACGGTGAAGGCCGGCGACGTGATCGCCGAGATCGAGACCGACAAGGCCACGATGGAAGTGGAGGCGGTGGACGAGGGCGTGCTGGGCAAGCTGCTGGTGGCCGACGGCACCGAGGGCGTGAAGGTGAACCAGCCCATCGCCATCCTGGTGGAGCCCGGCGAATCCGTCTCCGCCGCACCCGTGGCCGCACCGGCCCCCGCCGCCGCGGCACCCACCCCCGCGCCGGCTTCGGCTCCAGCAGCTCCTGCCGCGCCCGCACCGGCGGCCGCCAGTGGTGAACGTGTGATCGCCTCGCCACTCGCCCGCCGCATGGCGCAGCAGGCTGGCCTGGACCTGTCCAAGCTCGCCGGATCCGGCCCCGGCGGGCGCATCGTGCGCGTCGACGTGGAAGCCGCCGCGAAGGGCGCCCCCGCTGCCGCGGCCCCGGCCCCCGCGCCAGCCGCCGCCGCGCCTGCACCGGCCCCCGCCCCGCGCGGCCCGGCCCCCGTCATCACCGCGCCGCACAAGCTGGTGCCGCATTCCTCCATGCGCCGCGTCATCGCCCGCCGCCTGGCCGAGGCGAAGTCCACCATCCCGCATTTCTACGTCTCGATGGATATCGAGGTGGATGCGCTGTGGAAGCTCGGTGAGGACCTCAACGCCCGCAGCCCGAAGGAGGGCGAAGGCCGGTATGTGATCACGCTGAACGACCTGGTCATCAAGGCCGCCGCCCGCACCCTGCGCCGCGTGCCGGCGGTGAATGCGGCCTGGACCGACGATGCCACCGTGCTGTTCGACGACGTGGACATCTCGGTGGCCGTCGCCATCCCCGATGGCCTGATCACGCCGATCATCCGCCGTGCCGACCAGAAGGGCCTGCAGACCATCAGCGCCGAGATGCGCGACCTCGCCGGCCGCGCCAAGGCCGGCAAGCTGAAGCCGGAGGAATTCCAGGGCGGCGGCTTCTCCATCTCCAACATGGGCATGTTCGGCGTGTCGCACTTCAGCGCCATCATCAACCCGCCCCAGGCCGCCATCCTCGCCGTGGGCGCCGCAGCCCCTAAGCCGGTGGTCAAGAACGGCGAGCTGGCCGTGGCGCGCGTGATGACCTGTACGCTGTCCTGCGATCACCGCGTGGTGGATGGCGCGCTCGGCGCGACCTGGCTGCGTGAGTTCAAGCGCCTCTGCGAGGATCCGTTGGGGCTGCTGCTGTGAGCGACCTGCCCGCCGGCGTCACCCTGCGCGACGCCGTTCCCGGCGACGAGGGGCTGGTCGAGCATTTCGTCCGCCAGCTCGCCATCTACGAAAAGATGGAACACCTGGCGACCGGCACGCCGGAGATGTTCGCCCGCGCCCTGTTCGGCACCCCGCCGCGCGTCTTCGCCATGCTGGTGGAGGATGCGGGCAAGCCGATCGGGCTGGCGCTCTACTACTTCAACTTCTCCACCTTCATGGCCCAGCCCGGGCTGTACCTGGAAGACATCTTCGTCGACCCCGCCTATCGCGGCCGCGGCATTGGCAAGGCGATCTTCAAGGTGCTGGCCAGCCGCGCGCTCGACCAGGGCTGCGCGCGCATGGAGTGGTCCGTGCTGGACTGGAACGCGCCCTCCATCGCCTTCTACCGCTCGCTCGGCGCCGTCGGCATGGAAGACTGGACGGTGCAGCGCCTGCAGGGCGAGACCCTGGCGCGCGTCGCGGGGCGGTAGGGGCGCGGTCGCCATGGCCGGTGCCAACAGGAGCGGACAGGACCCACGGCAGGAGCACCGCCATGCCCGAGCCGCCGCATGGCGGGCCCAGGTCCAATCCGTGGGACCGGCGCCCTCCCCAGGTACCGCCTTGGCCGGAGAGCGTCCTTGCCCTGCGCGAGACGCGGCGGCCGGAACGCACGCCCGGGCAGCGCGCCGCGATCGTCTCCCCCTTCATGCAGCGGCTGCGCACGCCGCAGCCTGGCGCCATGTCCTCCTGGTGGCATGCCAGGGACACTCTGGAACTGCTGGCCGGCCGGGTTCTGGACAACCTGCCCCTGCGCACCGCGCTGTGCGCCCTGATCGGCTTCGGCATCGGTACCTGGCTGGAAGCAACTTCCGGCCCCTTCGAGATCAAGGCGGGCACGCGCGTGCTGCTCAGCATCAGCGTTCCTGTCACCTGGGCCATCTGGGGCGCGATCTTCGGCGTCAGCGCAAAGCTGTTCTTCCGGCTGATCCTGATCCAGGCATGGGAATGGGTGGGCATCCTGATCCTGCTCGGCACTGGCCTGGCCTTCGCGATCGCCGCGCTGGTGCGCCGGCTCGCACATGCCCTGTTGCAGCTGACCTTCTGACCGCTCCCCTTCCTGCCGCCGCATCCCGCCCCTGGGGCGCGTCCGGCTGATCCCGAAAGGACCCACCATGGCCGACCAGCAATTCGACCTGATCGTGCTCGGCGGCGGCCCGGGCGGCTACGTGGCGGCCATCCGCGCCGCCCAGCTCGGCATGAAAACCGCGGTGGTGGAGCGCGAGAACCTCGGCGGCATCTGCCTCAACTGGGGCTGCATCCCCACCAAGGCGCTGCTGCGCACCAGCGAGATCTATCACACGCTGCACAACCTCAAGGCCTACGGCCTGGCGGCGGACAATATCCGCTTCGACCTCGCCGCCGTGGTGGCGCGCTCCCGCGCCGTCGCCAAGCAGCTTTCCGGCGGCGTCGGCCACCTGATGCGCAAGCACAAGATCACCGTGGTGATGGGCAACGGGAAGCTGGCCGGCAAGCACACCGTCGCCGTGGAAGCCGAGGGCAAGCCCACCGCCACGCTCAAGGCCCCGCACATCATCCTGGCCACCGGCGCCCGCGCCCGCGCCCTGCCGGGCATCGAGGCCGACGGCAAGCTGATCTGGACCTACCGCGAGGCGATGGTGCCCCCCGCCATGCCGAAATCCTTGCTGGTGATCGGCTCCGGCGCCATCGGCATCGAATTCGCCAGCTTCTACCGCACCATGGGCGCCGAGGTGACGGTGGTGGAGGTGATGGACCGCGTGCTGCCGGTGGAGGATGCCGAGATCTCCGCCTTCGCCCGCAAATCCTTCGAGAAGCAGGGCATGAAGATCCTCACCGGCGCCGCCGTGAAGGGCGTGAAGAAGGGCGCAGACAGCGTTACCGTCACGGTGGAGCAGGCCGGCAAGAGCCAGGACATCACGGTGGACCGCGTCATCTCCGCCGTCGGCATCGTGGGGAACGTCGAGAACATCGGCCTTGAAGGCACCGGCGTGAAGGTGGACCGCACCCACGTGGTGATCGACGAGTGGTGCCGCACTGGCGAGCCTGGCGTCTATGCCATCGGCGACCTCGCCGGCGCCCCCTGGCTCGCCCACAAGGCGATGCATGAGGGCGTGGTCTGCGTGGAAAAGATCGCCGGCGTGCCGGGCGTTCACCCCATGAACACCGGCAACATCCCCGGCTGCACCTATTGCTACCCGCAGGTCGCCAGCGTCGGCATGACCGAAGCCGCCGCGAAGGCCGCGGGCCGCGAGATCAAGGTCGGAAAATTCCCCTTCATCGGCAACGGCAAGGCCATCGCGCTCGGCGAGCCCGAGGGCCTGGTGAAGACCATCTTCGATGCCAAAACCGGCGAGCTGCTCGGCGCCCACATGGTCGGCGCGGAAGTGACGGAGATGATCCAGGGCTACACCATCGGCCGCACGCTGGAGACCACGGAGGCGGAGCTGATGCACACCGTCTTCCCGCACCCTACCATCAGCGAGGCCATGCACGAGGCCGTGCTTGACGCCTACGGGAAGGCCATCCACTTCTAGCCCCATGACCACCACCCGCGTCGTCATCGACCACCGCATCGCGCGCCATCCCGAGAAGGCGCACCGGCCCGACAACCCGATCCAGCGCAA
>JBIKOJ010000323.1:0-4064 GCA_044358135.1 Acetobacteraceae bacterium | reverse complement strand
ATGTCGATCATGCAGGTCCTCCGTCCCCCCGATTGTCTCGCGTCGCCGCCGGATGGACAATGGCGCCCAAAGCTGAGGAGGTCGCCATGCCCACCATCCGCCTCACCTGCGCCCAGGCGCTGGTGCGTTTCCTGGCCGCCCAGCGCACCGTCGTGGATGGGATGGAGGTGCCGATCTTCGCCGGCGCCTGGGCCATTTTCGGCCACGGCAACGTTGCTGCCATGGGCGAAGCGCTGCACGGCATCGGTAACGCGCTGCCCACGTACCGCGGCCACAACGAGCAGGGCATGGCGCTGGCCGCCATCGCCTACGCCAAGGCGATGCGCCGCCGCCGCATGATGGCCGTCACCTCCTCCATCGGCCCCGGCGCCACCAACATGGTCACCGCCGCCGCCGTCGCCCACGTCAACCGCCTGCCCGTGCTGTTCCTGCCCGGCGACGTCTTCGCGGGCCGCCGCCCCGATCCCGTTCTGCAGCAGGTGGAGGATTTCGAGGACGCGACGGTCTCCGCCAATGATTGCTTCCGCCCCGTCTCCCGCTTCTTCGACCGCATCGCCCGCCCGGAGCAGATCCTCACCGCCCTGCCCCGCGCCATGGCCGTCCTGACCGACCCCGCGCAATGCGGCCCCGTCACCCTGGCCCTGTGCCAGGACACCCAGGCGGAGGCCTTCGACTACCCGGAAAGCTTCTTCGCCCCACGCACCTGGCGCATCCGCCGCCCGCCGCCGGATGCCGCCGAACTCGCCGATGCCGTGGCCCTGCTGCGCGACGCGAAGGCCCCGCTGATCATCGCCGGCGGCGGCGTGCACTATGCCGGTGCCACCGAAACCCTCGCCCGCTTCGCCGAGGACCACGGCATCCCCGTCACGGAAACCCAGGCCGGCAAGAGCGCCCTGCCGCACGACCACCCCATGAATCTCGGCGCCATCGGCGTCTCCGGCACCTCTGCCGCCAACGAAGCCGCCGCACAGGCCGATCTCATTCTCGCGGTCGGCACCCGCCTGGGCGATTTCGCCACCGGCAGCTGGGCACTCTACCGCAACCCCAACCGCCGCGTGGTGGCGCTGAACGTGCAGGCCTTCGATGCCGGCAAGCGCCTGTCCGCCCCGCTGGTGGCCGATGCCGATCTCGGCCTGCAGGCGCTGTCCACCGCGCTCGCCACCCACCGCGCCCCGGCCGACTGGCTCGCGCGCTGCCAGGCCGGCCTCACCCCCTGGCACCAGGCCGCCGCCCGCGCCACCGGCCCGAACAACGCCGCCCTGCCCACCGACGCCCAGGTGCTCGGCGCCGTCCGTCGCGCCGTGCCCGAATCCGCCGTGGTGGTCGCCGCCGCCGGCGGACTGCCCGGGGAACTGCACAAGCTCTGGAACGCCACCGGCCCCGGCACCTACCACCTGGAATACGGCTATTCCTGCATGGGCTACGAGATCGCGGGCGCCGTCGGCGTCAAGATGGCGCTGCCGGACCGCGAAGTGGTGGTTCTCCTCGGCGACGGCTCCTGGCTGATGATGAACTCGGAACTCGCCACCTCGGTCATGCTTGGCACCAAGCTCATCGTGGTGCTGCTGGACAATGGCGGCTTCGGCTGCATCGACCGCCTCCAGCGCGGCAGCGGCGGCGAAAGCTTCAACAACCTGCTCGCCACCGCCCGGCACGACACGCTGCCCGCCTTCGATTTCGCCGCCCAGGCCGCCGGGCTCGGCGCCATCGCCCTCACCGTCACCGGCACCACCGCGCTAGAGGCCGCCATCGCCACCGCCCGCGCCGCCGACCGCACCACAGTGATCGTGCTGAAAACCGACCCCGCCGGCAGCACCGCCGAAGGCGGCCACTGGTGGGATGTCGGCGTGCCCGAAGTCTCCACCCGCGCTGAGGTGCGTGAGGCACGTGCTGCCAGCGATGCCGCCCGGACCACGCAACGGTTGGGGGATTGAAGAAAAAGCCTTCTTTTTCTGAAGAAAAAGAAGCAAAAAGACTTTTATCACTTTGATGCGGCACCGCCTCGACCACCATCAACTGCGGTGCCGCTGCGGACGAATAAAAGTTTTTTGGTTCTTTTTTTCAAAGAAGAACCGGTTCCTTCCTTCATGACAGTTTTGTTGCAGCCCCTCGCGACACCGCGTATTCCGGCACCAGAAACGCCACTCCAGGGAGATCCCGCCATGCGCTCCGCCAGGACCATGCTCGTCGCGGCCGCGGCACTACTCGCCAGCGCCGCCATGCCCGCCCGCGCCGATGTCGTCGTGTATTGCAGCGCCGACGAAAAGATGTGCCGCGGCCTCGTCACCCTCTTCACCAAGGAGACGGGCATCAAGGCCGACATGACCCGCCAGTCCTCCGGCGAAACCTATGCCCGCGTCCGCGCCGAGAAGGACAATCCCCGCGCCGACGTGTGGTGGGGCGGCACCGGCGACCCGCATTTGCAGGCCGCCGAGGAAGGCCTGCTGGCCGAATACAAGTCACCCATGTTGCCCAAGCTGCGCGATTGGGCGGTGCGCCAGGCGGAACTCGCCAAGCACCAGACTGTCGGCGTGTACATGGGCGCCCTCGGCTACGGCTATAACTCCGAGGAGCTGGGCCGCAAGAAGCTCGCCGCCCCCGCGTGCTGGGCCGACCTGCTGAAGCCGGAATACAAGGGCGAGGTCCAGATGGCGGACCCGAACTCCTCCGGCACCGCCTACACCATGCTCGCCACCCTGGTGCAGCTCTGGGGCGAGGAGCAGGCCTTCGACTACCTCAAGAAGCTGCATCGCAACATCAACGACTACACCAAGTCCGGCGCCGCCCCGGCCCAGGCCGCCGGCAAGGGCGAAACCCTGGTCGGCGTGGCCTTCCAGCACGACGTCGTCATGGTCGCCCTCACCGGCAAGCGCCCGCTGGTCACCGTCTCCCCCTGCGAAGGCACCGGCTACGAGGTCGGGTCGATGAGCCTGATCAAGGGCGGCCGCAACACGGCGGATGCGCGCAAGTTCTACGATTGGGCGCTCGGCGTTTCCGCCCAGCAGATCATGCCGGAATTCGGCTCCTTCCAGGTGCCGTCCAACAGCGACGTGCCGGTGCCGAAGGAAGCGCCCGACCTCAGCAGCATCAAGCTGATCAACTACGACTTCGGCAAATACGGCTCGTCGGCCGAGCGCCGCCGCCTGCTCGCCCGCTGGACCAACGAGGTGAAGGGCGCAGCCCGCTGACCCTGCGGGAACCAGGCCACACGTGATGCCGCTCGCCGCCCGCTTCTGGGCCATTGCCTTTGCCATCTCGGTTCTGGCCCTACCCTGGTACGGCCACGACGGGCTGTGGGCGGCGCTCACGTCGGGCTATCTCCCGACGCTCCTCGGCCTCACGGTCGAGCGTCCGTGGCTGCTGCCCCTGCTCGTCCTGCCCGGCTTCGCCCAGTTCGCCGTCCGGCGCGACCGCCCGCGCCTGCTGGTCGCCACCGCCGCCCTGGCGCTGGCCTGGCTGTGCCTGCAAGGCTTCGCCATCAACCACCGCGGCTGGACCTGGCAGTGGCTCGGCACCCTGTTCGGCGGCGGGCCCACCCAGCCCGCCATGGGCTGGGGCGCCCTGCTCTACGCAATCGCCGCCACCCAGCTCGCCGCCATCGGCCTCGCCCGCCAGGGCTGGTGCCGTGGCGACGCCTTCGTGCTCGGCGCCATCCTGCTCATCCTCGGCGCCATCCTGGTCTTCGTGTTCTGGCCGGTGATGACAGTGCTCATCTCCGCCGTGCGCGACAACAACGGCGCTTTCGCCCCCGCCGAGTTCTGGGACAAGTTCACCGACCGCTCGATCTGGGGCCTGGAATGCCTCACCGGCGCCGGCAATTGCGGCGCCGCCTGGAACACGCTGGCGCTGGCCGTGGTGGTGGGCCTGCTCTCCACCCTGCTGGGCCTGGCCTTCGCCCTGGTGGCGCTGCGCACCGGCCTGCCGCTGAAGGGCCCGATCCGCCTGCTCTCGCTGCTGCCCATCATCACCCCGCCCTTCGTCATCGGGCTGGCGCTGATCATCATGTTCGGCCGCACCGGCTTCGTCACCACCTTCCTGTACCAAACCTTCGACATCCCGCGCAG
>JBIKOJ010000322.1:0-4073 GCA_044358135.1 Acetobacteraceae bacterium | reverse complement strand
CGTCCGCCACATCGCCGAAGTGCTGGCCGGGATGACCAACGACGTCCCGCCGATCGGCGAAGGGCGCGGGTAGGATGGGTGGGAAGGTAGTAAGGCCAGGGCTCTGCCCTGGACCCGCCAGGGACCTGAGGTCCCTGGACCCACATGAGTTCCGCCTTCGGCGGGAGGGGCCGACCCGGTCTGTGTCGCGCGCCGAGACGGCCCCTCCCGCCGAAGGCGGAATAGGTCGAGGGGTCTGGGGCCTAAGGCCCCAGCGGGGTCCAGGGGCAGAGCCCCGGGCCTTCCTTCCCTTCACTCAGTCATCGAGCCACACCGGGTTGCTCCAGGCCCGGCGGCCGGCTTCGTCCACCACGACCACGCGCAGCCAGCCGCCTTTACGGAACTTGTCCAGCGGCAGGCGGGCGGAGCGTTGGCCGGGGGCGGTGCTGAACGCGCCGGCGGAGCCGCGGCCCAGGGCGATGATGGAGGAGGCGGGGGAGCATTCCACGATCACTTCGGTGGAGGAGACCTGCAGGGCGTGGATTTCCGGGCCTTGGGAGGAATAGAAGCGCCCGGCCCTGAGGGCGTCCACCAGGGCTTCGGGCTCCAGGGTTTCGGATTTCACCATCACCCAGCCGCCGAACCAGTCGTTCCGCTTGAAGTGGGCGTCGTCGGTGGCGCAGCCCCAAATGCGGCGGCCTTTCGACAGCAGGGTATCGAGCATCACGGTGCCGTCGCCGCGGTCTTCCTCCACGTGGCTGGTGTGGTTGTAGAGCTCCACGGCATGGGCGCAGGGGATGGCATCCGCGTCGCCCACCGTCATGCCGTTCCAGGCCGGGTGGGGCAGGGCGACGAAGGCCCCGGCGGCGACGCAGCGCGCGGCCAGCTCGGGGCCGGTTTCCGCGGCGGTGGTGGGCTCGAAATCCAGCGGCAGGCCAACTGAGAGAATGTGCCACATCTCGCCCAGTTCGGTGCTGGGGGCATGCACCTCGGCCCCCAGGATGGTGGTGAAGCGGTTGGTGCGGAAATCCCGCGTGTCCGCGATCGGGAAGCCGTATTTCGGCAGGAAGTGGTCGGTCAGCGAGATGAAGTCGTAGCCGCCGTCACGGTAGAGCGTGCAGACGTCTTCGGGCGAGCGGATCGCGTCGGACAGGGTGGAATGGGTGTGCAGGTTGCCCCGGAAGAAGCGGCCGGGGCCGGAGAGCGGTTCCTGCATGGCGTGCGGTCCTTGCGCTGGCAATCCCGGCAGCGTGGCATAAGCTGGCCTGGTTCGACAGGGAGGAAAGCGATGGAACTCAGGGGCATGGTGGCGTTGGTCACTGGCGGCAATGGCGGGCTGGGGCAGCGCATCTGCCACGCGCTGGCCAAGGAGGGCGCCCATATCGCGGTGATGTACGCGCAAAGCCGCGAGCAGGGCGAGGCGGTGGCGCAGGAACTGGCCGCCACCTACCAGGTGAACGCCGCGGCCTTCGGCTGCGACATCACGGACCAGGCCCAGGTGGAGGGGCTGGTGGCCGCGGTGCAGAAGCATTTCGGCCGCATCGACATCCTGGTGAACGATGCCGCCTTCAACAAATCCGTGCCGTTCCCGGACCTCGATGCCATGAGCATGGAGCTGTGGGACAAGATCATGGCGGTGAACCTGACCGGCCCGATGCGGCTGACCAAGGCGGTGGCGCCGATCATGAAGGCGCAAGGCTGCGGGCGGATGGTGAACATCTCGTCGGTTGCCGGCCTGACGCCCAGCGGCTCCTCCATCGCCTATGCCATCTCAAAGGCTGGGCTGATCCACCTGACGCGCTGCATGGCCGTGGCGCTGGCGCCGGAGGTGCTGGTGAACTGCGTGGCCCCGGGCCTGCTGGAAGGCACCCGCGCCACGGCCAATCTGCGGCCGGAGCAGGTCACCAATTCCGCCTCCTCGTCCCTGCTCAAGAAGGCCGCGGACAAGGACGACTGTGCGGACATGGTGGTTACGATGTGCCGCACGGAAACGATGACCGGGCAGACGATTGTGATCGACGCGGGGCGGGTGTTTCACTGAAAGCAAGAATCTTCTTTTTCTGAAGAAAAAGAAGCAAAAAGACTTCATTCATTTGATGCGGAAAGACCGAGCCTCTCCGCATCAAACGAACAAAAGTTTTTTGGTTCTTTTTTTCAAAAAAGAACCGCTTGCTTGCCTAGGCGACGGCCGCATCATCCCGCCGGTCGCGCACCTTCACATAGGCCAGCGCGGCATGCTCCTGGCAGTAGGGCTTGCCGGTCGATGCCTCGGAATCGCAGAACCGGAAGCTCTTGGTCCCCGGCTCGCCGATCGGCCAGCAGCAGGTCTGCGGCCGGATCGCGCGGAAGGTGGTGCTGGCCGGGCGCGACGCCACCACCCGCGGCACGGCGGCCGGCGGGGCAGGGGGCTGCGAAATCGGGGCCGTGACCACCTGCGGCGCCGGCGTGCTGGCGGCGGCCAGCGGCGGCAGGGTCGGGCCCGTCACGCGGCGTGGCGTGGCCGGGCGCGGGGCGGCCCCCGTAGCATCGCGCCGGATCGGCGAGGGCCGCGCCGGCAGGTTCAGCCGGTGCGCCTTGCCCACCACGGCGTTCTTGGAAATGGCCATGCGCCGGCCAATCTCCGCGGTGGAGAGGCCCTCGGCCCAGAGCGCGCGCAACCGCGCGATCGTTTCCTCATTCCACTCCATCTCGTGGCTCCTTGCCGCTACCGACACAACATACGGTAGCCTGATCGGCTCCGGGGTCAACGATGGAATCAGGGGTCTAGCGCAGAATCCTGTGGACAACCTGGTGCCTGACCCCAACATCTTGTGGAGAATTGGCATTCCGCCGATGGACCCGGTCCGATTTCGATCTTATCTCCTACCCCGCGCCGAGTCGCAGCTAGAACAGCAGCCCCTTCTTCAGCAGACCGTGCACGCCCTTCTCCCCGTTGACCGTCTGGGTCACGTGGAAATCCACCGCCAGGGAGCAGAACTGGTAGGCCTGCTCGCGCGACAGATTGGTCCGCGTGCAGATGAAGGCGATCATCTCCCGCAGCGCCGTCTTCATCGCCTGGTCCAGATCCTCGTTCATCCCCATGCTGATGAAATGCGTCGCCGTCTCCGCGCGGGGATAGCGTAGCAGCGGCTCCGCACTGGCGGCCTTGTGCAGCACCAGGGTGAACGTGCCGGTCAGGCAGATCTCCAGCGCGTTGATGCACACCTCGCCATCGCCCTGCACGCCATGCCCGTCCCCGGCCGAGAACAGCGCCCCCGGTGCCAGCACCGGCAGGAACAGCGTGCTGCCCTGGGTCAGCTCCTTGTTGTCCAGATTGCCGCCATGCTGCCGGGGCTGAATGGTGGAAATCGTGCCGTAGCCCGGCGGCGGCGCCACCCCCATCACGCCAAAGAACGGCGCCAGCTTCAGCTCCACCCCATACGGCAGGCGGCAGGTCATCGCCGCCCGGTCCACCGGGATATGCGTCAGGAATCGCTCATGGAAGTCCTCAGGCAACGTGCCCGCCAGGGGCCGAAACCCACAGAACCCCCAGTCATTCCCCAGCTCGATCCGGTCGATCCGAACCTCCAGCATGTCCCCCGGCATCGCGCCCGCCACCGCCACCGGCCCGGTGATGATGTGCCCGCCCGCGCGCGGAATGTCCGAGGCATGAATGGCCGCCAAGGCCGGCGGCACCCGCATCCCACTGCCCGCCGGCGGCATCACGTCCGGCCCGCCCGACACACACTCCAACACCACCGTGTCCCCGGACTGAACCGTCACCACCGGCGGAATCGCGGCGTCAAACACGCCCCACCGCACCGTCTTCGGCGTCGCTGCCACCTGGTGAACCGCCATCCCACACCCCCGAGTCGCTACCCCACCATCGTCACCCATCGCGAGGCAGCCGGCCAGCACGAGGTGCGGCGGGATGGGGAAAGGTAAGGCGAGGGGCTCTGCCCCTCGACCCCGCTGGGGCCTTAGGCCCCAGACCCCGCGACCTTTTTCCGCCTTCGGCGGGAGGGGCCGACCCGGTCTGTGTCGCGCGCCGAGACGGCCCCTCCCGCCGAAGGCGGAAAGTCATGTGGGTCCAGGGACCTCAGGTCCCTGGCGGG
>JBIKOJ010000321.1:0-4076 GCA_044358135.1 Acetobacteraceae bacterium | reverse complement strand
GAAGTAAGAAAGAGGTTCTTTTTTGAAAAAAAGAACCAAAAAACTTTCATGAACTGGGCCTCGACAAGATAATCGAGGCCCAATTTACAAAAGTCTTTTTGCTTCTTTTTCTTCAGAAAAAGAAGACTCTTACCTGTTCGCCCGAGCCAACACCGCGTTCGCCATCACCTCCACCCCCGCCGTGCAGTGTTCCGGCTCCGACCACTCACGCTCACTATGGCTCCACCCATCCCGGCACGGCACAAAGATCAGCTCCGTAGGGCAGATCCGCGTCATGTTGAACGCATCATGCCCCGGCCGCGTGCGCATCCGCACGCAGGAATACCCCAGCGCCCCCGCCGCCTCTTCCGCAAGCCGGATCATCCCCTCGTCGAACTGCACCGGCACCCGCTGCCGCTTCACCAGCGTGTTGAACACAAGCCCCGTCTCCGCTGCGATCCGCGCCTCGGCCTCCTCGATCTCCCGCCGCATCGCCGCCGCCCCGTCCGCATCCGGGTGCATGATCCCGTAGCTGAACGTCGCCCGGTGCGGAATGTTGATCCGGTTGTTCGGCCAGCACTCCACCACCACCGCGCTGGCAGACCCCGCCGGCGCGTAGGCCTGCCCCACCCGATCAATCGCCTCGATCAGCTTCGCCGCCCCCACCAGCGCATTGCGCCGCCGCCGCATCGGCATCGATTGGATGTGCGAATTCTCCCCCAGCACCTCCATATCCGCGAACACCGAATGATGGCTATGCGTCACCGCCCCGATCGTAATCCCGGCCTCCTCCAGCAGCGGCCCCTGCTCGATATGCAGCTCGAAATACGCATCCACCGCGCGCCCACCCACCGGCGCCGCGCCGTCATACCGAATGCGCCGCAACTCATCCCCGAACCGCTTCCCCTCCGCGTCCACCGAGGCATGCGCATCCGCCAGCGGCAACACCCCCGCGAACACCGCCGACCCCATCAGCCCCGGCGAGAACCTGGCCCCTTCCTCGTTGGTCCAGTTCACCACCTCCAGCGCCCGCTTGGTGGCAATCCCCGCCTCCGCGATCGACCGCACCGCCTCCAGCGCGCCGAGCACCCCCAGCGGCCCATCGAACTTCCCACCCGGAGACTGGCTGTCCAGATGGCTCCCCAGCATCACCGGCGGCAGCGAAGGGTCCGTCCCCTCCCGCCGCGCGAACATGTTCCCCATCCCGTCCACGCTCAGCGCCAGCCCCGCCTCCCGGCACCAATGCCCGAACAGCCCGCGCACATCCCTATCGCCATCCGTCAGCGCCATCCGGTCCACCCCGCCATGCGGCAGTTCCGCGATCGCGCCCGACGCCATCAGCTCAGACCACAGGCGTTTCCCATTGATGCGAAGCGGAGCCATGCCGATACCCCCAGGTTGCTGCGAAGCCGAAACTCTGCGCCCCCGCCCCAGCCCCGCACAACCCCTTGACGGCCCCGCGCCCCCAGCGCGCAATCTCCCAACGAAGAGGAGCCCCACCATGCCCCGCCCCACCCGCCGCCTGCCGCCCGCGAAAGCCATGCTCACCGCCCCGCAGCCGGAAGCCGTGGAAGCCGGCGCCGACATCCTGCGCGCCGGCGGCTCCGCGGTGGATGCCATGCTCGCCTGCGCCTTCACCCAGGGCGTGGTGGACCCCCTCATGTGCGGCATCGGCGGCCTCGGCACCATCCAGGTCTTCGACCCCGCCACAGGCCGCCACCAGATCATCGACGGCATGGGAACCTGCCCCGCCGCCGCCACGCCCGACCTATGGGCCAACGATTTCCTCGGCGAATGCCCCGACGGTTTCGGCTTCGTGGTCAAAGGCAACGTCAACGAAATCGGCCGCCGCGCCGTCACCACCCCCGGCATCCTCGCCGCCTTCGCCCTGGCCCACCGCCAGTTCGGCAAGCTCCCTTGGGCCGACCTCTTCGCCCCCGCCATCCGCGTCGCCACTGAAGGCTGGCCCGTCCGCCCCCACGTCGCCGGCGTCTTCGCCACCAACGAGGCGCCCTACAAACGCCTCCCCTACATCGACAAGCTCCGCCTCACCCCCGACGGCACCAGGCTCTATCTCCGCCCCGACGGCACCACGAAAAAACTAGGCGACATCATCCACAACCCCGACCTGGCCAACACCCTCGCCACCCTCGCCCGAGACGGTGCGGACTCCTTCTACACCGGCGAAATCGCCGCCCGCATCATCGCCGACCAGCAGGCCCATGGCGGCCTCCTCTCCGCCGCCGACCTCGCCGGCTTCGCCCCGCGCGTGAACTCCCCCATTTCCATCCCCTACCGCGGCCGCACCGTCGCCGTCCCCCCGCCCCCTGCCGGCGGCATCACCGTCGCCCAGATCCTGCGCATCCTGGAACGCTTCGACCTCGCCGCCCTCGGCCACAACTCGCCCGAATACATCCGCGTCCTCGCCGAAGCGATGAAGATCGCAGGCCGCGACAAAGACGAAAACATCGGCGACCCCGACTTCTTCACCCCACCCCTCGCCCGCATGCTCTCCGACGACTGGGCCGACACCCAAGCCGCCCGCATCCGCAGCGGCGAAAAAGCCAGCCTCACCCGCGCCCTGGCCGACGCCCCCCACACCACCACCCTCTCCGCCGTCGATGCGCAAGGCATGGTCGTCTCCGTCACCCACACCCTCGCCACCCCCTCCGGCGTCATCCCCCCCAACACCGGCTTCATGCTCAACGGCGCCATGAACTGGTACGACCCCCGCCCCGGCCGCCCCAGCTCCATCGCCCCGGGCAAGCGCCGCTTCTCCACCATGGCCCCCACCATCGTCTTCGAGGGCGACACCCCGGTCATGACCATCGGCGCCCCCGGCGGCGCCTGGATCGGCATCGCCATCCTCCAGGGCATCGTCAACGTGCTCGATTTCGGCATGACCATGCAGGAAGCCGTCCAGGCCCCCCGCTTCTCCGCCACCTCGGACAAGATCGACATCTCCAACCGCATCCCCCGCGCCACCGAGCGCGCCCTCGTCGCCATGGGCTACGACGTCACCCGCTCCCCCCTCACCTTCGCCTTCGCCGGCGTCCACGGCATCACCATGTGGGACGGAACCCTCGAAGGCGGCGCCGACCCCCAACGCGACGGCTACCCCGCCGGCGTGCAGTAAGAAAGCAAGCATGTTTTTTTTTGAAAGAAAGAACGAAAAAACTTCTGTCCGTTTGCTGGCACGCACCCCCGTGGGCGCAAACGAATAAAGTCTTTTTTGCTTCTTTTTTCTTCAGAAAAAAGAAGATTCTTCCTTCCGCAGGAGCCCCCCAATGGCCAACGTCCTCGACATCCCCGAACGCGGCTTCCGCTTCATCGAAGGTGTCTTCCAGTATTCTGCCGGCGTCGCCGCCCTCCCAGGCTGGCGCCTCGAACGCGCCCGCTTCGCCAATCCCGTGAAGCTCCACGACGGCTGGGAGCGCATCGAAGCCCACCTCACCGCCCGCGGCCTCCCCCGCACCGCCTTCGCCGCCTGCGAACTGCGCTCCCCCTCGGCCTTCTCGGAGGAAGGCTTCACCCGCTTCAACCGCGGCTATTTCTCGGTGCTGGAGCAGTGGGGCATCATCGTCGGCGGCCTCAACCCCATCGCCCGCAGCAATGTCTGCCCCGAATTGGACAAGCCCGCCGAACCCAGCTTCCACGCCTTCACCTACGCGGTCCCCGCCCCCTCCGCCCCCCCGAGCTTCCACATCGCCGGCAGCGGCGAAAGCGTGGAAGGCCAGGGCACCTACCGCGAAAACACCGTCGCCTGGCGCGACCTCTCCCCCGAAGGCATGCGCAAGAAAATCCACCACGTCATGCGCGAAATGGAACGCCGCATGTCCGCCCTGGGCTTCGGCTGGAAAGACACCACCGCCGTGCAGGTCTACACCGTGCACGACATCTTCCCCCACTTCGCCCGCGAGATCGTCGAACGCGGCGCCGCCCGCCACGGCGCCTGCTGGCACTACTGCCGCCCGCCCGTGGTGGACCTGGAATTCGAAATGGACTGCCGCGGAATCCTCACGGAGCTCGTGCTGCCGTAGGGGAAGGAAGGGCAGGGGCTCTGCCCCTGCACCCCGCTGGGGCCTTAGGCCCCAGAC
>JBIKOJ010000320.1:0-4097 GCA_044358135.1 Acetobacteraceae bacterium | reverse complement strand
TGAACAGCGTGAGCTTGCCGCCCTCCAGTTTGATAGCGTCCTGCATGCCGCAGTGCCTAACTTCTGCCTGACAAGCAGCTGAATAGCACAGGTGCCCAACACGTGCCTAACGGCAAAAGGGGCGTTTTGGCCCCCTTAAGTCATTGAAAAACAACGCTACATATTGCGTCCATGGCAGTGCTTGAACTTCTTGCCGGAGCCGCAGGGGCAGGGGGCGTTGCGTGGCGTGGTGGCCCAGGTGGTGGGGTCGTTGGGGTCGACCTCGGTGGCGCGCAGGGGGCCGGCGGTGATGCGGGTGGGCATGGACTCCACGCCGGATTCGTAGCCGCCATCGGTGGCCTCGGGGGCCGGGTGGGTTTCCTGATAGGGCTGGAACACCGGCGGCGGCGGTTCCGCGTTCACTTCCACGCGGGAGAGGAAGCTGGTGACCTGCTCCTTCAGCTCGTCCAGCATGGCGTTGAACAGGGCGAAGGCCTCGGCCTTGTATTCGTTCAGCGGGTCGCGCTGGCCATAGGCGCGCAGGCCGATGCCCTGGCGCAGATGATCGAGCGCCAGCAGGTGCTCCTTCCAGACGCGGTCGAGCAGCTGCAGCAGCAGGCTCTTCTCGATGTAGCGCATGGTCTCGGGGCCGAAATTGGCGGCCTTGGCGGCCATCATCTCGCGCACCGCGGCATCGATGCGTTCACGGATCTGGGTCTCGTCGATCCCTTCCTCGCGGCCCCACTCGACGATCGGCAGGTCCAGCGCGAAGACGCGCTTCACGTCCTCGGCCAGCTCGGCGGTTTGCCACTGCTCGGCATAGGCCTTCTCGGGAATGCGCAGCGCGACCATGGTGGCGAGCACCTCGCCGCGCATGTCGGCGATGGTTTCGTTCACGTCCTCGGCGCGCATGAACTCGCGGCGCTGGGCGTAGACTTCCTTGCGCTGGTTGTTCATCACGTCGTCGTAGCGCAGCACGTTCTTGCGGGTGTCGAAGTTGCGCGCCTCGACCTTCTTCTGCGCCTTCTCCAGCGCCTTGTTGATCCAGGGGTGGATGATGGCCTCGCCATCCTTGAGGCCGAGCTTCTGCAGCATGCCGCCCATGCGGTCGCTGCCGAAGATGCGCATCAGGTCGTCTTCCAGGGAGAGGAAGAAGCGGCTGCCGCCGGGGTCGCCCTGGCGGCCGGAGCGGCCGCGCAGCTGGTTGTCGATGCGGCGGCTTTCGTGGCGCTCCGTGCCGATCACCAGCAGGCCGCCGGCGGCCTTCACCACATCGTGGTTGGCGGTGACCTCGGCGCGGATCGCGGCTTCCTTCGCGGCGCGCTCGGCCTCATCCGCAATGCCCGCCAGCTCGATCTTGACGCGCATCTCCACGTTGCCGCCGAGTTTGATGTCCGTGCCGCGGCCGGCCATGTTGGTGGCGATGGTGATGGCGCCGGGCGCACCGGCCTGGGAGACGATCGTCGCCTCCTGCTCATGGAAGCGGGCGTTCAGCACCTGGTGCGGGATGCGCTTGCGCTTCAGGATCTCCGAGAGATGCTCCGACTTCTCGATGCTGACGGTGCCGACCAGCACCGGCTGGCCGCGGGTGCGCGCTTCCTCGATCAGGGTGGCCACCGCCTCGTATTTCTCGGCGGCGGAGCGGTACACCTCGTCGTCGTTGTCCTTGCGGATGACAGGGACGTTGGTGGGGATGTCGATCACGTCCAGCTTGTAGATCTCGGCCAGCTCGTCGGCCTCGGTCATGGCCGTGCCGGTCATGCCGGAGAGCTTGGGGTAGAGGCGGAAGTAGTTCTGGAAGGTGATGGAGGCGAGCGTCTGGTTCTCGGCCTGGATCGTGACGTGTTCCTTGGCCTCCAGCGCCTGGTGCAGGCCCTCGGAGTAGCGCCGGCCTTCCATCATGCGGCCGGTGAACTCGTCGATGATCACCACCTTGTCCTGGCGCACGATGTAGTCCACGTCGCGGGAGAACAGGGCGTGGGCGCGCAGGGACTGCGTGGCGTGGTGCAGGACGGAGACGTTGAACACGTCGTACAGGTTGCCCTCGGAGATGATGCCGGCGTCGCGCAGCATCTCCTCCAGCAGCTCGCTGCCGGCTTCCGTCATGTTGACGGTGCGGAACTTCTCGTCCTTCTCGTAGCGGTCCTTCTCCTTCACGAACTCCGCCATCACCGCATCGACGCGGCGGTAGAGGTCGGAGCTGTCCTCGGCGGGGCCGGAGATGATCAGCGGCGTGCGCGCCTCGTCGATCAGGATGCTGTCGACCTCGTCGACGATGGCGTAGGAGAACTCGCGCTGCACCATGTCGTCCAGGCGGTACTTCATGTTGTCGCGCAGGTAGTCGAAGCCGAACTCGTTGTTGGTGCCGTAGGTGATGTCGGCCGCGTAGGCGTCGCGCCGCTCGTATTCCTCCAGGCCGTGGATGATCACGCCCACGGACAGGCCGAGGTAGTTGTAGAGCACGCCCATCCATTCGGCGTCGCGCTTGGCGAGGTAGTCGTTGACCGTGACGACGTGCACGCCCTTTCCGGCCAGCGCGTTGAGATACACGGGCAGGGTGGCGACCAGGGTCTTGCCCTCGCCGGTCTTCATCTCGGCGATCTTGCCGTCGTGCAGCACCATGCCGCCGATCATCTGCACGTCGAAATGGCGCATGCCCAGCGCGCGGCGGCTGGCCTCGCGCACCACTGCGAAGGCTTCCGGCAGCAGGGAGTCGAGCGTGGCGCCCTGGGCCAGGCGCTCGCGGAACGCCGCGGTCTTGCCGCGCAGGGCGTCGTCCGACAGGGCCTGCATGGCCGGTTCGAGCGCGTTGATCTGCGGCACGCGGCGCTGGTAGGCCTTCAGCGAGCGGTCGTTGGCGGTGCCGAAGATGGCGCGGGCAATGGCTGCGAACATGAACACCCTATACGGGAGAAGACCCCTCGCGGGATACGCATCACAGGCCGGGCAGCGCACGCCGCACAGCGCACGCCGGCCGACCCAAAGCGGTCAGATAGGACCCGGGCGGGGCGGGGTCAACGACAGCGGCGTTCTGGACGCCTCGGCAGACGCCCGCACCCGGCGACTTCGCACCCCCTCATATGCCCTGGGCGCATGCGTGGGCTGCTTGCTTGTCGCGCAAGGCTGGCTCGTCCATGATCGCAGGACTCCCATAAGGACCTCCCTGCATGCTGATCCACGGCTTCCGGCCGCGCCTGGCCGCCGCCGCCCTGCCCCTGGCCCTCGCCTTTGCCTCCCCCACCCTGGCACAGGCGCCCGCACCGGCACCGGCCGCTGCCCAGGCCCCGGCCGACCCGGTGGTGGCGCGGGTGAACGGCAAGGAAATCCGGCTCTCTGACCTGGCGGATGCCGCGCAGGGGCTGCCCGCCGAGATGCGTTCCATGCCGCCCGGCATGCTCTATCCGTTGCTGCTGGACCAGCTGATCGACCGTGCGGCGATCGTGGAGCTGGCCCGCAAGCGCGGCATGGACAAGGAGCCGGCCGTGGCCCGCCAGATTGCGCGCGCCCAGGACCAGGCGTTGCAGCAGGCGCTGATCGGCCGCGAGGTGGGGCCGCTGGTGAACGAGACCGAGCTGCGCGCGCGCTACGACCGCGAAATCGCCGGCAAGCCTGGCGAGGAGGAGGTGCACGCGCGCCATATCCTGCTGGGCAGCGAGGCGGACGCGAAAGGCGTGATCGCCGAGCTGAAGAAGGGCGGTGATTTCGCCGCGATCGCCAAGGCGCGCAGCAGCGACAAGGCCTCCGGCGACGGGGACCTGGGCTTCTTCAAGAAGGGCGACATGGTGCCGGAATTCGCCGAGGCGGCGTTCGGGCTGAAGGCGGGCCAGATCACGGAAACCCCTGTGAAGACCCAGTTCGGCTGGCACGTGATCCGCGTGGAGGGGCGCCGCAGCGCTCCGCCGCCGGCCTTCGAGGAAGCGTATGACGGGCTGCGCAGCAAGACCATCCAGGAAGGCGTGCAGAAGGTGCTGACCGAGGCGAAGGCCGGGCTTGGGGTGGAACGCTTCAATCTGGACGGCACGCCGCGGCGCGCCACCGATGAGGCACAGCCGCCGCCGGCGCCGGCGCGGAGGTAAGAATCTTCTTTTTCTGAAGAAAAAGAAGCAAAAAGACTTTTA
>JBIKOJ010000008.1:0-45890 GCA_044358135.1 Acetobacteraceae bacterium | reverse complement strand
CCGAGGCCGGCAGGATCGGCGCATCGGCCAGCCCGGTGCCCGAAAGCGCGGCCCGGATCTCGGCCTGCACCTGGGCACTGCGCGCCGCGTCCACCAAATCGTGCTTGGAGAGCACCACCGCGCCATGCGCGATGCCGAGCAGATCCAGGATGGCCAGATGCTCGCGCGTCTGCGGCATCACCCCGTCATCCGCCGCCACCACCAGCAACACCAGGTCAATGCCCGCCGCACCCGCCAGCATGGTGTGCACCAGCCGCTCATGCCCCGGCACGTCCACGAACCCCACCACCGCCCCATCCGGCCGCGGCCAATAGGCAAAGCCGAGCTCGATGGTGATGCCGCGCGCCTGCTCCTCCTTCAACCGGTCGGTATCGATGCCGGTCAGCGCCCGCACCAGCGCCGTCTTGCCGTGGTCGATATGCCCCGCGGTGCCGACGATCACGGCGCCTCCTCCGGGATCGCCCCCGGCGCCGGCAGGGGCAGGCGCGCCCGCCGCTCGGCTTCCTCCTGCTGCGACCGCGTCAGCCCATCGCGTGCCGCCACCTGGAACGGCTTGGCCAGCGCGCTGTCGGCGATCATGGCGCGATACAGCCAGGCCAGCGCCTCGATCCGGTTCCGCGCCACGCCGGCCCCGGTCAGCATCGCCGCCCCCAGCATCGCCTGCGCATCGGCATCGCCACGCTCGGCCGCCGCCTGCCACCAGCGCACCGCCGCCGCCGGGTCGCGCGGCACGCCGATGGCGTTGTGGTGGAACATGCCCAGCCGCGTCATGGCGGCGGCAATGCCCTGCCGTGCGGCGGCCAGGGCCCAGCGATGCGCCTCCGCCGGATCACGACCAGCCTCGGCCAGCATCCACGACAGCATGTCCTGCGAATCGGCATCCCCTGCCTCCGCCGCGGCGCGATACCAGCGCAGTGCCGCGTCATCGTCCTGTGCGGTACCGTTGCCTTTCAGACAAGCTTCCGCAAGATGCCGCTGGCCCACCGCATCCCCGGCCTCGGCCGCCACCGCAAGCCACCGGGCCCCTGCCTCAGGTGCGGCCTCGGTGCCCAGCCCGTGCACCAGGCACACGCCGACATAGGCCTGCGCCCGGGGGATGCCCCGCTGTGCCAGGGGATGCCAGATCGCCAGCGCGCCCGCCCAGTCGCCGGCGTTGCCGAGATCCCGGGCACGCGCGAGGGCGTCGTCGGCGCTCTCCTCCCGGGTCTTCGCGGGGCGCAGCCGCTGAAACAGGGACCGCAGCACGGCGCGCTATTCGCCCAGCAGAAACGGGTTTGCCGCCACGCGCGTGAAGCCTTCCTCGCGCAGCATCATGTCCAGCCCCAGCGACGCCACGTCATCCGCCAATGGCTCGACCTTGGGGTCCTTGTGCTGATGGAAGATCTTCACGTAGCTGCGGCAGGCATCGCAGGTTTCGGCGCGCACCGCCTCCGGCCCGCCCTCGATGCCGTGATAGGCCACGTCCTTTTCGTTGCCGCAGGACAGGCAGCGGATGCGCGGCACATGCCAGTTGGTGGCGCACACGGAGCATTGGCAGAAGCGGGCGCCATGCGCGCCGGGCCAGCCCACCACATGGCTGGCCACCGGCGGGCTGCCGCAGGCCGGGCAGATCGCATCGGCAATGCGGGTCAGCCGCGACGCCTCCAACCCCGCCGCCAGCCGTGTTGCGTGCACCTGCAGGGCGGCGGCCACCAGCACGTGGGCGGCGACCTCGTCGGCCGGAATGGCGCCCTGCAGCACCGCCTCGGCCATGTCGCTCCAATCCTCCGCCGCCAGGGAGCGGAGCGCGGTGGCGACCTGCCGGCATTCCGGCGTCACGTCGCCGGTCTCCAGCCGGTCCAGCAACGCCATGAGCACCACGGCGAAGGCTTCGCCTGTGAGTTCGGCGCCGGCGATCGGGGGCATGGTGTGGGCGTAGGCACGCTCCAGCACCTCCTTCGGCGGCATCACCGGGGCCGGCAAGGGGTGCTGGGCGTCGTGTTGCGCAGTGGCGATGGCGGAGAGGAACAGAAGATAGGGACCTGCGGGATTGCCATCCGCCAGCGCCGCCAGCCGCGCGGCGCGGGTCAGGAACAGCCGGGCGGGATCGGGCAGCACCGCGAAGGGTGGGTCGGCAATCTGGCCGATATCGATCGGCGGCACCGGCGCTGCCGCAGGCGGCGTCTCACCCTTGGCCATGTTCCGTTTGCTCCCGTCGGCGCATGCGCTCGCCCCCCCCTATGGAAACGACCGGCCGGGCATCACTGCCCAGCCGGTCCTTGTCTCGTTCCCGCCGCGAAAGCCTCAGGACGGGGTCTTGCTCCGGCCGACTTCCTCGCGCAGCCAGCGCCGGTGGTGCCGCCAGGCCCAGCCGCCGCTGACCGTGCCGCGCATCATGGCCCGCACGGTGCCCTTCACCCAGAGCGCGGCGTAGACATGGACGATCCAGACCAGGATCGCACCGATCGCCGCCAGCGCATGGATCAGCACGCCCCAGCGCTTCTGCTCGATGTCGAAGCTGATGCCGAGCGTGGCCTTCATCCAGGGATGCTGGCTGTCCCAGATCGCGAGCCCGCTCACGAACAGGAGCACGATCAGCAGCGACATGGCCCAGAACACCAGCTTCTGGCCGGCATTGTACTTGCCGAGTTCGGGCAGCGACTCCTCCCGCCCGGCCAGCACGTGGTTGAGGCGGGCGAGCCAGATGCCGTCGGCCTTCTCCGGCAGGTTCAGGCGCCAGAAGCGCACGAACAGACCGAGGAACGAGACCAGCAGCACCAGCCCGATCCAGGGATGGATGATCCGCGTGTACTCGCCGCCACCGAACAGCCCGGTGAGGAAGAACAGGCCGGGATGGAACAGCGCCATGCCGCTGATGGCGAGGAAGATCAGGCTAAAGGCGGTGATCCAGTGGTTCACCCGCTGGGCCGCCGTGTAGCGGCCCACCGAGTCCTCGTCGCCATGCAGGCTGGAAGGCACGCCGTCCGGCTTGCCGGCCATCATGCGTTCTCCTTGCTGGAGGTATCGCCCTCGCGCAGCTTCGCCGCCGCCTCATCGTCCTCCCGGCTCACCTGGTTCGGGCCGCTCACCACGTAGTGGACGAAGCCGAACGCGGCCGCCAAGCCGATCGCGGCCATGCCGACATGCTTGGTGATGCCCTTCCACAGCTCCACCAGCGGCGAGATGCGTGGGTTCTGCGCCAAGCCGGCATAGAGCGGTGCCTTGTCGGCATGCTGCAGCACGTACATCACATGCGTGCCGCCCACGCCGGGTGGATCATACAGCCCGGCATTGACGTAGCCGCGGGACTTGAGGTCGGCCACGCGGGTGGCGGCATGGTCGATCATGTCCTGCTTGGAGCCGAACACCAGCGCCTGGGTGGGGCAGGCCTTCACGCAGGCCGGCGTCTGGCCCACCGCCACGCGGTCGGAGCACAAGGTGCACTTGTAGGCCTTGTTGTCCGCCGTGGAGATGCGCGGGATGTTGAACGGGCATCCCTTCACGCAGTAACCGCAGCCGATGCAGTTCTCCGAGATGAAGTCCACGATCCCGTTGGAATACTGCACGATCGCGCCGGGCGCCGGGCAGGCCTTGAGGCAGCCGGGATCGGAGCAGTGCATGCAGCCGTCCTTGCGGATCAGCCATTCGAGGTTGCCGTTGATCGGGCTGTCGACTTCCGAGAAGCGCATCACCGTCCAGGACGCGGGGCCGAGATCGTTCGGGTGGTCGTAGGACCCGCCGATCTCGCCCACGTCCATGCGCAGGTCGTTCCACTCCATGCACGCCACCTGGCAGGCCTTGCAGCCGATGCACTTGGAGACGTCGATGAGCTTGGAAACCTCCGTGGTCTGCCGCGCCGCGGGCGGGGTGCCCGTGGTGGCGGAGCGCCGCTTGAGGTCGAGGGATTGCAGGGTTGCCATGTGCGCGCCCTCCCCTACGAGGTTGCCGGGCCGCTTCGCAGCGGCTCGATGTCGACAAGGAACGCCTTGAACTCCGGCGTCTGGGTGTTCGCGTCACCCACGAAGGGCGTCAGCGTGTTCACGCCGAAGCTCTTCTTCGTTTCACCCACGAAGCCGAAATGGATCGGCATGCCCACGGTGTGGACCTTCCTGCCATCCACGGTGAGCACCGGCACGCGGCGGGTGACGACGACCTTCGCCTTCACCGAGCCGCGGTTGGAGCGCACCCGCACCCAGCCGCCATTCTCGATCTTCTTCTCGGCGGCCAGTTCCGGCGAGATTTCCACGAAGAACTCCGGCTGCGTGATCGCGTTCAGCTTCACGTGCTTGGTCCAGTAGTGGAAATGCTCGGTCAGGCGGTAGGTGGTGGCGACATAGGGGAAGTCCTTCGCGGTACCGAAGGCCTCCATGTCCCCTTTGTACACCCGCGCCGCCGGGTTGGTCGGGTTCCTGGGGTGAAGAACATTGGCCGACGGGCTTTCGAACGGCTCGTAGTGTTCGGGGAACGGCCCGTCCGCCAGGCCCTTGGTGGAGAACAGGCGCGCCACGCCTTCCGGGTTCATGATGAACGGAGAGGCACCACGCGACGGTGCCAGCGCCGGCGGATAGTCCGGCACGTCCGGCCCGACCCAGCTGCGACCGTTCCAGGACAGGAACTTCTTCTTGCCGGACCACGGCTTGCCCTCGGCATCCGCGCTGGCGCGGTTGTAGAGGATGCGCCGGTTGGCCGGCCAGGCGAAGCCCCAGCCCGGATGGATGCCGAGCCCCGACGGATCGGCATTATCGCGCCGCGCCGTCATGTTGCCGGCCTGGGTGTAGGCGCCGGAGTAGATCCAGCACCCGGCCATGGTGCTGCCGTCGTCGCGCAGCTGGGCGAACCCATCCACCTGCTCGCCGGCCCGGCGCAGGATGCGGGTGGCATCCGCGGGGTCGGCGAGGTCGGCCAGCGCCTTGCCCGAAAGCTCCCGCAGCAGTTCGTCGGGGCTCGGGTTGTTGGGCACCAGGTACGACCAGTCCAGCTTCTGGATCGGCTCCGGGTTGGCACCGCCGTTCTTGGCGTAGAGGGCGCGGATGCGCAGGAACAGCTCGGCCATGATGGCCGAATCGGTCCGTGCCTCACCCGGCGGTTCGGCCGCCTTCCAGCGCCAGTTCAGCGTGCGGCTGGAATTGGTGAAGCTGCCCTCATCCTCCGCGAAGCAGGCCGCGGGCAGCATGAACACCTCGGTGCCCACCTTGGCGGAATCGATCTGGTTGAACTCGCCATGGTTCTCCCAGAAGCGAACCGTTTCGGTTTCCAGCGGGTCGATGCTGACCAGGAACTTCAGCTTCGCCAGCGCCGCGCGCATCTTGCCCTTGTTCGGCACGCTGAGCAGCGGGTTGTAGCCCTGGCAGATGAAACCGTTCAGCTTGCCCTGGTGCATCAGGTCGAAGATCTGCAGGGTGTCATAGCCCTGGTCCAGCTTCGGCAGCCAGGCGTAGCCGAACTCGTTCTCCTTGGTGGCGTTCACGCCCCACATGGCCTTCAGCAGGCTCACGTAGAACTTCGGGTAGTTCTGCCAGAAGCTGATCTGCCCGGGCTGCATCGGCCGGAAGTCACGCGCGCCGAGATGGGCGGCGAGCGTCGGCTCGTTGTCGCGCGGCATGGCCAGGTAGCCAGGCGTGCTGGTGGAGAGCAGGCCGAGATCGGTGAGGCCCTGCACGTTGGAATGCCCGCGCAGCGCGTTCACGCCACCGCCGGGCACGCCCATGTTGCCGAGCATCAGCTGCAGCATGGCCGCGGCGCGGATGGTCTGCGACCCGTAGCTGTGCTGCGTCCAGCCCAGCGCATAGAGGATCGTCATCGACTTCTCGCCGTTGCCGGTGGAGGCGATGAACTCGCAGACCTTCTCGAACTTGTCCCTGGGGCTGCCGCAGATGCGGGAGACCATCTCCGGCGTGTAGCGCGCCACGTGCTTTTTCAGCAGCTGGAACACCGAACGCTCGTGCTGCAGGGTCTCGTCGCGCAGCGGGAAGCCATCCGGCCCCAGCTCGTAGTCCCAGCTTGCCCGGTCGTAGCTGCGGCGTTCGGCGTTGTAGCCACTGAACAGGCCTTCTTCCGGATCGAACTTGTAGGCGTCCTTCACGATGTAGGCGGCGTTGGTGAAGGCCTTCACGTACTCGGCGTGGAAGCGGTTGGTCTGCAGAAGGTGGTTGATCACCCCCAGCAGATAGGCCGTGTCCGTGCCCGCCCGGATCGGGCAGTACAGGTCGGAGACGGCGGCGGAGCGCGTGAAGCGCGGGTCCACCACCACGAGGCGGGCGTTGTTCTTCGCCTTGGCCTCGATCGCCCATTTGAAGCCGCACGGATGCGCTTCCGCGGCGTTGCCGCCCATCACCAGGATGAGGTCGGCGTTCTTGATATCCGTCCAGGAATTCGTCATCGCACCGCGACCGAATGTCGGAGCCAGACTGGCCACCGTCGGTGCGTGTCAGATGCGAGCCTGGTTCTCCACCTGGGCGAGGCCCAGGCCGCGGGTGACTTTCCAGGTCAGCCAGCCGATCTCGTTGGAGGTCGCGCAGCCGGCCAGGAAGCCGGTGGAAAGCCAGCGGTTCACCGGCGTGCCATCGCGGTTGGCGGCGATGAAGTTCGCGTCGCGATCCTGCTTCATCAGCGTCGCGATGCGGTCCATCGCGAACTCCCAGGTGACGCGCTTGAACTCGGTGCTGCCGGGCGCGCGGTACATCGGGAACTTCACGCGGGTCTTGGCGTGGATGAAATCCACCACGCCCGCACCCTTGGGGCACAGCGTGCCGCGGTTCACGGGGTTGTCCGGATCGCCTTCCACATGGAACACCTCGCCATGGGCGTTCTTGGACTTGTCCCCGGTGCTGTAGAGGATCATGCCGCAGGAGACGGAGCAGTAGGGGCAGGTGTTGCGCGTCTCGGTCGCTCGGGAGAGCTTGAAGGGGCGCACTGCCTGCGCCACCGCGTCGCTCACTCCGCCGAATCCGAGGGCCGACAATGCCGAGCCCGCCGCTCCCGCCCCAGCCAGCTTCAGCAGCTGGCGGCGTGGGAGTTGAACATTCATTGATGCCCTCCTTGGCCCCGTCGGGCCTGACAGACGCCTCTCCATGCGGCAACCCAGCGCCGCCTCCTCCGCGGTAACCCGCGGTTACGTTGCTGTTACCCGTTTCGATTTGTTCGAATCAACTTTTTTCAGAAACGGTTCGTCTGGCTCAGTAGCTCAGCACCCGCGTCTCGTCGTCCATGACGCGCTGCAACATGGCAGCGGCCCCCATCAGGCCGGCGCATTCCTCGATCAGGTCCGCCTCGGCCATGGCGAACAGGTCCAGGTTCGCGGGGCATGCCCAGAACCGTGCGCCGAGCGCGTGGGCCTCGCGAATCCAGTCATGCACGCTCTTGCCCGAACCTGGCTTCGGCTCCAGCGCGGCGGCCACGCCACGCTTCATCAGCCGGCCGGCGGTGGCGGTGCACACCACGTCCACCTCGATGTCCATCGCCGCTGCCACAGCCGCGTGGTAGAAGGGGGCACCGAGCTCCTCGTGGTTGCGCGGGTCGGTGTTCACCAGAACGATCAGCAGGCGCTTGGGCATCACGGCCTTCCTTCCAGCGCCAGCTCGTGCAGCAACGCCACGATATCCTCCATTTGCCCGCCCAGCAGCCGCGCCCCGGCCAGGTGCGCCGCCGCAATGGCGGGCGCGTCCCGCAACGGCACGTCGCGCAGCGCGGCTTCCAGGTCCGGCAGGGCCCGCGCGGGGGTGGCCACCACGTCGCCGCGCACCAGCGCGCGCTCGATCACCCCCTCGGCGCGCAGGCGCACGGTTACCTCCACCGTTCCGCCCGGCGTGCGGCGTGCGCGTGCCAGCACGTGCGGGCCCTGCGGCGGGTCCTCGCCACGGATGAAGGCGGCGGTGCCGATTTCTTCAACCTCAAGTGCGGCGGCCTCCCGCATCTCGGCCTCGTCCAATGTGCCTGGCGCCACCGCACGCCCCAGTGCGGCACCGATCGCGGCGGCCAGCGCCGTCTTCACCGCCGGCAGCGGCACCGGCTGCCCGAGCACGCCTTCGAGGTCCGCCACCCGTGCCTCCGCCGGGCGCACCCCGTCCTTATCGCCGGCCCAGCGCAGCGCGCCGGCCAGCAGCGCGCGGTCGAGGCGCACCAGCACCGTGCCCTGGTAGAGCAGTGTCGGTCCATCGAACCACCCGCCGGTGCCGCACAGCTTGCGGCCATCGACTTCCACGTCGTTGCGCGGCCGAAAGCGTGCGTCCACCCCGAAGCCGCGCAGCGCGGTTGCCACCGCGCCGCAGAGGCTTGCCGCCACCGCCTCGATCCCGCCGGGGAAGGCCGTGGCCGGCAGCAGCAGCTCCCAGCCCAGGATGCCGGGCCCCATCACGATCGCGCCGCCGCCGGTGACGCGCCTTGCCATTGCAACGCCATGCGCGGCGCACCAGGCCTCGTCCACCTCGCGCGCCAATACCTGGTGCCGGCCCAGCAGGGCACAGGGCGGAAACGACTGGAAGCGCAGCGTATCCGGCGACAGGCCGCGCCGGTGGCGCTCCGCCAGTGCCGCGCTGGTGGCGAGGTGCCAGGTGGGGCGTTGCAGCCCGCTATCGACCACCCGCAGCGCGGTCACGACGCCAGTTGCTTCCGGATCCGCCGGAGATCGCCGCCATTCGGGGCGAACGGGTAGCTGGCGATGTCGCGCGGCGGGCTGTCGCCATAGGGCCGGTCGCAGGCAGACACGTCCTCCCGCTCCCGCCCCGGGCAGCCGGAGGTGCGGAACGCCACGCCCGTCCGCACCACCGCAGCCAGTTCGTCTGGCGGCAGGCCGAACCCCGTGAGCATTCCCTCGCTGTCGAATTCCAGCGCGCTGAATGCATGGCCGCGGAAGGCCAGCAGGTAGCGGGCCAGCTGCACCCGCCGCCAGCGCCCGCGTGGCGTGGCCGGCTGGTGCGCCAGCAGCGAGCCCGCCTCGGGGAAGAAGCAGAACAGGTGGCTCTGTCCGCCGATCCGCGCCAGCTGCGCGCACAACGAGAGTACATCCCGGTCGCTTTCGCCCAGCCCGACGATCAGATGCATGCCCACCCGGCCGGGGCCGAACACCGCATGCGCGGCATCGAAGATCCGCCAGTAGCGCTCCCAGCTATGCGGGCTCGCCACGCCCTTGCCGCGCGTGGCCGCGAAGAGCTCCGGCGTGCAGGCATCCAGCGCCACGGTGAAGATATCGGCGCCCAGCCCGTGCAAGCCGCGCACATCGGCCTCGGTCATCGTCGTGGGGTTGGACAGGATGGAGACGGGCACCCGCCCGCGCGGAATGCGCGCCATCCAGCGCTCCAGCACCGTGGCGGTGTCCTCGTCCGACCGGGGATGGGTGATCATGCTGATGCACATGCGCTCGAACACCGGCCGCTCGCCCATCGCCTCCACGCGGGAGATCACCTCCTCCAGCGCGGCGGTGGGCCAATCGACGCGGATGAAGTTGCGGTCGGCATAGGCGCGCTCCGCCTCCCGGTGCCGCGCCAGGCCGCAATAGGCGCAGTTGGCCCGGCAGCCCTCGGGGTAGGTCAGCAGCAGGTTGAGGCAGCGCGTGCAGGAACAGCGATGCATCTTCGCCGCCGACAGCCCCAGCGTGGCCGCCGCCGCCGTGGACATCTGCACCCAGTCCGGCGACCTCATGCCGCGCACCGCGCCAGGCCGCAGCACGCCATCGGCTGGGACACGGGCCGGCCCAGTGCGCGGGCTGCCGCGGCGATGCCCTCGGCCGGATGCGCGATCCCGTCGAACCCCGCCAGCAGCGCCGCCGCATCGGTGCGCGATCGCGCCTGCCCGGCGGGGCGGGCGCATCCCAGCAGCAGGGTCCGGTCCGCCAGGCGCGTTCGGGCACGGGCGAAGAACAGGGCCACCTCCTGCGGATCGGGCGCACGGAACATCCCGGGGGCGGCGAGCTGCGGCATCAGCACCACCAGGATCACCGTCTCCGCCACGCTTTGCGCGATGATCTCCAGCGCCGCATCCTCGCCGCGCAACGTGCCGAAATGCAGCCCCACCACGATATGCGGCACCGTGTGCAGCCCGGCCGCCAGCAGCGCCTGCAAGGATGATGCGAAATCCGCGACCGGGCGGTCCAGCCGGTACACCTCGTGGATCGTCGCCGCGTCGCCAATGATGTCCAGCATCGCCACGTCCACGCCGGCCGCCGCCAGGGACGCCGCGCGCCTTTCGTCCACGAGCGCGGTGTGCACCGCCACCTGCAGGGCGGGATGGTCGCGCTTCAGCGCCGCCACCACGGGCAGGAAGCGTTCGAACTTCACCTCGTTGCGCCGGTCGGACCCGCCCGACAGCAGGAACCCCGCCAGCCCCTCGCGCGCGATGCCGTCGCGCACCAGCCGGTCCAGCGCTTCCGGCGTGGTGGCCGGCACCATCGGTGCCAGAACCTCCGCCCGGCAATGGTGGCAGTTCAGCGCGCAGGCCGGCCCGGTGATCGAGAATGCGGGAAAGCGCCGCGACATCCGGCACGGCGACAGGTCCTCAACGTCGTGGTGGCGAAACGTCGGCGTGGAGGCCCGGAACGGCCTGTTCCCGAAACACCGGCCGGCATCGCTCAATGCCTGGAGTGTCGCCGGCGCCAGCCGCGCCTGCGCTGCCAGCCAGGCTCGCGCAGTCTCGCGAGCCTCGTCGCACGGCACGGATGTCGGGGGCGCCATCGTCGTTTGCACGTCACGCTTTTCCCACGACGCGGCGGCACGCCTGGCTCGCGGAACGCGCACCCGGCCACCCACGCTGTTCGCGCTGGTAGCCGGTGCGACGGTCGTTGCGCAAGCTGAACCGGCTTTCCCCCGGTGGTGCCCGCCCGCGTGGCTGCGCTCAGCTCTCCTCCGTGGCCAGCTGCTTGCGCTGCTTGTTGAACATCGGCAGCAGCGGCGAGACCAGCAGCAGCACCGCGAAGAGGAGGCACACGGCCGAGATCGGGCGTTCCAGGAACATCATGAAGTCGCCCTGGCTCAGGATCAGGGACTTGCGCAGGTTGTTCTCCAGCATCGGCCCCAGCACGAAGGCCAGCACCAGCGGCGCCGGCTCGTAGCCGTATTTCTTCATCAGCCAGCCCAGCACGCCGAAGCCCAGCATCAGGTACACGTCGAACACCTGGTTCGACACGCTGTAGGCCCCGATCACGCAGAACAGCAGGATCATCGGGAACAGGATCTTGTAGGGCACCTTCAGCAGCTGCACCCACAGCCCGATCAGCGGCATGTTCAGCACCAGCAACATGGCGTTGCCGATATACATGCTGGCCACCACGCCCCAGAACAGCTGCGGGTTCTGCACCATCATCAGCGGGCCCGGCTGCACGCCGTGCACGATGAAGGCGCCCAGCAGCAGGGCCATCACCACGTTGGGCGGAATCCCCAGCGTTAGCAGCGGGATGAAGCCCGCGCCGGCGGCCGCGTTGTTCGCCGTCTCCGGCCCGGCCACGCCCTCGATCGCACCCTTGCCGAAGCGCTCTGGCGTTTTCGACAGCCGCTTCTCCATCGCATAGGACAGGAAGGAGGAGATCACCGCGCCACCGCCCGGCAGGATGCCGAGGAAGAAGCCGAGCACGGATCCGCGCGCGATCGGCCCCGCGCTGCGCTTCCAGTCGTCGCGCGTGGGCATCAGCCCCTTCACGTTGGCCTGGAACACCTCCCGGTCCAGCCGCTGCTCCAGGTTGTTCAGGATCTCCGCGATCCCGAACAGCCCCATCACGATCGGCACCAGGCCCAGCCCGTCGATCAGCTGCATCTGGTCGAAGGTGAGGCGCGGCATGGCGGTGATGCTGTCGATCCCCACCAGCCCCAGCACCACGCCGAGGCAGGCCATGATCAGGGCCTTCAGGATGGAGCCCTGGCTGAGCCAGACCAGGATCGTCAGCCCCAGCACCATCAGGCTGAAATACTCGGCCGGGCCGAACTTCACCGCCACCCGCGCCAGCGTCGGCGCCAGCAGCATCAGCCCCACCACCGCCAGCGTGCCGGCGATGAACGACCCGATCGCCGCCATGCCCAGCGCCGGGCCGGCGCGCCCGTTGCGCGCCATCTGGTAGCCATCCAGGCACGTGACCACGCTCGCCGCCTCGCCCGGGATGTTCACCAGGATGGAGGTGGTGGAGCCGCCGTACATGGAGCCGTAGTAGATGCCGGCCAGCATGATGATCGCGGCTTCCGGCGTGATGTTGAAGGTGATCGGCAGCAGCAGCGACATCGCCGCCACCGGCCCGATTCCCGGCAGCACGCCGATCAGCGTGCCGATGAACACCCCGGCGAAGCAGAACAGCAGGTTCATCGGCTGCATGGCCACGCCGAGGCCCAGCCACAGGCTATTGAAAACATCCATGGTGCGCGCTCAGTCCGGCAGGAACAGGATGCCGACGGGCAGTTGCGTACCCAGCCAGGCGACGAACACGGCCCAGGCGCCCAGCGTGGTCAGTGCCGATCCCAGGATCGCCACGCGCCAGCTCTGCGGCTCCACCGTCTTGAACAGCACCAGCAGCAGCGCCGCGGTGGTGAGGATGAAGCCGAAATACTCCACCACCGCCGCGTACAGCATCATCAGCGCCATCACGTACAGCACCTTGCCCCAGCGCAGCCCGGCAAAGGCATCGCCCAGCCCGGACGAATCCTCCGCCCGCGCCCGCAGGCTCTGCACCAGCAGCGCACCCGACAGCCCGGTCATGATGATGCCCGTCCAGAACAGGATGAAGCCCGACCCAGGGTCGTTCGGCCGGCCCAGCCCCAGCTCCCGCCCCTGCAGCAGGATGAAGGCGGAGATGCCCAGTGCGATCAGCGCGGTGAACGTGTCGGCGCGCAGGCGCATGGTCAGGAGGTCTTCAGGCCGAGGCGTTCGATCAGCGCCTTCTGCTCGGTGATCGTCTCGTTCACGAACTTGATGTAGTCCGCCGTCGGCATGTAGCGCGGCGCCATGTCGAACTTGTCCAGCGTATCCAGCACGCCCTTGTCCTGCATCGCCGCGCGGAATGCCTCGTCCAGCTTCTGCACCGCGACCGGGTTCATGTTGCGCGGCCCGGCAATGCCGAACGGCGAATCGGACACGATCGGGAAGCCCAGCTCGGTCAGCGTCGGCACGTTGGGCCATTTCTTGGTCCGCGACGGACCCCAGGTGCACAGCAGCCGCAGCTCGCCGGCATCCACCAGCGGGCCCCAGCCGGTGCTGTCGGCGGTGGCGGAAACATGCCCGCCCATCACGGCGGCCGAGGTCTCGGCGCCGCCCTTGAACGGCACCTGCGTCCACTTCACGCCCGCGGCAGCGGCAATCTGCTCCATGGTGATGTGCAGCGTGGTGCCCGCGCCCGGCGTGGCATAGGTGATCTTGCCGGGCTCGGCGCGCGCGGCCTCCACCATCTCCTTGAAGGTCTGGAACTTCGAATCCTTCTTCACCACCACGCCGAAGGTGTAGCCGGTGAGGTTGGAGATGTAGGTGAAGTCCTTCTGCGGATCGAACGACGTCTTCTGCATGTAGGGCAGGCGGAACATCGAGATCGGCATCTGCGCGATGGTGTAGCCATCGGGCCGCGCCGTGGCCGCCATGGTGGCGCCGCCGAGCGTTCCGGCAGCACCCGGCTTGTTGTCCACCACCACCTGCTGGCCCAGGTGCTTCGCCGCCGCCTCGGCCATTGCGCGCATCGAAACGTCGGTGGAGCCACCGGCCGGCCACGGCACGATCAGCGTCACCGGCCGGGCCGGCCAGGCCTGGGCGCGCGCGGAGCCGATGGCGGGCAGCGCGAGGGTGGCGCCGAGCAGCGTGCGGCGGGCAAGCGGGGTCGATGCGGATCGCATGGGTGCATTTCCTCCTGGCAGCAAAGACGGGGGGTCTTCTTGGGCCCGCGCCTCTATCACGCGCGGCGGCCGGGTTCAAACGGCGCGACGGTGCCGAACGAATTGAACATCGGCCCGCACTCGACCATATCGTGGCAATCAGGCCACCGCGCCATCTGAAGCGCGGGCCACCAACAGCGGGAGGATGCGCGTGAACGCAAAGCGGACAACGCGGCGAGGATTGGGTCTTGGTCTTCTGGCGGCGGCCTCGGTGCTGCCGGCACGCCGGGCGCGGGCGCAGGGGAGCTTTCCCAACCGGCCGGTGACGCTGATCGTGCCCTGGCCCGCCGGCGGCGCCACCGACCGCCACCTGCGCGTGCTGGCCGAAGCCACGAGCAAACATCTCGGCCAGCAGATCATCATCGACAACAAGCCCGGCGCCTCCGGCACGCTCGGCGGCGCCACCATGGCCGCCACCGCCCGGCCAGACGGCTACACCCTGGCCCAGCTGCCCATCACCATGTTCCGCCTGCCCTACATGCAGAAGGTGTCGTTCGACCCGAAGACGGATTTCTCCTACGTCATCCATGTCACCGGCTACACCTTCGGCACCGCGGTGAAGGCGGATTCGCCCTGGAAGACCTGGCAGGAATTCCTCGCCTACGCGAAGGCCAACCCGGGCAAGATCCGCTATTCCACCCCCGGCGCCGGCACCACGCTGCACATCACCATGGAACAGGTGGGGCTGCAGGAAGGCATCAAGTGGACCCAGGTGCCCTTCCGCGGCGAGGCGGAATCCACCGCCGCCCTGCTTGGCGGCCATGTGGAGGCCGCGGCCTCCGGCGCCGGCCTCGGCCCGCTGGTGGATGCCGGCGAGGTGCGCATGCTGGTGATGTGGACCCCGGAGCGCTCGCCGCGCTTCCCCACCGTGCCCACCCTGGTCGAAACCGGCCAGCGCATCGTCTCCACCTCACCCTACGGCATCGCCGGGCCGAAGGGGATGAACCCGCAGGTGATGAAGATCCTGCACGACGCGTTCAAGAAGGGCATGGAGGAGCCCATGCACCGCAAGGTGCTGGAGGAGCTGTCGCAGCCCTTCCTGTATCTCGGCAGCGACGACTACCGGAAGTTCGCCATGGAGCAGATCGCCGAACAGCAGGACCTGATCCAGAAGCTCGGCCTCGGCGCCCGCTAGCCCACCACGCCCGGCGGCCAATCAGCCACCGGGCGGATCGCGGTGCCTCAGCACGGCCTTGGAGAGCAGATGCGCGCTCACCGGCGCGGTGATGAACAGAAACAGCGCGATCGCCAGTTCGCGCAGCCCCATCGTGCCGGAAGCCGCGGAGTGCACCAGCCCGGCGGCCACGATGCCGCCCACCCCCAGCGTGGCGGCCTTGGTGGGCGCGTGCAGCCGGGTGAAGAAATCCGGCAGCCGCACCAGCCCGATCGACCCCACCAGCGTGAATGCGCCACCGAGCAGCACCAGCACCGAGGCGATAATCTCGACCAGCATCGCCATCAGCCGATCACGTCGCCGCGCAGCAGGAAGCGGCACAGCGCGGCGGTGGAAACGAAGCCGGTCATGGCGATCAGCAGCGCCGCCTCGAACAGCATGGCGCCCTGCAGCAGCATTCCCGCCAGCAGCAGCAGCGCGATCGCGTTGATCGACAGCGTGTCCAGCGCCAGGATCCGGTCCGCCGCCTGCGGCCCGCGCACCAGGCGGAACAGGGTCAGCGCCATCGCCACCACCACCATCGCCAGCGAAACCTGCAACGCCACGCTCAGCATCCGAAGATCTCCTTCAGCGGCGCCTCGTAGCGGCGCTTGATGGTGTCGATGGCGGCGGGAACATCGGTCACGTCCAGCGCGTGCACCAGCAGCATGTGGCGCTCCTGGTCGATATCCACCGAAACCGTGCCGGGGGTCAGCGTGATGATGCTGGCCAGGATCGTCGCCACGAACGGGTCCTCGATGTCCAGCGGCAGCTCGATGAACACCGGGTGCAGCCGGTCGGCCGGCCCCAGCACCAGCCGGGCCACCTCCATATTGGCAACAACGATGTCCCACAGCACGCGCAGGAACAGCCGCATCGCCACCCAGGGCCGCACCAGTCGCGGCGCGTCCGGCCAGAACGGATGCGTGAACCACGGGATCACGAGCGCAACCGCCCCGCCCAGCACCACCTGCCCCAGGCTGGGTGCGGGCGCGATCGCGATCCACAGCGCCAGGATCGCCAGCGACACCAGCGGCTGCGGCAGCACCCGGCTCATGGCCGGGTCTCCCGCTGCACCGCCAGCCGCGCGCCCAGCACCGCCTCGATATAGGGCTGGCGCGCATGCAGCTGCTCGGCCGCCGCGCGGGCATAGCCGGCCACCGGCGCCGCGGCCAGCGCCAGCCCCGGCCCCGCGGCGCTGAGCAGCACCAGCGCCAGCACCGCACGCCGCGGCAGCTTCTGCCCCGCTGCCTCGGCCTCGCCGGCCTCCCAGAAGATCGCGCTGGCAGCCCGGGCCAGCACCAGCGCCATCACCAACCCAGACACCAGCAGCGCCGCCCAAACCCACGCCCCCAGCGCGGTGTCGCCCAGCGCCTGCAGCACCATCAGCTTGGCCAGGAAGCCCGACAGCGGCGGCACCCCAGCGGCCGCCACGCCCAGCACCAGGAACGCGCCGCCCAGCAGCAGCGCGCCCGGCACCCTGGGCCCGTTGTCGATCGTGTCGCCCATCGCACCGCGTGCCTGGGCCAATTGCCCGGCCAGCAGGAACATCCCCCCGGTCACCAGCGTGGTGTGCGGCAGATAGTAGAGCGCCGCGGCCGTCGCCGGGGCACTGCCCGCCGCCACCGCGGCCAGCAGCGTGCCGGTGGAAACCAGCACCTGGTTCGCCGCCACCCCGGCCAGCCGCCGCGCTGCCAGCGCCCCGATCGTGCCGGCCGCGATGGTCAGCAACGCCAGCACCGGCAGCCAGGGCTGCAGCAATCCGGCCGTGGCCGGCGCCCCGGCAAAGCCGATCGCCTCCACCCGCAGCAGCGCATACACGCCCACCTTGGTCATCACCGCGAACAGCACCGCCACCGGCACGCCCGCCGCGGCATAGACATGCGGCAGCCAGAAGGACAGCGGCAGCAGCGCCGCCTTCAGCAGGAACACCGCCACCATCAGCGCCGCGGCCGTGCGCACCAGCGCCTGGTCCGCCACCTTCACGCCGGGCAGCACCAGCGCAATATCGGCCAGGTTCAAGGTGCCGAGCGTGCCGTACAGCAACCCCAGCGAGATCAGGAACAGCGCCGAGCCCACCAGGTTCAGCACCACATAGCCGATCCCCACCCGCGCCCGCGCCGCCCCGCCGCCATGCAGCAGCAACCCGTAGGAGGCCAGCAGCAGGATCTCGAAGAACACGAACAGGTTGAACACGTCCCCGGTCAGGAACGCCCCGTTCAGCCCGGCCAGCTGCAGCTGGAACAGCGGATGGAAATGCCGCCCCTCCCGGTCGCTGCCGCCGAGGGCGGACAGCAGGGCTGCCAGCCCCAGCACCGCCGTCACCGCCACCATCATCGCCGCCAGCCGGTCCAGCACCAGCACGATCCCGTACGGTGCCGGCCAGTCGCCCAGCCGATATACGCGCACCGCATCATCGCCGGCCAACCCCAGCAGCACGGCCGCCACCCCCACCAGCGCCACCGATGCCAGCACGGCCAGACTGCGCGCCGCCGACGGCAGAAGCAGCATCGCCACCGCCGCCAGCAGCGGCAGCAGCACCGGCAGGAACACGGCGTGGCTCACCGCTCGCCCTCCGGCCCGTCGGTGCCGTCCACATGGTCGGTCCCGGTTTCCGCCCGCGCGCGCAGCGCCAACGCCACCAGATAGGCCGTCATGCCGAAGCCGATCACGATCGCCGTCAGCACCAGCGCCTGCGGCAGCGGGTCGGCCAGCCCCTGCGCCCCCGGCAGGGCCAGCGGCGCCGCCGTGGCATTCAGCCGGCCACCCAGGAAGATCAGCGCATTCACCGCGTAGGATAGCAGCGTCAGCCCCAGGATCACGCTGAACACGCGCGGCCGCAGCAGCAGGTAAATGCCGCAGGCCGCCAGCAGCCCCACCGCCAGGGAAACAAGCAGCGCCACCGCCTACCTCCCCGCCCGGCCAGGGCGCGAAACCGCCCCCAGCTCCGTCAGGCACAGCATCACCGTGCCAACCACCACCAGGTACACGCCGAGGTCGAAGCCCATCGCCGAGGCCAGCTCGAATTTTTCCAGCACCGGCGGGTCCACATAGCCATGCGTGCTGGTCAGGAACGGCCGCCCGAACACCCAGCTGCCCAGCCCCGTCGCCACCGCCACACCCAGCCCGGCGCCGAGCACCTTCACGTAGTTCCAGCGCAGCCGTGCCCGGGCGAAGTCGATCCCGCCGGCCACGTATTGCAGCATCAGCGCAATCGCCGTCACGAGCCCTGCGATGAACCCCCCGCCCGGAAGGTTGTGGCCGCGCAGGAAGATGTAGACGGACACCGCCAGCGCCAGCGGCAGCAGCGGGCGCATGAGCATTGCCAGCATCACCGGCAGGCCCTCGCCCTCGCGCACCGCGGCCACGCCCGCGGCCGGCGGCAGCCTCAGCCCCTGCAGCAGCGCATGCAGCCCCAGCGCCGCCATCGCCAGCACCGCGATCTCGCCCATCGTGTCGAAGCCGCGGATATCCACCAGGATCACGTTCACCACGTTGGTGCCGCCCCCGCCGGGAACCGACTGCGCGATCTGCCAGGCGGAGATCGTGTCGAACGGCCGGGTCAGCATGGCAAAGGTCAACGCCGCCACGCCCAGCCCGCCCAGCCCCGCCAGCACCGCATCGCGCCACCGCCGCGCGGCACCACTCTCGGCCGCCGTGACCTGCGGCAGGTAGCGCAGCGCCAGCAGCAGCAGCACGATCGTCACCACCTCCACCGAAAGCTGCGTCAGCGCCAGGTCAGGCGCCGCGAAGCGCAGGAAGCCCATCGACACCACCAGCCCGACCGTGCTCAGGAACATCAGGGCCGGCAGGGGCCGGTGATGCAGCAGCACCGTACCGCCCGCACCGACCGCCAGCACCAATGCGCCGAAGCCGGTCAGGGGATCCACGCCCCCCCATCCCAGCGGCCCCGCCAGCGCGGTCGGCGCACCGCCCAGCCACGCCCACACCCCCAGCACCAGCACAAAGCCGACCAGCAACGCGAGGTAGGCCGGCAGCGAGCGCGGGTCCAGCCACGCCATCGCCCGCATCGCCGCCAGCTCCGAGACACGGTAGGCGCGTTCGAACGCCATCTGCCCGCTCAGCCGCGGCAGCAACCGCGCATGCAGCGCGAACAGCACATGCCGGAACCGGTAGTACAGCAACCCGCCCAGCATCGCCGCCACGCTCATCAGCAGCGGCATGTTGAAGCCATGCCACACCGCCAGCCTGAACGGCGGCACCGCGGCCTGCAGCACCGCCTCCGAAGCCGAAAGCAGGATCGCGCCCACCATCACCTGCGGCAGCAGCCCCACCAGCAGCACCAGCGCCACCAGCACATCCACCGGCAGGCGCATCCAGCGCGGCGGCTCATGCGGCGTGCGCGGCATGTCGCGCGGCACGGCGCCAAAGAACACCTCGTGCACGAAGCGCGCGGAATAGGCCACCGAGAGCATGCCTGCCAGCGTGGCGAACACCGGCAGCAGATAGCGCACGGCCCCCGAGAGAGCCGGGTGCCCGATCGTCTCGACGAAGAACATCTCCTTGGAGAGGAATCCGTTCAGCAACGGCACGCCGGCCATCGCGCCGGCCGCCACCATCGCCAGCGCACCGGTCCAGGGCATGAAGCGGAACAACCCGCCCATCCGCCGCATGTCGCGCGTGCCCGCCTCGTGGTCGATGATCCCCGCGGCGATGAACAGGGAAGCCTTGAAAATCGCGTGATTGATGATGTGGAACACCGCCGCCACCGCCGCCATCTGCGTGCCCAGGCCGAACAGCAGCGTCACCAGGCCGAGATGGCTGATGGTGGAATAGGCCAGCAACCCCTTCAGGTCGTCCTTCAGCATCGCAAGGTAGGCGCCGTACACGAAGGTCACCGCGCCCACGCCACCCACCACAACCATCCACAACCCGGTGTCGGCCAGCACGGGATACAGCCGCGCCAGCAGGAACACGCCGGCCTTCACCATCGTGGCGGAATGCAGATAGGCGCTCACCGGCGTTGGGGCCGCCATCGCCGCCGGCAGCCAGCCATGGAACGGAAACTGTGCAGACTTGGTGAAGGCGCCCAGCAGCACCAGCCCCAGGATCACGGGGTAGAGCGGATCGGCCCGCACCACATCCCCGCGCGCCAGCACCTCGCTCAGCTCGAAGCTGCCCGCCACCTGCCCCAGCAGCAGCACGCCGGCCAGCAGCGCCAGCCCGCCGCCCCCGGTCACCGCCAGCGCCATCCGCGCCGCCACCCGCGCCTCGCGCGCCTCGAACTTGTAGGCGATCAGCAGGAAGGAGGAGAGGCTCGTCACCTCCCAGAACACCACCAGCAGCAGCAGGTTCTCCGCCAGCACCACGCCCAGCATGCCGCCGGCAAAGGCCAGCAGCATGGCGTAGAACCGGCCCAGCCGGTCCTCCCGGGGCAGGTAGTAGGCGGCATACAGCACGATCAGCACGCCGATCCCCAGGATCAGCCCGCAGAACAGCAGCCCGAGCCCATCCAGCCGCAGCGCGAAATCCAGACCCCACTCCGGCAGCCAGGCCCAGCGCGCCACGACCACCTGTCCGGCCAGCACCCCGGGCACGAAGGGGGCCAGCACGGCCAGCCCGGCCGCCATCGCCGCCGCCGCGCCCCAGGCCGCCCAACGGCGGCCCAGGCGCTGCAGCAGCACCACGGCCGGCACCCCCGCAAAGGGTGCCAGCAGCACGATCAGGAGGGCGCCCGGGCTCATGAAACCGACATGGCCCGCGCAGACAACTCGAACAAGGCCCAGCCGCCGCCGGTGCGCCCCGGCTCAGCCCCGGAACGGCTCCACCGGTGCCACCACGCCCTCTGCCGCCTCGACCACCTCGCCGGCCGCCAGGCACAGATCCTCGCGGAACCGCGGCGCCATGATCTGCACCCCCGGCCGCAGCCGCCCCGCCCAGCCCACCGGCACCGCCAGCGAGGGCAGCCCCAGCACCGGCGCGACCAGGCTCACCCGGATCTGGTCCAGCACCTGCTTCTGCCCTTCCAGCGTGGTATCGAGATTATGCACCGGCGCCAGACTGCCCATCGTCGGCAGCACCACCAGCGGCCGCGTCTGCATGAATTCCAGCCAGCGCCAGATGAACAGGTCGCGCTCCGCAATGGCCTGCAGGAAGCGCGCCATGCCCGAAGCCGGCACCAGCTGGTTCCACGTCTCCATCGAAGCGATCGCATCGGGGTCGCCCAGCTGGCGCATGCGCGGCAGCAGCGCCGGAAACAGCTCGTTCGCCCCGATCGCCATCCAGCATTCCACGATGTCGTTCAGGTTCGGCGGCGACACCTCCTCCACCTCGTACCCCGCCGCCGCCAGGTGCCTGCCGGCGGTGCGCACCGCCTCGGCCTGCGCCGGATGCAGCGTGCCGCCGGGGTTCTCCACCACCAGCGCCACGCGCTTCGGCAAAGGCGGGCCCTCCAGCGGCGCATCCACCCAGCGCGTGTCGCGCGGATCGCCCTTGGCCATCGCCGCCAGCGCCACCCGGCAATCACGCACCGTGCGCGTGTGCGGCCCCTGCACCGCCATCATCTGCGAGCCGAACGGCCGCGCGACCTGCTGGCTCGGGTTGAACGCCGCCACCCGCCCCAGGCTCGGCCGCAGCCCCACCACCCCGTTGTACATCGCCGGAATGCGCACGGAGCCGCCGATATCGTTGCCATGCGCGATCGCCCCGATCCCCGCCGCCACCGAAGACCCCGCCCCACCGGAAGACCCGCCGGCCGAAACCGTCGGGTCCAGCGGGTTCAGCGTCTGCCCGTGCAGCGCATTGTCGGAGAACACCCGCATCGAGAACGCCGGCAGGTTGGTCCGCCCGATGATAATGCCGCCGGCCGCGCGCAGGTTCGCCACCACCGGCGCGTCCTCCTTCGCCACCGCATCCTTGAACGCCACCACGCCGTTGGTGGTGGCGTAGCCCGTCTGGTCCACGTTCACCTTGATCGTCACGGGCACGCCATGCAGCGGCGGCAGCACTTCGCCGCGCGCCCGCTTCACATCCGCCGCATCCGCCGCCGCCAGCGCCTCCTCGGCCATGAACTGCACCACGGCATTCAGATACGGGTTCACCGCCTCCAGCCGCCCCAGCGCGGACTGCACCGCCTCCCGCGCCGAAGCCCGCCCGGTGCGGATCAACCGCGCCTGGTCCACCGCGTCCAGCTGCCAAAGTTCCGATGCCATGCGATCCGCTCCACGTTCCACCAGAGTGCGGCGCCATCCAGCACGCCTGCACCACCTTTGCGAGAGGGCACCGGCGCGCGATGCCCCACCCACCCTACCCCAGATGCTCGCCCCAGAAGCCGAGCATCCGTTCCCACGCCAACTCGCCATGCGCCCGGTCATGCACCGGTCGCTGCTCGTTCATGAAGCCGTGATCGGCATCGTACAGGAAGAACGCCCCGTCCTTCCCGGCCTTACCCAGCCCCTCCTCGAACGCCGCCACCGCCGCCGGCGTGCACCAGTCGTCACGCAGCGCGAAATGCCCCTGCAGCGGCACCTTCACATCCGCCGGCCCCGCCACGCTGCCGGGCGGCAGCCCGTAGAAGCACACCCCGGCCGAAAGCTCCGGAATCCGGCAGGCGCCCAGGATCGTCACCGCCCCGCCGAGGCAGAACCCCGTCAGCCCCACCTTGCCGCTGGAGCGCAGCAGGAACTGCGCCGCCCCACGCACCACCTGGTCCGTCGCCTCCAGGAAATTCAGAGAGGACATCTCGCGGTTCGCCGCATCGGTGTCGTGATAGGGCACCACCGTGCCGCCATACAGGTCCGGCGCCAGCGCATCGTACCCCGCCAGGGCCAGGCGGTCGCAGATCCCCTTGATCTGGTCCTGCAACCCCCACCATTCCTGGATCACCACCACCCCAGGCGCCCCCGCCTTGCCGGCGCGCGCCAGGTAGCCCTCCGCCTCCTGCCCATCCGGCCGCTTGAACGGAATGCGTGTTCCCATCTCTGATCTCCCGACCTAAGCCGCCAAGGCGCCCTTGCCGCGCACCTCGGCCTCCTCGAACTCCGCCGCCGCAATCGCCCGCTCCAGCGCATCGCGCAGCGCAATGGCAGACTCCAACGTCAGCTCCACCCCCGCCCGCGCCGACGGCCCCAGCGCGGGATTGAGGAAATCCAGCGCGATCACATCGCCCAGCGGGGCATGCCGCGCATGGTCATAGGTCACCACCGCCTGCGAAAGCCGGAACCAGCCCTCGTCCCGCCGCGCCATGCCCTCGGCCGCGGTGATCTCCACGATGGAGGTGCACATGCGCCTAGCCCCCCAGATGCTTCTTGAAGAACGCCCAGGTCTTGCTCCACCCATCCATCGCCTGCTCCGGCCGGTACAGCGGCCGATGCCAATAATTGAACCCATGCCCCGCCCCATCGTAGCGATGGAACTCATAGGTCTTGCCGTGCTTCTTCAGTGCTTCCTCATGCTGGTTCACCTGCTCCGGGCTCGGCGCGCGGTCGTCATTGCCGAACAGGCCGAGCACCGGGCACTGGATATCCGCGGTCATGTCGATCGGCGCCACCGGCGTCTTGGCGTTCAGCTCCTCGGGCCCCATCACCACGCGCCCGCCCCACTGGTCGACCACCGCATCCACATCGTGCCGCTGCGCCGCATAGATCATCGCATGCCGCCCGCCGGAGCAGGACCCGATCAACCCCACCTTGCCGTTCAACGCCGGCTGCGCCCGCATCCAGGCCACCGCCGCGGCGGTATCACCCACCATCTGCGCATCGGGAATGCCACCCTCGGCCCGCACCTTCGCCGCCACGTCGTCCGGATGGCCCTCCCCCGCGCGCTCATAAAGGTTGGCGCAGATCGCAATGTAGCCATGGTGCGCGAACCGCCGCGTCGTCTCGATGTAGTATTCGCTCCACCCCGGCAGATGATGAATCAACACCACGCCCGGAAACGGCCCCGGCCCCTCCGGCCTGGCCACATAGGCGGTGATCGCCGTCCCCCCATGCCCCGTCAGCGTCACGTTCTCGCAGGTCATGCCGCGATAGAATGCCATGGGTCACCCTCCGGTTTTGCCCCGGGAGTATTCGCTCACAAGCCGCCGCGCGCAACGCCTCCGCACGCCAAGGAAGCAAGCATGTTCTTTTTTGAAAAAAAGAACCAAAAAACTTTTCCGACCTTGCGCCCGTCTCTCCATGGAAATCGGGTGCAAACTGATAAAAGTCTTTTTGCTTCTTTTTCTTCAGAAAAAGAAGACTCTTCCTTACTGAAACCGCGCCAACCTGAAAGCGCCGGGATCCACCATCGGCGTCGCCCCCGTCGCCAGCTGCGCCGCCATCTCCCCGATCGCCGGCCCAATCCCGAACCCGTGCCCGGAGAGCCCCGTCGCCACCGTCAGCCCCGGCAGCGCCGCCAGGGTATCGATCACCGGCACCACATCCGGCGTCAGGTCGATCCACCCCGCCCAGACCCGCGCCGCCTGGATCCCCTCGAGCTCCGGGCACGCCGCCACGATATCGCGCAGCGCCGGCTCCACCAGCGCCAGGTTCGGCGTGGCGTTCAGCACCCGGATGCGCTCGAACACCGTCTCCCGGTCGAAGCGCCACGTGCGATGGAGCGTGTCCGGCCCGTCGAAGAAGGAGCGCCCCATCCGCAGCTCCACCAGCTTGCGGTTGGCCAGCATGGAGCGCCCGAACCGCGCCGCATAGCGGATCGCGGCCGGTGTGATCTCAATGCGCGTACGCGCCTTCGCCGCCACAATGTAGCCGCCATCCAGCAGCGGCGTCAGGCACAGATCGGCCGAGTAGAACCCGCCCTGCACCACCTGCGGCGCCGGCGTGGTCGCGAACACCGTGGAATGAACAGAACTTTGTGGCAGGTCGATCCCATGCCGCCGCAGGAACATGGAAGACCACGCCCCCCCGGCCAGGATCACCGCATTCGTCTTCACCAGCCCATGCTCGGTGAACACCCCGCTGATCCGCCCGCCGGTGGTATCCAGCCCACGCACCGCGCAGTTCTGCACCACCGAAGCCCCCAACGCCCGCGCCGCCCGCGCAATGGCGGGTGCCGCCAGCCCCGGCTCCGCCCGCCCGTCCTGCGGCGAGACCACGCCACCGATCCATTCCTGCGGCGCCCCCGGCGCCAGCCGCCGCGCCTCCTCCGCCCCGATCATCCGCACCGGCGCCTGATACGGCCGCGCCATCTCGGCCCAGGCCTCCCAGCCCGCAAGCTCCTTCGGGTCCTTGGTGACGTAGAGCAGCCCATTGCGCCGGAACCCCATCTCCTGCCCGGTCTCGCCCGGCCACTGGTCCCACAGCGCATGCGCCCGCTGCATCAGCGGAATCTCCCGCTCGTCGCGGCTCATCAGCCGGCACCAGCCCCAGTTCCGGCTGGACTGCTCGCCCGCCACCACGCCCTTTTCCAGCAGCGCCACGGAATGCCCCGCCTTGGCCAGCGTATAGGCCGCCGCCGTGCCCGCGATCCCCGCCCCGATCACCACCACATCGGCCGATGCCGGCGGGCGTGCATCGCCTTCGACAGGATCAACCCAATGCCCCGGCAGCGCGCTCATCCCACCCGGTCCTTGTAACGAAAATAGGCGCCCACCAGCGGCAGGAACCACGGCGTGCCCCAGTTGAACGGCAAGGCCCGCCACGGCAGCTTGCGAAACGGATTGGCTTCCGCCTCGCCGCCCATCACGCGCGCCATCTGCTGGCCCAGATGCACCGACATCTGCGCCCCGTGCCCCGAAAGCCCCATGGCGTAGAACAGCCCGTCATGCTCTCCCGCCCGCGGCAGCCGGTCCTCGGTGATATCCACCAGCCCGCCCCAGCAATAGTCGAAGCGCACGCCGGCCAGTTGCGGAAACACCGCCATCAACTGCTCCCGCAGCACCTCGCCACTGCGCGCATCCTCGGTCGGATTGGAAAAGGCGAACCGCGCCCGCCCGCCCCAGATCAGCCGGTCATCCGGCGAGATGCGGAAGTAGTTGCCGATATGCTGCGTTGTCGTCGCCGTCCGCCGCGTCGGCATGATGCTATCCAACTGCGCGGCACTCAGGGGCTCCGTCACCACGATGAAGCTGCCCACCGGCACCACCCGCCGGCGGAACCAGGCGAACGGCCCCTCCCGGCTCGGCCCCGTCGCCACCAGCACCTGCCCGGCCTCCAGCGTGCCGCGCGCCGTCGTCACCCGATGCGCCGCCCCCGCCAGCGGCGTCAGCCCCGTCACCGGCGCCTGCTCGAAAATCCGTGCCCCCGCCCGCGTCGCCGCATCGGCCAGCCCGGCGCCGAACTTGCCCATGTGCATCATCGCACTCTTGCGATACAGCAACGCTCCGTGGAACGCGTCGGAGCCGATCTCCTCACGCACCCGCTCGCGCGGCAGCAACTCCGTCTCCGGGTCGCATTCACGGTTCAGCCGCTCGAACCCGCGCGCGATGCTCTCGTAATGCGCCGGCTTGGCTGCCAGCTTGATCTTGCCGCTGCGCCGGAAATCGCAGGCGATCTGCTCCTCCCGCACAATGCGCTCCACCGTGTCCACCGCATCGTCGAACGCCCGATACAAGGAGAGCGCGTGCTCCTTGCCCAGCTTGTCGGCGAGCCCGGCATAGTCATGCGCCGTGCCGTTGTTCACATGCCCGCCATTGCGGCCGGAAGCCCCCGCGGCCACCCGGCCTGCCTCCAGCACCGCCACGCTCGCCCCCCGCCGCGCCAGCGCCAACGCGGCCGAAAGCCCGGTGAACCCGGCGCCGATCACCGCCACGTCCACCCGCCCCTCCACCGGCCCCTGCGCCACCCCGGCGAAGCGCGTGGACGTATCCAGCCAGTAGGAATCGAGCTTCATCGCCTCAGCAGCCCAGCAACTGGGCCAGGCCCTCGATCGTCGTCGTCTCATGGTACCCGAACGACGGCACCGAAACCTCATAGCCCCGGTTCACATACAGCCGCTGCCCGATGCGCAACGCATGCGCGGGGATCAGGTCGTAGCGCAGGCTGGAGGACACATGCAGCACCTCCTCCGGCGCGCATCCCAGCATGTCGAACATGTATTCGAAGGCCTGCATCCGCGGCTTGTACGCCTGCGCCTGCTGCGCCGTGTACACCTTGTGGAACGGCGCCTGCAGCAGTGCCACGTTGGCCATGATCTGCTCGTCCGCCGCATTGGAAAGCACCACCAGCGGATAACGCTGCCCCACCCGCGTCAGCGGCGCCGCCACGTCGGGGTGCGGCCCCCATGTCGGCACCGCATCATAGATCGCCTGCCCATCCGCCTCGCGAAACGCCACGCCGTGCTTCCGGCAGGTGCGCTCCAGCGCGGTCTTCAGCACGTCCACATAGGGCTGCCAGGCGCCCAGCACCTCGTCGTAGCGGAACCACATGAAGTCGGTCAGGAAATCCGGCATCCGCGCCGCCGGCACCCGGTCCGCCATCAACCGCGTCGCCGTCTCGCCGGGCTGGAACCAGGTCAACGTGCCGTAGCAATCGAAGGTCACATATTTGGGCCGCAGGGCGGTCATCGCAGGCGCTCCGTCGTCATGCCGCGCCACTCTAAGGGGCACGCCGCACAGGGAAAGGCCCCCTGCATCATTTGCAATTGAGAGGCGTTTGCAACATTGCACCTCGCACGGCAATGGTGAATATGACGCCCGGAGACAGAATCATGCCCAGCCCCCTGCGCCCCCTCCTGCCCACAGACCTCCCCCAGGCCCACGGCCTCACCCAGGCCGTGCGGTGGCCGCACCGCGAGCAGGATTGGCGCTTCGCCCTGGAGCTGGGCCAGGGCTGGGCCATCGCGGAAGGCGAACGCCTGCTCGGCACCGCCATCAGCTGGCCCTTAGGCCCCGCCTGGGGCTGCTTCGGCATGCTGATCGTCGCGCCAGACCAGCAGGGCCGCGGCCTCGGCGCCCGCCTGATGGAGGCAGCACTGGCCGCCCTCGGCGACCGCGCCGTCCAGCTCCACGCCACCCAAGCCGGCCAGGCACTCTACCTCCGCCTCGGCTTCACCCCTGCCGGCCTCATCCACCAGCACCAGGGCATCGCCCAGCCGCCGCCGCCCGCCCCCCTCGCGCCGGGCCAGCACCTGCGCCCCGCCACCGTGCACGACCTCCCCACCCTCGCCGCGCTCGACAGCGCCGCCACCGGCATGGACCGCACCCGGGCGCTGGCCGCCATCCTCGCCCAGGGCCAGGCCATCCTCCTCGAACGCAACGGCGCGCCGGAAGGCTTCGCCATGCTGCGCCCCTTCGGCCGCGGCGAGGTCATCGGCCCCGTCGCCGCCCCCGATGCCGCCGGCGCCTGGGCCCTCATCGCCCATTTCCTCTCCGCCCGCGCCGGCGCCTTCCTGCGCATCGACATCACCAACCCCGCCCTCGCCCCCCTGCTCACCGCCCACGGCCTGCCCGCGGTGGACGAAGCCCTGCGCATGGTCCGCGGCACCCCGCCCACCCCGGGCACCACGCGCAGCTACGCCCTGGTCAACCAGGCCCTGGGCTAGCCTCCGGCGCCACCCCCGCCAGCGCATCGATCCGCTCCGCCAGCGCCGCGATCTCGGCCGGCTTGCGCAGCAGCGAGAACCGCCCGCTCAACGCCCCGCCCACCGCCAGCTCCGCCATGTCGGTGGCAAACCCGGTCAGCAGGATCGCCGGCAGACCCGGCCGCCGCCGTTGCGCCTCCGCGATCAATCCCAACCCATCCATCCCCGGCATCGAGAGATCGGTCAGCAACACATCCACCCCCGCCTCATCCGCCAGCACCTCCAGCGCATCCGCCGCCGATTCCACCGACACCACCTGGTAGCCCGCCCGCTCCAGCCCCTCGGCCGTGATCTCCCGCACCAGCGCCTCGTCATCCACCAGCAGCACCCGCACCCCCGCCCCCGACCGCAACAGCCAGGTCTCTGCCAGCGAAGCCGCAATCCGCTCCATCGTCGGGGAAACCGGAAACCACAGCCGCACCGTCGTCCCGCGCCCCGGCGCACTCTCGATATGCAGCACCCCGCCACTCTGCTCCGCGAAGCCGCGCGCCATCGCCAGCCCCAGCCCGGTACCCTTGCCCTGCGGCTTGGTGGTGAAGAACGGCTCCGCCGCCCGCGCCAGCGTGCCGGCATCCATCCCCACCCCGGTGTCGGAAACCGAAAGCCGCACATACCCCCCCGGCTTCAGCGCCGCCGGCTGCCCGCCCCCCACGGTCACGCTCTCGGCCACCGCCGACAGCACCAGCGCCCCCGCGCCCGACATCGCATCGCGCGCATTGGCCGCCAGGTTCACCAGCACCGTCTCCAGCTGCCCCTTGTCCGCCAGCAGGGAAGGCACCCCGGGCGCCACCTGCACCCGCACCTCGATCCCCGCCCCCAGCGTATGGCGGAACATCTCGCGCATCGCCCCCAGCAACTCCTGCGGCGCCACCGGCTCGGCCCGCAGATCCGCCCGCCGCGCGAAGGCCAGTAGCCGCCGCGTGATCGCCGCGCCGCGCGCCGCCGCCTCCCCCACCATCGTCGCCAGCCGCCGCACCCGGTCCGCCCGCTCCGGCTCGCCCTGCAGCAGCCGCGCGCCCCCCTGCACCGCCTGCAGCACGTTGTTGAAGTCGTGCGCGATGCCGCCCGCCAACTGCCCAAGCGCCTCCATCCGCTGCGCCTGCGCCAGCCGCGCCTGCGCCTCCTCGCGCGCCACCACCTCTTCGCGCACCCGCGCCTCCAGCTCCTCGTTCACCTGCCGCAGCGCCGCCTCGCTCTCCATCAGCGCCGCCTCCACCGCCTTCTGCGCGCTGATGTCGGTATGCGTCCCGATCATCCGCACCGCCCGCCCCGCCGCATCCCACCGCGCCCGCCCGCGCGACAGGATCCACCGCCACGACCCATCGCGGTGCCGCATCCGGAACGTCGCCGCATAATCCTCCTCATCCCCAGCCAGATGGCGCCGCAGCTGCGCCTCCACCGCCTCCACGTCATCGGGATGCATCATCCGCTGCCACCCGGCAAAACCGCCTTCCCACTCGTCCTCGCGGTAGCCGAGCATCGTCAACATCCGCGGCGAACGATAGACAGCATCACTTACCAGATCCCAGTCCCAGATCCCGTCATTCGTCGCCTCCAGCGCCAGCGCCAGCCGCGCCTCCGTGGCACGCTGGGCCGACATGTCCTGCACCACCACCGCCACCCGCCCGGCTTCCCCCGGCAGCGGCGCGGAGGAGATGCGCACCGGCAGCCGGCTGCCATCGGGCCGCAGGTAGTCCATCTCCACAGCATCGAACCACCCGCGCCGCCGCGCCTGCCCCAGCGCCGCGTTGCCCGCCTCCACATGCTCCCGCGGCGTGCTCACCCGCCAATCCCACGTGCCGGCCTCGTACTCCACCCGCGTGGCCCCGGTCATCTCCAGCAGCCGGTCATTGATCAGCACCATCGTGCGCAACCGCACGTCCAGCACCGCCATTCCCACCACCCGGCTCTCAAAGAACCCACGGAACCGCGATTCCGCCTCCTGCCGCGCCTCCGCCTCCGCACGCAGCCCGGCCTCGCGCAGCAGCGCCTCCCGCGCCGCCTCCGCCCCGCGCGACCGCCGCCACGCCAGCGTTGCCAGCCATCCCAGCGCCAGCCCCGCCGGCAATGCCACGGCCAGGGACCGCAGCATCGCATCCCGCCACACCGCCGCGACCTCCGCCGTGGGCCGCGAGGCCGTCACATACAGCGACAGCCCCCCCACCCGCCGGAACGCCACCTGCCGCGTCGGCAACGCCTCGCCCGCGCGCGCCGCCGCCATCACCCGCCCGGTGAACACGCCGCGCTCCTCCCCCCGCGCCGCCGCCGCCCGCAACGGGCTCGCGGCCGGCAGGTCGGGCAGCAGCCCCTCCACCCGCGGCGTGCGCACCAGGATCGGCCCGTCGAACTGGATCAGGGAGACCACATCCGTCGTCCCGCCCAGGCTCGCCACGAACGCCGCCGCCACCGCATTGGGATTGACGGCGATGCTCACCGCCCCGTCGAACTCCCCCGCCGCCAGCCCGTTGCCCGTCTCTCGGCGCCGTGACGACAGGCTGAAGAACAGCTGCCCGTCGAACCGCCCCACCGCCACCGGGCTCACATGCAGTCCGGCCGGCGGCGCCTCCGCCATGCGCCGGAACCACTCCCGGCCGGCATAGTCCAGCGCACCCGGCGCCGGAAACACCGTCGCTGTCACCAGCAGCCGGCCATGCCGGTCCACCACCACCGCCGTCTGCACCGTGCGCAACCGCCGCAGCACCGCGGCGATGCGCGCATGCAGCTCCGCCTCGCGCGCACGGATCTCCCCGTCCGACAGCCCATGCAGGATCTCATTGATCACATCGCCCGCCAGGCGCTGCTCTTCCAGGATGCGCAACGCCGACGCCGCGGCACTGTCCGCCTCGCGCGCCAGCTCGCGCCGCGCGCCCTCCAGCGTCTCCTGCCAGGCCAGCCACCCCAGCCCCGCCACCGCCCCCAGCAGCAGCAGCAGCCCTGCCAGCAACAGCCCACGGAACGGCCGGCCAAGTTGCGGAAATCTGTTCGCCACCGGCCAGCCTCTTGTAGCCGCCGGCACCCTAGCTTCGGCCACCCGCCCAGGCCCATCACGGCTGCGTGACATCGCCGCACGCCGCCGCTTCGCAGCCCCGCCGCGGCCCGCTATCGTCGTCCCTTCAGCACCAGGGGGTCCCGATGGCCACGCACCGCTTCCAGCCCACGCGCTACCACACCGTCATCGGCACCGCAGACCCGGTGCTGCGCCTCGCCAACGGCGACACCCTCATCGCCGCCACCATCGACGCCTCGGGCCTGGACGCCAACGAGGCCCAGGCCTGGGAACGCGGCAACCCCATGACCGGCCCGTTCTTCATCGAAGGCGCCGAACCCGGCGATACCCTGGCCGTCCACATCAACCGCCTCACCCCCAGCCGCGCCACCGGCTGGACCTACTCGCCCCTGGCGCTCACCGTGCTGGACCCCGCCGCCATCCCTGAGCGCCCGGCCAACGAACGCTCCGTCTGGATGATCGACAACAACGCCGGCACCGTGCGCCTGCGCGAACCCTCCCCGGGCCTGGAAACCTTCGCCCCGCCCATCCAGCCCATGATCGGCTGCTTCGGCACCGCCCCCGCCCGCGGCCAGGCCATCTCGACGGCCACCAGCGCCAACCACGGCGGCAACATGGACTACCGCCTGTTCCGGCCGGGAACCACCGCCTGGCTCCCCGTCTTCCAGCCCGGCGCCCTGTTCTACCTGGGCGACGGCCACGCCTGCCAAGGCGACGGCGAAATCACCGGCACCGGCATCGAAACCTCGTTCGAAATGGAAGTCACCTTCCAGGTCCTCAAGCGCACCATCACCTGGCCGCGCGGCGAAACAGCGGACGACATCTTCACCGTCGGCAACGCCCGCCCGCTCGACCAGGCCCTGCAGCACGCCACCACGGAAATGATGCGCTGGCTCGGGGAGGATTACGGCCTCGATCCCCGCGCGGCATCGCACCTCATGGGCCAGACCGTGCGCTACGACGTCGGCAACGTGTTCAACCCGGCCTATACCGTGGGGTGCCGGATCAGCAAGCAGTGGCTCACAAAGAAGTAAGAATCTTCTTTTTCTGAAGAAAAAGAGGCAAAAAGACTTTATCCACTTGCACCCGCGCCGGTCTCCCGGCACGCGTGCAAGTGGATAAAAGTTTTTTGGTTCTTTTTTTCAAAAAAGAACGCGCTTCCTTGCTGCAATGGCAAACCCAACCCCCGCCCCCGTCGCAGTCAGCAGCGTCCCCCACACCAGGTCCACCACCGTCACGATCGTCGGCCAATCCCGCAGCGTCGCCTGGTTGGTCAGGTCATAGGTGCCATAGGCCACCAGCCCCAGCATCGCCCCGCGCAGCCCCGCCTCGCGCCAATCCGCCGCCCCGCGCTGCGCCAGCGCCACGATCCCCGTCACATACAGCAGGTAGAACGCCACCGCCGGCACCACCGCGAAATCCGGCGCCAGCAAATGCCCAATATGCACGCGGTAGAACGGCTGCGCCGCCAGCGTCAGCCACACCGCATCGATCGGCAGCAGCACCAGCGCCGTGGTGATCCACAAACGTATCATCGCCCCACCGTCACCGGCTCCGAAGGCGGCGCCGGGCGCGGCCGCAACCGCATCCCCTTCAGCCACAGCTTCAGCGCCTCCCAATGGATACCGCCCACAACGCGCATCGCCTGCAACCCGTGCCCCAGCAGCGCCCGCGACAAACCGGCATCCCCTAGCACCCGCCGCCGCCCGGTGAACGCCGCATACAGCAACGGCCCGGCCTCGTCCGCCGACTCGATCGCCAGCGCGAACCGCGCCCCCGGCGGCGACACCCGGAACCGGTAGCGCTGTTCCATGTCCATGAACGGCGACACATAGAACCGCTTGTCGCAGCCCTGGTGCTGCACGTCGGTCCCGCTCGCCGGAATCAGGTAGGTATGCCGCTGCCCAAAGGTGTTGTTCACCTCATAGATCATCGCCTGCAGCGCCCCGTCCGCGCCGTCGCAGAAATAGACAGTGATCGGGTTGAACACCATGCCGAGCACCCGCGGCATGCACAGCACCCGGATCCGCCCACCCTCGGGGTCCAACCCCGCCCCACGCAGCATCGCGCCAATCTGCACCGCCAGCGGCGTGCCGGACCCATCGCCATGGTCGCGATCCCGGAAGGCGAACACCGCCCGCCGGTTATGCCCGAACAGCCACAACCGCCGCGACAGCGCCGGCAACTCGTCCAGGTCCAGCAGCATCGTCAGCATGCGGTAGCGCAACCGGTGCCGCACCGGCCGCAGCCGCACATGCGTCACGCTGCCGCCATACAGCGCGGAGACGGAGGCACGGGGTGCGGCGCCGCTCACGCCGCCTCGCTCAACGGCGCCATGGCGATGCGCGACGCAGCCGCCGGCATCGCCCAGGGCCGCCGCACCCCGCCCAGCTGCTCGGCCACGGCCAGGCCCGATTGCAGCCCATCCTCATGGAACCCGGAGCCGAACCACGCCCCGCAGAACCAGGTGTTCCGCCGCCCCTGCAGCGTCCACAGCATGCGCTGGGCGCGCATGGCCGCGGCATCGAACTGCGGGTGGGAAAACCACTCCTCGTTCAGGATCTCCGCCGGCTCCACCGGCGGGTTCAGCGTCACGAAATGCTGCTCCGGCCCCGGCAGCGCCTGCAGCCGGTCCATCCAGTACGTCACGCACAGCGAACCATCGGTGCGCGACAGGTAATTCCAGCTCGCCCACGCCGCCCGCCGTCGCGGCATCAGCCGGGGATCGCGATGCATCACCACCCGGTTCGGCGCGGTGCGGATCGGCCCCAGCAGCGCCCGCTCCGCATCCGTCGGCTCCTCCAGCAGCGCCAGCGCCTGCGGGGCATGGGTGGCGATCACCACGTCGTCATAGCGCTCGCTCCCCCCGTCGCTGTCATGCACCACAACATGATCGGCCGCCCGAACGATCCGCGTCGCGCCACAGCCCAGCCGGATCCGCTCCGCATAGGGCGCCGTCAGCTTCGCCACATAGGCCGCACTCCCGCCCGTCACCGTGCGCCACACCGGCCGGTCGCGCAGCTTCAGCAGCCCGTGGTTCTCGCAGAACCGGATGAACGCCGCCGCCGGATACGACCCCGCCTGCGCCGCCGGCACCGACCAGATGGCGGCCGCCATCGGCAGCAGATGGTCCTGCACGAACCCGTCCGAATACCCCTCGCGCTTCAGGAACGCATCCAGCGCCAGCAAATCGTGCTCCAGCCCCGCCGCCACCCGCGGGGCATCGCGATAGAAGCGCAGCAGGTCGATCAGCATCGACCAGAACCGCGGCCGCACCAGGTTCGAAGGCTGCGCGATCATCCCGCGCCAATCCGCCGCCGAATACTCCCGCCGCCCCCCGTCCAGCGAAACCGCAAACGACATGTCGCTCGCCTGCGTCTCCACGCCCAGGTGCCGGAACAGCGCCACCAGGTTCGGATAGGTCTGCTCGTTATAAACGATGAACCCCGTATCCACCGCCGCGCCGGAAGCCGTCCGGATCGTCCGGCTGTGCCCGCCCACATGCCCCCCGCGCTCGTACACCGTCACCTCATGCGCCTGGGAAAGCAGCCAGGCGGCGGACATGCCGGAAATGCCGCTTCCGATAACGGCGATGCGGCGCCTGCGATGGGCCATGGGCGGGTCGTACTCCGGCGTGTTCGAATTCTATAGCGGAAACGAGCACGGTCTGCGCTTGGATCACCGCCATCACGTGTGATCCAAAGTGTCCCGCCATCCGTCTTTCGAGGTGATGCTTGCACGCAGCCGCCCTTATGAACCCTTTCCATCCGGAGCACCGCGCCCCCGCGCGGCCGCCTTTCCGGTGAACGACCCGTCGATGACCGATTCCGGCGATCCGGCCCTGCGCCTCCTGCGCGCCGTGGCCGAACGCGCCGACCGCGCCGCCTTCGCGGAGCTGTTCGGCGTCTTCGCCCCCAAGGTGAAGTCCTACCTGCTCCGCCTCGGCCTCCCCGCCGCCCGCGCGGAGGAACTAGCGCAGGAAACCCTGCTCGTCGTCTGGCGCCGCGCCGCCCAGTTCGACCCGGCCACCACCGGCGCCGCCGCCTGGATCTTCACCATCGCCCGCAACCTGCGCATCGATGCCGCCCGCCGCGACGGCATCGCCGTGCCGGACGCAGACCCCACCGACGACCCGCCGCCCCCCGCCCAGGCCGATGCCCTGGTGGATGCGGCCCGCCAATCCGAACGCATCCGCGCCGCGCTCGCCCAGCTTTCCACCGAACAGGCCGAAGTCGTGCAGCTTTCCTTCTTCGACGACCGGCCGCACGGCGAGATCGAACGTGCGCTCGGCATTCCCCTCGGCACCGTCAAATCGCGCCTCCGCCTGGCCATGGCCAAGCTCCGGGCCCTGTTGGGCGAAACCCCATGATCCAGCACCACCCTTCCGACGAAACCCTGCTCGCCTACGCCGCCGGCCGCCTCCCGCGCGCCCACCGCGTTGTCGTGCGCGCCCATCTCGCCCGCTGCGAGGCCTGCCGCCGCTCCCTCGCCCTGGCCAAGTCCGTCGCGGCCGCGAAGCTGGAAGCCCTGCCCCCCGCCCCGCTGGCCGCCGATGCGCTCGCCGCCACCCTGGCCCGCCTCGGCCCGCAGGAACCCCGCCGCACGCCCGCCCCGGAACCCGTCACGGTGGCCGATTTCGCCACCGGAAGCTGGATCTGGCTCGGCCCGGGCATCCGCCTCATGCCGCTCATTCCGCGCGGGCCAGACAACACGCGGCTCGATCTCATCCGCGTCGCCCCCGGCATCGCGCTCCCCGCCCACGGCCACACCGGGGATGAGATCGCCTGCATCCTCCAGGGCGCCTTCGGCGACGAAACCGGCACCTATGCCGCCGGCGACTGCGCCGAGGGCGACGAATCCCTCGATCACGAGCCGAAGGCGCTGGATGTCGGCGAGGAATGCGTCTGCCTCATCGCCACCACCGGCCGCCTGCGCGCCCATGGCTGGTTCGCCCGCCTGATCCAACCGCTGCTGGGCATCTGATGTCCCTCATCACCCTCTGCCTCCTCGCCTGGGCCGCGCTGGCAGCCATCATGGCCGGCGCCTGGGCCTTGCAGCGCGCCCTGCGCAACGCCGGCTGGGTCGATGCGATCTGGACCCTGGGCCTCGGCGCCGTCGGCATCGCCGCCGCCCTCGCCGCCGGCCCCTCCGGCCCCGCCATCGCCGTGCTGCTCGGCCTGTGGTCCCTGCGCCTCGGCGCCCACATCGCCGCCCGCAGCCGCGGCGCCCCGGAAGACGCCCGCTACGCCGCCCTGCGCCGGGATTGGGGTGCGGGCTACGAACCCCGCATGTTCGGCTTCCTGCAGATCCAGGCCGCCGCCGCCGCCCTGCTCGTCGTCCCCGTCGCCATTGCCGCCACCGCCCCCTGGCCGCCCTCGCCCCTGGCCCTCGCCGGCCTCGCCATCGCCCTGCTCGGCCTCGCCACCGAAGCCCTGTCCGACTCCCAGCTGCGCGCCTTCCGCCGCACCGCCGGCCACGGCCAGGTCTGCGACACCGGCCTGTGGTCCTTCTCGCGCCACCCCAACTACCTCGGCGAATGGCTGTTCTGGCTCGGCCTCGCCCTGTTCGCCCTGCCCGCCACCTTCGGCTTCATCGCCCTCATCGGCCCCGTCTTCATCTACTGGCTTCTCGTCCACGTCTCCGGCATCCCGCCGCTCGAAGCCCAGATGCTGGCCAGCCGCGGCGAGGCCTACGCCGCCTATCAGCGCCGCGTCCCCGCCTTCTTCCCCAGCTTCACCCCGCCCGCGCCCCAGCCGCGCTGACCGGAGACAAGCAATGACCCTCGTCGCCGCCGCCACCGCCGCCGTGGAACGCCTGCCCCTGCCCGACGCGCTGACCCGAGCCGGCATCGCCGCCCTGGTCGGCCGCACCGCCCGCCAGCTCCGGCGCCTGCCTGCCACGCTGGAGCAGGATTTCGCCCGCACCATGCACGCCCACCCCATCGCGGTCGCCACCGCGGAGGCCAACGCGCAGCACTACGAAGTCCCCGCCGATTTCTTCGCCACCGTCCTCGGCCCGCGCCGCAAATACTCCTGCTGCCTCTACGCCGACGCTGCCTCCACCCTCGCCGAAGCCGAGGCGCTGGCCCTGGCCGAAACCGCCGCCCATGCCGGTCTCGCCGACGGCCAGCACATCCTGGAACTCGGCTGCGGCTGGGGCTCGCTCAGCCTTTGGATGGCCGAGCACTTCCCGCAGTCCGGCATCACCGCGGTGTCCAACTCCCACTCCCAGCGCGCCCACATCGAAGCCCAGGCCACCGCACGCGGCCTCTCCAACCTGCGCGTCATCACCGCCGACATGAACGCCTTCCAGCCCGAAGCCCGCTTCGACCGGATCGTCTCGGTGGAGATGTTCGAGCACATGTCGAACTGGGAAGCCCTGCTCCGCCGCATCCACACCTGGCTCAAGCCCGACGGCGCGCTCTTCCTGCACGTCTTCAGCCACACGACCCAGCCCTACCGCTTCGACACCGCCGACAAGTCAGACTGGATCGCCCAGCACTTCTTCACCGGCGGCATCATGCCCAGCCACGCCATGATCCGGCACATCGACGCCCCCTTCACGGTGGAGGCCGACTGGCGCTGGTCCGGCCTGCATTACGCCCGCACCGCGAATGACTGGCTCGCCCGCTTCGATGCCAACCCGGCGGAGGTGGACCGCGTCCTGCGCGCCACCTACGGTGCCGAGTGGCAGCTCTGGCGCCGCCGCTGGCGCCTCTTCTTCCTCGCCACCGCAGGCCTGTTCGGCGCCGAGGGCGGGGAAACCTGGGGCGTCAGCCACTACCGCCTGCGCCCCACCTAGGAGGTCCCGATGTCCCAGCTCCCCACCTGCCTCCTCCCCACGTGCCTGCTCATCGTCACCGCCGAGGTCGACGAAGCCGTGGAGGCGGAGTGGAACACCTGGTACGACACCATCCACCTGCCCGATGCCCTGGCCTGCCCCGGCGTGCTCGGCGGCCGCCGCTACATCACAGACGGCATCGTCTCCCGCACCAACCGCGGCATCGCCGACCGCACCCGCCAGCGCCTCTACACCACGGTCTATGAGCTGGCGGGGCCGGAAGCGGTGGAAACCGCCGAATTCACCGCCATGCGCGGCTGGGCGCAGTTCGCCCCCCATGTCCGTTCCGAAACCCGCGTGATCCTGGCGCGCTGACACCCGCACGCCCAGCGTCACCCCCACCGTTTTAGGTTGACGCGCCCCCCCTCGGCACGTTTAGTGACATGGCCGGGCCCCAGGAACGCCCGCCCGGCGCCAGAATTGGCACGCCCCCACAAAGTCCCGGCCCGGTGCCGTCAAGACCGGATGCCCCCAAAACAGGAGCTTTAGCAGCAACGGCCGACCCCTTCGGCAAATTTCTGCCGCAGGGTGCTTGTCTCACGGGCCCTTGCACGCGCTGGCCAGGTCATTTCGCCTTCCTGTCAGCCTGCATACCCTGCCGCGCCACCAGCGCCGCGGGAAGGGTCCCCATTGCCTTCGAGGAGATCCGAACATGGCAATCCAAACCGTCGGCGCGGGCCAGTCCTTCGCGACCATCGCCCAGGCCGTCCGAGCCTCGTCCAGCGGCGACACGATCGCGGTCCAGGCCGGCCTCTACCGGAACGACTTCATCACCATCCGCCACGACCTGATCCTCACCGCCATCGGCGGCCCCGCCCGCCTCGTCGCCACCGTCGCTCCCCCCAACGGCAAGGCCATCATCACCGAGGGCGGCCCGGGCGTGGATGTCGTCATCTCCGGCTTCGACATCTCCGGCGCCCGCGTGCGAGACGGCAACGGCGCCGCCATCCGCTACGAGGGCGGAACACTCACCCTCAATGGCGTCACCATCCACCACAACGAGAACGGCATCCTCGCCGCCAGCGACCCCACCGGCACCATCACCATCGCCCGTTCCAGCTTCACCGCCAACGGCTCCGGCAGCGGCACCACGCACGGCATCTACGTCAACCGCATCGGCCAGTTCACCCTCACCGACAGCACCATCACCGGCACCGCCGTCGGCCACCAGGTCAAAAGCCGCGCCGCCGCCACCACCATCACCGGCTCCCTGCTCGCCGACGGCGCGGGCGGCACCGGCAGCTACCTCATCGACCTGCCGAACGGCGGCACCGCCGTGATCCAGGGCAACATGCTGCAGAAGGGCACCGCCGCGCAGAACCCGCACGGCATCTCCTTCGGCGCGGAAGGCAACCTCCACCCCGCCTCCCGCCTCACCGTCCGAGGCAACACCCTGGTCACCGACCGAACCGGCCGGGGCGCGGCCGTGCGCAACGTCACCGGCACCACCGTCCAGGTGCAGGGCAACACCCTCTACGGCTGGGCCACCACCGCCGAAGGCCCCGCCGCCCTTTCCGGCAACCTCCGCGCAGCCGCGCGCCCCACCATCGCCCTGCCCGGCCAGCCGGCCACCCCTCCCGTGACGACACCGCCCGTCGCAGCCCCACCCGTGGAAAAGCCGCCCGTGGCAACGCCGCCCGTCGCAGCCCCACCCGCGGAAAAGCCGCCCGTGGCGACACCGCCCGTCGCAGCCCCGCCCGTGGAAAAGCCGCCCGTAGAGACGCCGCCCGTAGAGACGCCGCCCGTAGAGAAGCCCCCCGCGGCAGCGCCCATTGCGCCCCCGCCGCCCACGAAGGCCCCACCCGCGGAGATCCCTCCCATCACGGCACCCCCCATCGCCGCGCCACCGCTGCCAGACCTCCCGCTCAAGGAAGCCCTGCCAGACCTCATCCCCAGCCTGCCCAGCCCCCCGTCCAGCTGGCCCATCGCCACACCAACCCTGCCCGGCGGGCCAGACCCGAAGGGCCTGCCCGACCTCCAGCCCACCACCCACTTCCCCTGGGCCGGCGGCAAGCCGTTCGACACGCTCAGCGCCTGACCCCAACCGCCGGCGGCCCCGTGCCGCCGGCGCCTTCCCTCACCCGCGCACGAAATCCGCCGGCGCCAGCTTCCCCAACTCCGTCAGCAGCATCGGCCAGGTCTTCAGCCCCGCATCGAACGACGAAAGCCGCCAGAACTCGTTCGGCGCATGCACGTCCTCGTCCGGCATCGCCAGGCCGAACGTCATCGAATCCATCCCCAGCATCTCCTTGAAGATCGCCGTGATCGGAATCGTCCCCCCGGCGCGGGAGGCATAGGCCTTCTGCCCGTGCACAAGCTCCAGCACCCCCAGCGCCGCGCGCAGCATCGGATGGTCCTCGTCCAGCGAATTGGCCGGCGTCCCGCCGCGCTCCGGCGTCAGCTCCAGCTGCACCCCCGCCGCCACCTGCGCCACCAGATGCGCCCGCAACGCCGCCTGCGCCCGCGCGGGGTCCATCCCCGGCGCCAACCGCATCGTGATCTTGGCATGCGCCTCCGCCGGCAGAACCGTCTTGGTCCCCGCCCCCTGGTAGCCGCCCCACATCCCGTTGATCTCAATCGTCGGCCGCACCGTCGTCCGCTCGCGCACGGTATAGGCCGGGTCGCCCCACGCCACCCCGCCGAACTGCGCGTACCACGAAGCCTCGTCGAACGGCAGCGCCGCCGCCGAAGCCCGCACCGCATTCGTCACCGGCATCGCATCCGCCCCGAACCCGGCCACCAGAATTCGCCCCTGGTCGTCATGGATCGAGGCCATCAGCGCCGCCATCTCCCGCAGCGCATTCCGCGCCGCCCCGCCATACCGCCCGGAATGCCCGTCCTTCGTCGCCGTGCGCAGCGAAATCTCCAGCCCCGTGATCCCGCGCCCGCCCACGCCCACCGTCGGCACCTCCGTGCTCGCCCAGCCGCCATCCGCCGAAAGCAGCGCATCCGCCGCCAAGGCCTCCCGGTTCCGCTCCACGATCCCGCGCAAACTCGGGCTGCCGCACTCCTCCTCGCCCTCCAGGAACAGCTTCACGTTCACCGGCAAGCTGCCATGCACCTTCAGGAACGCCGCCACCGTCTCCACCGCAATCATGGTGGAACCCTTCACATCCGAAGCCCCGCGCGCATACAACCGCCCCTCCACCTCCGTCGGCTCGAACGGCGGCGTCCGCCACAGCTCCACCGGGTCCGCCGGCTGCACGTCGTAATGCCCATACACGATCAACGTCGGCTTCCCCGGCGCCCCCATCCAGCTCGCATACACCGCCGGCTGATGCTCCCCCGCCAACAGCCGCGCATCCGCAAACCCCGCCGCCTTCAGCCGATCCACCAGGAACGCCCGCGCCGCATCCATGTGCGGCCCGAACGCCGGATCGGTCGAAACGCTCGGAATCCGGATCAGCGCCTTCAGCCGCTCCAGAATGGCCTCCCGCTCGCCCTGCAGATAGGCGATCACTTCGTCCGACATCTCGTCACTCCAACAAGAAAGAAAGCGCGTTCTTTTTTGAAAAAAAGAACCAAAAAACTTTTATAACTTAAAAAGAAGAACCCCTACTTACACCTCGCCGTAAAAGTCCCCCGTAGCCGAGCCTTCGTCCCCGCATAGGCCGCCCCATCCAACGCCAGGCATCGCGCGGCCGCCTCCGCCACCACCTTGTCGAACTCCGCCACGAACACCGCCCGGTCCAGATACCCCGCCGCCACCGCCTCATCCGGCCCGTACAGCCTGGCCCCCAACGTCGCCTCCACCAGCGCGCCGGGCACCAGCCGATCCCGCGCCAGCTCCACCCCCGCCGGCGGCAGCGAAAGCCCGATCGAGGTCTCGTTCAGCCCGATCCGGAACGCCCCCTTCAGCCCGATCCGGATATCCCCGGTCAGCAGCGTCAGCGCCCCCGCCGCCACCGCATGCCCGGTGCAGGCAATCACCACCGGCTGCGGATGCAGGTACAGCCGCGAGATCAGCGCCATCCCCGATTCCACCATCGCCGCCCGCGCCGCCATGTCCCCGCCGCGGATCACCTTCAGGTCGAACCCCCCGCCCAGGATCCCAGGCCGCCCCCGCAGCACCACCACCTTCGCCTCCGAAGCCGCCCGGTCCAGCCCCGCCCCGATCGCCGTGGACATCGCCAGCGACAGCGCATTCGCCTTCCCGTCATCCAGCGAAAGCCACGCCACCCCGTCCTTCAGCTCGTAGCCCACCAGATCGCTCATGCCGCCCTCCCTGCTCCCGCCACCCTGCCCCAGCACAGCCCGCTTGGCCACGCCCCGCCATCCGCCTACCCTCTCCCCGAACAGGAGCCCCGGCATGCGCGAGATCGACGTCACCACCCTTACCGTCGCCCAGATCCAGCAGGGCCTCGCCGCCGGCCGCTTCACCGCCGAACAGCTCGCCGAAGCCCACCTGGCCCAGATCGAGGCCCACAACCCCCGCCTCAACGCCCTCATCTTCCACAACGACCAGGCCCTGGAAGACGCCCGCGCCATCGACCGCCGCCGCGCCGAAGGCGAAACACTCCCGCCCCTGGCCGGCGTTCCGGCCGTGGTCAAAGACCCGATGGACATGGTCGGCTTCCCCACCACCGCCGGCTGGTCCCTGCTGCATTCCAAATCCGGCGGCATCGACCTCATGCCCGCCCACGACAGCCCCGTCGTCGCCCGCATGCGCCAGGCCGGCGCCATCCTCCTGGGCAAAACCAACGTCCCCGTCCTCAGCGCCAGCGGCACCCACGCCAACAACTCCTGGGCCGGCCCCACCCTGAACGCCATCGCGCCCGACCGCGCCCCCGGCGCCAGCTCCGCCGGCAGCGCCACCGCCGTCGCCTCCGGCATGGCCGTGCTGGGCATGGCCGAGGAAACCGGCGGCTCCATCCAGAACCCCGCCGCCGCCCAGGCCCTGGTCGGCATCAAGCCCACCCACGCCCTCGTCCCCAACACCGGCGTCTTCCCGCTGTCCTCCATGCGAGACGTCGTCGGCCCCGTCGCCCGCACCGTCCGCGATGCCGCGCTCTGCCTCGATGCCCTGGCCGGCTACACCATGGCGGATCCCAAAACCACCGCCGCCATCGGCCGCCTCCCCCCGGGCGGCTACACCGCCGGCCTCCACCCCACCGCGCTCCGCGGCGCCCGCCTCGGCCTCTTCGGCGCCGGCTGGCGCGACGTGCCCCTCCACCCCGAAATCGACTCCCTCTACGCCCGCGCCCAGGAAGAACTCGCCTCCCGCGGCGCCACCCTCATCGCCGACCCCTTCGCCGGCACCGGCTTCGCCGCCATCGCCCTCGAACGCCCCCCGGGCGCCCGCTACGATTCCCGCGGCATGGAATCCCTGCCCCACGACCTCACCAACTACCTCCACCGCCTCGGCCCCGACGCCGCGCTGAAAACCTTCGCCGAATTCGCCGCCCACGTCGCCCCGCAAGACCCCTTCGCCCCCACCGGCTTCCTGCCCTACCTCACCCAACTCCCCGGCTTCGAAGCCAGCCGCGCCAACCCCACCCTCCCGCCGGACATGACCAGCTTCCGCAGCGCCCGCGAACGCTACCAGGCCATCCTGGCCGACGTGATGGACCGCAACGGCCTGGACGCCATCGCCCTCCCGCAAATGAGCCAACCCCTCCCCCCACGCACCGGCGACCTCCACATCGCCGCCACCACGGTCTCGGAAATCAACATCGGCGGCCTGCCCGGCATCGTCGTCCCCGCCGGCTACCTGGCCGACGGCGCCCCCTTCTGCCTCATCCTCGTCGGCCGCCCCTGGAGCGAAGCCAGCCTCCTTGCGTTGGCCTACGACTACGAACAAGCCTTCCGCCATCGCACGACGCCCACGCTGTAGGAAAGAATCTTCTTTTTCTGAAGAAAAAGAAGCAAAAAGACTTTCCCCAATGGCGCAAGCTGCCACGCCCCAAACGGATAAAAGTTTTTTGGTTCTTTTTTTCAAAAAAGAACCCCTTGCTTGAGGAGCCCCGCATGACCCCCCTCTCCGTCCTCGACCTCTCCCCCATTCCCGAAGGCGCGGATGCCGGCCAGGCCCTGCGCAACTCCGCCGACCTCGTCCGCCACGTCGAAGCCCTCGGCTTCAACCGCTACTGGATGGCCGAGCACCACAACATGCCCGGCATCGCCAGCGCCGCCACCGCCGTCGCCCTCGCCCACGTCGCCAACGGTACCAAGCGCATCCGCATCGGCTCCGGCGGCATCATGCTCCCCAACCACGCCCCGCTGCTGATCGCCGAGCAGTTCGGCACCCTGGCCGCCCTCTACCCCGGCCGCGTCGATCTCGGCCTCGGCCGCGCCCCGGGCACAGACCAGATCGCCGCCCGCGCCATGCGCCGCTCCCTCCTGCAGGAGGATGACTTCCCGCAGGACGTCATGGAGCTGATGTCCTATTTCCGCCCCGCCGAACCCGGCCAGCAGCTCCGCGCCGTCCCCGGCGAGGGCCTCGATGTCCCCGTCTGGATGCTCGGCTCCAGCACCTACGGCGCCCAGCTCGCCGCCGCCCTCGGCCTGCCCTACGCCTTCGCCTCCCACTTCGCGCCAGACTCGCTGGATGCCGCCACCGCCATCTACAAAAGCCGCTTCCGCCCCTCCGAACATCTGGCGGCCCCCTACGCCATGCCCGGCCTCGGCGTCATCGTCGCCCCCACGGATGAGGAAGCCCGCTACCTCTTCACCTCGCAGCAGCAGAGCTTCGTCAACATGCGCACCGGCCGGCCCGGCAAGCTCCCGCCGCCGAAAGAAGGCTTTTTCGAAAGCCTGGACCCGCGCTTCCAGGCCGCCATCTCCCACTCCCTCTCCTGCGCCGTCGTCGGCTCGCCGGCCACCGTCCGCGCCGGCCTGGCCGCCTTTATCGCCCGCACCGGCGCCAACGAACTCATCGTCACCACTTCCATCCACGACCACGCCTTGCGCAAACGCTCCTTCACCCTGCTGGCAGAAGCCCACGCGGAGCTGGCAAAGGCAGCCTAGAAGAAAGCACGTTCTTTTTTGAAAAAAAGAACCAAAAAACTTTTTTCATTTGCCAGCCACTGAGGCCACGTTCTTCCGGATCGCCCCCCACGCGCATCCAGGGGAACGAGGCATTTCCATCATCGGTCCAATGAAGTTTTTTTGCTTCTTTTTGTTCACAAAAAGAAGATTCTTCCTTCCTGAAAAAAATCCCTTGCCTCCCACCACCGTGTGAGTTATTTTTTCTCACATGACCCATCCCCTCCCCACATTGGCCGACCGGTTCGCCGGCTTGCGGCAGGAACTGTCGGCAGACGCCGGGAATCCGGGATTCGGTCTCGATGCCGTGGTGCTCGCGCTCATCCTGCGCCTGCTGTCGATGCTGGGGCGGTTAGCCCTCGCCTGGCAGGAGGGCGCCGCCACGGCCCCGCGCTTCCGCCGCCATCGCCGCGGCCTGCGCCCCTACCGCCGCCGCCCCCGCGTGGCCCGCCGGCGCACCACCCCCCGCACCCGCCGCCCCCACACCCGGACTCCGCCCGCCGCACGCCCCCCCGCCTGGCCCAGCACCGTCCGGCCCAGCACCGCCAGGCCCGCGTGCGCCCGCCCTCCGGCCCGCGCGTCGCCGCACGCCTGACCTCCGTCCCACCAGCGCTTTTTC
>JBIKOJ010000319.1:0-4138 GCA_044358135.1 Acetobacteraceae bacterium | reverse complement strand
ACGGCCCCGCGGGTTGGGGCGAAGGGGCCGCGGGGGTGGAAGTAGCAGCCGGTGGGCGGGTTGGCGGGGCTGGGGACTTCGCCGCGCAAGACGCCGTCGGCGGGGGAGACGCGGGGGTCTGGCACCGGGACGGCGCGCATCAGGGCGGCGGTGTAGGGGTGGAGCGGGCGGGAGAACAGGGCGTTGGTGGGGGCGAGTTCGACGATCTGGCCGACATACATCACCGCGACGCGGTCGGAGATGTGGCGCACCACGCTGAGGTCGTGGGCCACGAAGAGGTAGGTGAGGCGCAGGCGCTGCTGGAGTTCGAGCAGCAGGTTCAGCACCTGGGCCTGGACGGAGACATCGAGCGCGCTGACGGGTTCGTCGGCGACCACCAGGCGGGGCTCGGTGGCGAGGGCGCGGGCGATGCCGATGCGTTGGCGCTGGCCGCCGGAGAATGCGTGCGGGAAGCGGTGCATGAATTCGGGGCGCAGGCCGACGAGCTTGAGGAGGTCGGCGACGCGATCGGCGCGGTCTCGGCGGCTGCGCATGCCGTTGACGAGGAGGGGCTCGCCGACGTTGTCCAGCAGGGTCATGCGCGGGTTCAGCGAGCCGAACGGGTCCTGGAAGACCATCTGGATTTCGGCGCGGTAGCGGGAGAGCTCGCGCTGGGGCATGGGGGCGAGATCGACGGTCTCGCCGGATTTCGTGCGGTAGAGGACCTGGCCGGCGGTGGGGTCGATGGCGCGCAGGATGCAGCGGCTGGCAGTGGTTTTGCCGCAGCCGGATTCGCCGACGAGGCCGAGGGTTTCGCCTTCGTTCAGGGTGAAATCGACACCATCGACGGCGCGGACATTGCCGGTGGTGCGGCGCAGGAAGCCCTTCACGATGGGGAAGAATTTCTGCAGGCCGCGCACTTCAAGCAGGGGGGCGCTCATGCCTCGGCCTCCTGGTGGTGCAGGAAGCAGGCGGCGGATTGGCCTTCGGCCACCGGCAAAAGCTTCGGCGTGGCGGTGGCGCAGCCTGGCATCGCCTCGGGGCAGCGGGGGTGGAAGGGGCAGCCGGAAGGGCGGTTGAACGGGTGCGGCAGGGAGCCGCTGATGACCGGCAGCGGCGTGCGGGTTTCGCCGTGGATGGTGGGGATGGAGCGCAGCAGGGCGCGTGTGTAGGGGTGGGCGGGGGCGTGGAAGATCTGGTCCACCGGGCCCTGTTCCATGACGCGGCCGAGATACATCACCACCACGTAGCTGGTCATCTGCGCGATCACGCCGAGGTCGTGGGTGATGAAGACGATGGCGGTGTTGTACTTGGCCTTGAGGTCGCGCAGCAGGGCGAGCACCTGGGCCTGGGTGGTGACGTCGATCGCCGTGGTGGGTTCGTCGGCGATCAGCAGGCGCGGCTTGCAGGACAGCGCCATGGCGATCATGGCGCGCTGGCGCAGGCCGCCGGAGAGCTGCCAGGAATAGGCGTCCACCCGCTGTTCCGGCATGGAGATGCCGACGTCGCGGAACAGGCCGATGACGATCTCGCGCGCCTGGGCCTTGGAGACCGGCCGGCCTTCCTGGGCGGCGTGCAGCTGGATCGCCTCGATGATCTGGGCACCGACGGTGTGCACCGGGCTGAAGGCGGCCATCGGCTCCTGGGGAATGAGCGCGATTTCGGCGCCGCGCAGGGCGCGCATGCGGGGGCCGCGGGGGTCGAGCTTGGCGAGGTCGGTCTGTTGGCCCTGGCGGTCGCGGAACAGGATTTCGCCGCTGGCGAGGCGGCCGGGGCGTTCGATGAGTTGCAGGATCGCCTTCATGGTGACGGATTTGCCGCAGCCGCTTTCGCCGACGATGCCGACGACTTCGCCGGGGTGGACGGTGAAGCTTGTGCCGTCCACCGCGCGGATGGTGCCTTCGTCCATGCCGAAGGTGACGCGCAGGTCTTTGACCTCAAGGAGGGGGGGTTCAGTTGGCATAGGGGTCGGACGCGTCGCGCAGGCCGTCGCCCACGAGGTTGAAGGCGAGCACGGCGAGGATCACCACCAGGCCGGGGATCAGCAGCCAGGGGGCGAGCGCCAGGGACTGGATGTTCTGGGCCTCCTGCAGCAGCACGCCCCAGGACAGCGCCGGCGGGCGGATGCCGAGGCCGAGGAAGGAGAGCGAGGTTTCGTTGATGATCATCACCGGGATGGCCAGCGAGGCGGTGGCGATGATGTGGCTGGCGAAGGTGGGCACCATGTGGCGCAGGATGATGCGCAGGCGCGAACAGCCGGCCAGCCTTGCGGCGAGGACGAAATCTTCCTCCCTGAGTGCGAGGAAGCGGCCGCGGACCTCGCGGCCCAGGGTGGTCCAGCCGATCAGGGAGAGGATGACGGTGATGGCGAAGAAGACCTGGATCGGGGTCCAGTCGCGCGGGAGGGCGGCGGCCAGGGCGAGCCAGATCGGGATGGTGGGGACGGATTGCAGCAGTTCGATCAGGCGCTGGATCACGCTGTCGGTCTTGCCGCCGACATAGCCGCTGAGGCCACCCAATAGCACGCCGAGGAAGGTGGAGAGGGCGACGGCGACGAGGCCCACCGTCATGGAGGTTTGGGTGCCGTGCATGATGCGCGACCACTGGTCGCGGCCCAGCCTATCGGACCCCAGCAGGAAGATGCGCTGGCGCGGGTCGGCGGAGACGATGAGGTGGCGGTTGGTTTCGATCAGGCCGAGGAAGTGCCAGGTGTGGCCGCGGCCGAAGAAGCTGACCGGCACGCGCTTGGAGGGATCGACGGTCCATTCCATGCGCAGCGTGACCGGGTTGCGCTTGCCGGTGACGGCGGGGACCCAGGGATCAATGCCGCCCTCATGGAACAGGCGGAGACCCTGCGGCGGGATGAAGGCCTGCCGCGCGTCGGTCTGTTCCGGGTTCTGGGTGGAGAAGAAATCGGGCGCCAGCACCACGCCATACATCAGGATCAGCAGAACGGCGCTGACGAGCGCGAGGCGATGGCGGCGGAAGCGCCACCATACCAACTTCCAGTTGGAGGCAACTGCGATGCGGTCCTCGACAGCGGCGCCCTCGGTGGGGACGGGCAGGGCCTGGGACATCAGCCTTCCATCCGGATGCGCGGGTCAATCAGCGCCAGCAGCACATCGGAGAGCAGCGTGCCGATGATGGTGAGGAACGAGTAGATCAGCAGGATGCCGCCGGCCAGATACATGTCCTGGTTGATCAGGGCGCGCAGCAGCAGCGGGCCGATATTGGGCAGGTTCATCACCGTGGCCACGATCAGGCTGCCGGAGAACAGGGCGGGCAGGTACCAGCCGATGGTGCTGACCAGCGGGTTCAGCGCCAGGCGCACGGGATAGCGCAGCACCAGCGTCCATTCCGACAGGCCCTTGGCCCGGGCGGTGGTGACATAGGGCTTGTTCAGCTCATCCAGCAGGTTGGCCCGCATGATGCGCGTGAGCCGCGCGGTGCCGGCAATGGCCAGCACCAAAGCCGGCAGCCACATGTGCGACAGCATGTCGATCACGCGCGCGAAGCTCCAGGGCGCATCGACGTAGTCCTCGCTGAACAGGCCGGTCACGCTGATGTCGAACCAGGCAAACCCCACCCACATCAGCACCAAAGCCAGCATGAAGTTGGGCGTGGCGACGCCGACATAGTTCACGATGGTCAGCAGGTGATCCACGAAGGACCGCTGGTGCGTGGCGCACCAGATGCCGGCGGGCACCGCGATCGCCCAGGTGAGCACAAACGAGAACAGCGCCAGCGCAATGGTGGCGGCCAACTGCTCGCCGATCAGCTCCGCATTCGGGCGCTGGTATTCCAGCGACAGGCCCATGTCGCCGACCACAAGGTGCTTCAGCCACAGCCAGTACTGCACGATGAACGGCTGGTCCAAGCCGTAGCTCGCACGCAAGGCCTCCATCTGCTCCATGCTGATGGACGAGCCGGACGAGGCCAGCGTGGCCACGTAGTGCGTTAGGAAATCACCCGGCGGGGCCTGGATGATCACGAAGATCACGAAGGAATAGACGAGCATCAACGCCGGCAACAACGCCAACCGCTGCAGGATGTAGCGCGTCATGTGTGCAGGCCCCTTGCGGGCCGGAGCAAGGCCAGGGCTCTGCCCTGGACCCGCCAGGGACCTGAGGTCCCTGGACCCACATTAATTCCGCCTGCG
>JBIKOJ010000143.1:0-13985 GCA_044358135.1 Acetobacteraceae bacterium | reverse complement strand
CGGCTGATGGTCGCGGCCTGCTTGGCCACGATGGCGTCGCGCTGCTTCAGGGCGGCGGCCAGGTCGGCCGGCTTGGCACGGCGCGCCTGCATCTCGGCGATGGAGGGGGAGGCGGGGGCGACAGTCTGGGCCGCGGCCGGCAGGGCGGCGAACAGCCCGGCGGCCAGGGTGGCGGCGGCGGCGAAGCGGAAGGTGTTGGTCATGGGAGCGTTCCTGTCGTTTTGAAAGGGGAAAGGGTGGGAAGGGCTCAGCGCACCTTGCGGGCCTGGGCGAGGCGGGCCTGGTTGTCGGCCAGGCGCTGCTGCAGCTCGGCCTTGGTCTGGTTGAGGCGGCTGATGGTCGCGGCCTGCTTGGCCACGATGGCGTCGCGCTGCTTCAGGGTGGCGGCCAGGTCGGCCGGCTTGGCGCGGCGGGCCTGCATCTCGGCGATGGAGGGGGAGGCGGGGGCGACGGTCTGCGCGGCGGCGGGCAGGGCGGCGAACAGCCCGGCGGCCAGGGTGGCGGCGGCGGCGAAACGGAAGGTGTTGGTCATGGTCTGGGGTCTCTCGGTCTGGATCGTGGGAAAGGGGGGTCAGCGGGTCCGGCCGCGCGGTGCCGGGCGGGGCTGCATCTCGGCCAGGCGCTGCTGCATCTGCGGCTGTGCCGCATGCAGGCGCCCCATGAACTCGCTCTGCTTCACCGCCAGCGCATCGCGCTTGCGCAGCGCCGCGGTGATGGCAGAGGCATCGGCCCGCATGCTGATCGCCGGCGGGGCCACGGCGGCATGCGCGGTCTGGGCACAGGCCGGCAGGGCGGCGAACAGCCCGGCGGCAAGGGTGGCGGCGGCAGCGAGGCGGAAGCTGGCGGTCATCGGAGTGTCCTTGCTGGCGAAAGAGGAGGCGCACCGTTCGGAATTCTGTTGCGGAAAGGCATTGGTCGGCAGGCACGGTTCGTCTTCGGCAAGCCACGGGCGTTGGCGGTTCGCGCATGCGCGCCGCGTCGGCCGGGCCGGAAACAGGTTTGGGGTCGGGGCGGCGTTCAGCCGTCGGGCTGGAGCGGGTCTTCGGGCCGTAGAGCCTGGCGAAGGGGCAGGGGCATGATGGGTGTCCGGTCAGGTCCCCAAGGCTGCCCCTTCGCTCCGGCCGGGATGCCCATAGGCATTTGCCGGGGAGAGGGGGCCGTTGGTGCCTTCGTGGCGCCAACCATTACCAGGGGGGTTAATTCGTGCATGGCCAGCCCTGTATTGGCCAAGCATCTTAATCAAAACTAAAACAAATGGATTTGCGCTGCGTGGGCGAAATTAATGCTTTGCTATCCTTTTCGTACCCGCGCCGGGCCATCCCGGCGCGGGCGCGTAACTATCGCGTGCCGTAGATCCGGTCCCCGGCATCGCCCAGCCCGGGCCGGATATAGCCATGCCCGTCCAGCCCACGATCGACGCAGCCGGTGTAGACAGGCACATCGGGATGCTGCGCATGGAAGGCGGCAATGCCCTCGGGTGCCGCCAGCAGGCAGGCAAACCGGATCTGTGTCGCCCCCGCCTGCTTCACCCGCGCCACCGCCGCGGCGGCAGAATTCCCGGTCGCCAGCATCGGGTCCACCACGATCACCAGCCGGCTCGCCACATCCTCCGGCAGCTTCACGTAATACTCCACCGGCTGCAGGCTCTGGGGGTCGCGATACAGCCCCACATGCCCCACCCGCGCCGCCGGCACGATGTCCAGCATCCCCTCCAGGATGCCGTTGCCCGCCCGCAGAATACTGACAAGGCACAGCTTCTTGCCCGCGATCTGTGGCGCCAGCATCGTCTCCAGCGGCGTCTCGATCTCCACCATCGCCAGCGGCAGATCACGCGTCAGCTCATAGGCCATCAGCAGCGCGATCTCGCCCGCAATGCGCCGGAACCCCAGCGTGGAGGTCTCCCGGTCCCGCAGCAGCGTCAGCTTGTGCTGCACCAGCGGATGGTCGCACACGATCACCTTGCGCATCGATCTTGCCCCCTGCGAATCGCCGCAACACTAGCGCGATTGGACGCGCGGCCCCCAACTGCGCCATGCTGCCGGCAACAACGCATGCGGAGGAACGCGCGATGGATGCCACCACCGCCGGGGACCAACGGCTCCTGACCCACGAGGAAATCGCCCAGTACCGCCGCGAGGGCTGGGTGCTGCTGCGCGGCCTGCTCGGCCCGCACACCATCGAAGCCTGCAAGCAGGCCCTCACCGGCCTCGCCACCGGCGCCATCCCGCGCCGCGAAACCAGCCTGATGTTCGAAACCGGATTCGAAAACGCCGCCAAAACCCCCGAGCGCTGCGAGAATTTCATCCGCAAATACATGGACTTCACCGAAGACGCGCCCGCACTCAAGGCCGCCGCCAACAGCCGCCGCCTGCATGCCTGCCTGGATCAGCTCCTCGGCCAGGGCCGCCTGCTGTTCCAGGAAATGGCCCTGGTGAAGCCGCCGCGAATCGGCAGCGAAAAGCCCTGGCACCAGGATGCCTCCTACTTCCGCCTCACCGATCCCTCGCTGATCGTCGGCGTCTGGATCGCGCTCGACTCGGCGCTGCCGATGAACGGCTGCATGGAGCTGGTGCCCGGCACCCACCTCGAAGGCGGCGTGCCCCACGTGCACGAGAACGACTTCAACCGCTGCCGCATCATCCCCGGCAAGCTGCGCGCCAACGAACGCATCCCCATCAGCATGGAACCCGGCGACGCGCTGGTCTTCCACTCCCTGCTGCACCACTACACCGCGCCCAACACGTCCGACATGCGGCGCCGCGCGGTGCAATACCACTACCACCAGATCGGCGCCGTCTGGGGCGATGTGGAAACCCACCGGGCCCACTTCCACGACGACGACGGCGAATACGCCGGCTGCACCGTGCCGCACGGCGAGGACGCCAATACCAACTACAATTATCGCGAGGGGCTGCCGCGGACGATCGTGCCGGTGGATACCAGTGCCTGAAGTAAGCAAGGGCGTTCTTTTTTGAAAAAAAGAACCAAAAAACTTTTGTTCGTTTGCTGGCCTCGGCAAACGAATGAAGTTTTTTTGCTTCTTTTTGTTCACAAAAAGAAGAATCCTTCCTTCTGATGCCGTTGCAAGGCTTCCTGGAAGCGCTCACCCGCCACGCCGCCATCGGCTGGGCGCGCGACCCTGCGAACCCCTCCCGCCGCATCACCATCCAGGCCATCGCCGAAGGGCGCATCCTCGCCAGCACCCCGGCAGACATGTTCCGCGGCGACGTCCAGCAGGCCGGCCTCGGCGACGGCAATTGCGGCTTCGTGCTCGATCTCTCCCCCCACGCCGCCACCCTCGCCGGCGCCACCGTCACCCTGGTCGATGCCGAATCCGGCACCATCCTCCCCGGCGCCCCGGCCGCCGCCACGGACCCGCCCAGCGTCGCCCGCTTCCTCTCGCGCTGGGACGAGCTGCCGAAGCCAACCCTGCTCCGCCTGCGCCGCATGATGCGCCACCGCATCGGGGCCCAGGGCGTCACCGTCATCGCCCGCACCCGCCGCGGCCTGCCCGAACTCGCCGACTCCCTCCGCGCCCAGTTCGCCGGCAGCTGGGAATTGCTGGTGCGGGAAGGCACGCTCCACCCCGCCGGCCCCATCCGCCTGCTCACCCCGCGCACCAGGCCCCGCTACCCCCTCACCCTCATCGTCACCGGCCCCACCATCCTGGAGCGGGACGCGCTGTGGCACCTCCTGCGCGCCGCCGCGAACCCGGCCCCCGCCGCCTTCCTGTGGGACCACGCCCACCTCCTCCCCGGCGGCGCCACCGACATCGCCTGCCACCCCACCCCCTCGCCCGATGGCCTGCGCAGCAACCCGGATCCCGGCACCGCCTTCGCCCTGCGCACCGCGCCCGCCACCGCCGACCCCGCCGACCTCCTGCTCGCCCTCTCCGAAACCCACCCCATCGCCCACATCCCGCGCATCCTGCACCGCACGCCCGATCCACCCCGCGCCCCCGGCGCCACGGAGCTGCGCGCCGTGCAGCGCCACCTCGCCCGCATCGCGCCCGAAGCCACCGCGCAGCTCACCCCTACTGGCCTCGTCACCCACTGGCCCCAACCCCGGGGCCGCACGCTCGCCGTCATCCCCACCCGCAACCAGGCCGCCCTGCTGCGCACCTGCCTCGAATCCCTGTTCCGCACCCGGGAAAGTACCCCGCTCGACATCGTCGTCATCGACCACGAATCGGATGAACCGGACTCCCGCGCCTATCTCCGCCAGATCGCCGGGCTGGTGACGGTGATGCGCTACGAGGGCCCGTTCCACTACGCCCGCATGAACAACCAGGCCGTCGCCCGCTACGGCGCCGAAGCCGAAACCCTGCTGTTCCTGAACAACGACACCGAGGCCCTCGCGCCGGGCTGGCTTTCCCGCCTGCGCAGCCTCGCCGCCCGACCGGACGTGGGCGCCGTCGGCACCCTGCTGCTCTACCCCGATCGCCGCATCCAGCATGCCGGCGTGGTGTTGGGCTTCGACGGCTCGGCCACCCACGCCCACGCCATGCGCCACGCCCACGACGCCACCGGCGCCCGCCTGCACGGCCCGCACCGCGACTACACGTCACTCCGCGACGTCACCGCCGTCACCGCCGCCTGCATGATGCTGCGCGCCGAGCTCTTCCGCGACGCCGGCGGCTTCGACGAATCCCTGCCGATCGGCTTCAACGACACCGATCTCTGCCTGCGCCTGCGCGCCCAGGGCTACCGCATCCTGCAAGACGGCCAGACCATCCTGCTCCACCACGAATCCCGCACCCGCAAGCCCGCCGGCCAGTGGCTCCATGCGGCCGATACCGCACTGTTCCAATCCCGCTGGGCCGCCGAAATCCAGGCAGGGGACCCGTTCTACAACCCCAACCTGCGCCTCGATGTCCTGGCCAACGAACTCCGGCCAGACTGCCTGCCCGGCGGCCCGCCCCGCCTCAGTGCCCCTTCCGCCCCCACACCGCCTGGTGCAACACCAGCAGCAGCAGCGAAACCAGCGTCAGCAGCACCGCGGCGGCTGTGATCGTCGGGCTGAGGAACTCCCGCAGCCCCGCCAGCATCTGCCGCGGCAGCGTGAACTGCTCCGGCCCGGCCACGAACAGCGCCACGATCAGCTCGTCGAAACTGGTGGCGAACGCGAACAGACCCCCCGCCGCCACCGCAGGCGCGATCTGCGGCAGCACCACGCGGCGCAGCACCACGGGAAACGGCGCGCCCAAGGAGGTCGCCGCCCGCAGCTGCGTCCGGTCGAACCCCTGCAAGGACGCCAGCACCGTCACCACCACATAGGGCAGCGCCAGCACGGTATGCGCCAGGATCAGCCCCGCCAGCGTGTTCGTCAGCCCCACCAGCGCGAAGGCGAAATACATCGCCACCCCCGCGATCACGCTCGGCACCACCAGCGGCAGGGACAGCAGCCCCGCCGGCAGCCGCGGCACCCGCCCCCACAGGAACATCCCGAACGCCGCCAACGTGCCCAGCAGCGTCGCCAGCACCGCCGTGTGCAGCCCCACCACGAAGCTGTTCCGCGTCGCCACCAGCCACCGGCCCGAGGTGAAGAAATCCACGTACCACCGCAGGGAGAATCCCGGCATCGGCAGCGTCAGCACCTCGCCGGAGGAAAAACTCAGCGGCACCACCACCAGCATCGGTGCGATCAGGAACAGCAGCACCAGGCCGAGCCACGCCCGCGTCAGCCACATCCCGATCATGCCGCCCCCCTCATGCAGACCGCGCCTTCAGGTGCGGCACCAGCAGCACCGCCAGCCCCACCACCGCGGCCGTCATCGCCAGCAGCAGCACCGCCAGCGCCGCCGCCATGCCCCAGTTCAGCGTCGCCGTGGTGTATTCCGTGATGAAGGTGCTCACCATCTGGTCCCCGGTGCCGCCCACCAGCGCCGGCGTGATGTAGAACCCCACCGCCAGCATGAAGATCATCAGCCCGCCCGCGCCCACCCCGGGCAGCGAAAGCGGCAGATACACCCGCAGGAAATGCTGCCACTGCGTCGCCCCCAGGCTCGCCGAGGCGCGCGCCAGCCGCGGGTCGATCCGCTTCATCACCCCCACCATCGGCAGGATCGCGAACGGCAGCAGCACGTGCACCATCGCCAGGATCACCGCCACCCGCGTGAAGATCAGCTGCAACGGATGGTCCACCACCTGCAACGCCAGCAGCAGCGCATTCACCGGCCCCTCCCGCTGCAGCAGGATGAACCAGGCCGTCGTCCGCACCATGATCGAAACCCAGAACGGCACCAGCACCAGCACGGTGGCCAGCCGCGCCCACGCCCCCGGCAGCCGCGCCATCGCATAGGCCGCCGGATACGCCACCACCAGCGTCGTGATCGTCACCTCCAGCGCGATCACCAAAGTGCGCCGGAACAGCTTCACGAACACCGCCTCCTCCTCCGGCTGCGCCACCACGCTGCCATCGGCCGCCACGTCCAGATCCACGCTGCGCAGCAGATACAGCGGCGTCACCCCCAAGGAAGCCCGCCGCAGCATCGTCCACGTCGCCGGCTCGCCCCAGCGCGCATCCAGCGCCGGCAACGCCATCGAATACGGCGCCACCAGCTCCGCCCGCGCCGTGCGCAGCAGCAACCCGCGCATCCCCGACCGCTCGAAATTCAGCCGCCGGCTCAACGCCCCCAGCGCCTGCGCCCCCTCCGCCGCCCGCAACTCCACGGCCAACGCCGCAAACACCGGCTCCTCCGGTACCCCCCGCCCGTCCCACTCGCGCAGCAACACCGCCGTCCGCGGCAACGCCACCCGCAACTCCGGGTCGCGCACCGCCATGGCAAATCCCACCAGCAACGGAACCACCAACACCAAAATCACCACCACCACCGCCGGCGCCATCAGCGCGACGGCCAGAGCCTTGGTGCGGGTCATGGGGAAGGGAAGGCCAGGGGCTCTGCCCCTGGACCCCGCTGGGGCCTTAGGCCCCAGACCCCGATACTTTTTCCGCCTTCGGCGGGAGGGGCCGACCCGGTCTGTGTCGCGCGCCGAGACGGCCCCTCCCGCCGAAGGCGGAAAGACTCATGTGGGTCCAGGGACCTCAGGTCCCTGGCGGGTCCAGGGCAGAGCCCTGGCCTTCCTTCCCCATCACGCGTCCCAAGCCCAGCCGGCACCTATCGCGCGGCCCAGGCGTTGAAGCGTTTTTCCAGGTCTTCGCCGTATTCCACCCAGAACTCGGTGCTGATCGAGAGCCCCACTTCGGCGTGGTTCGCCACCATGCCCGGGTTGCGCGCCCGCACCGCGGGGTCATCGGCGACCGCCTTGGTGGCCGGCGACACGGCCCAATCCTGCGCCAGCGCCAGCAGCGGCGCCGGTTCGGTCATGTAGTTGATCAGCTTCATGGCCTCGGCGGTGTTGGGGGAGCCCTTCACCACCGCCCAGTAGTCGAAGGAATACAGCAGGGTCGGCCACAGCAGCGGATACGCCGCCCCTTCCCCCGCCGCCCGCGCCGTGCGCCCCACGAAGCCCACCGCATAGGCCACCTCGCCGGAGGCCACGAACTGCAGCGGCTGCGCGCCGGAGCGCCACCAGACGATATCACCCTTGATCCGGTCCAGCGCCGCGAAGGCCCGGTCCTGACCGGCCTTGGTGGCCAGAACCTTGTACACCTCGTGGAACGGCACGCCGTCCGCCATCAGCGCAATCTCAAGTGTCGTCTTGGGCGTGTAGCGGAAGCTGCGCTTGCCCGGGAAGGTCCTGGTGTCCCACAGCTCGGCATAGGTCTTCGGCCCATCGGCGATGCGCTTCTGGTCGTAGAACAGGGTCACCCCCCATCCCACCGCACCGGCGCCGCAGGCGATCGTGCCGCCGCCCACGAACTTGCTGTGGTCGATCACGTTCCAATCGAGCTTCTCGAACGTCCCGTCCTCGCAGCCGCGCACCAGCTCCGGCGCTTCCACCATCACCACATCCCAGGTGACGTCGCGCGCCTTCACCATGGCCACGATCTTGGCCATCTCGCCGTTGTACACATCGTCCTTCACCGCCACGCCGCTGGCGCGGGCATAGCCCTGGAACAGGTGCTTGCGGGCATTGTCCTGGAACCCGCCGCCGAACCCCACCACCATCAGGTCGCGGGCATCGGCGGGGGCGGCCGCGGCCAGGCCGGCGGCGATCATGGCGGAACAGAGCAGGCGGCGTGCGAACATGCGGCAAACTCCCGTCAGGGTGAGGTGCCGCACATATAGGACGAACCCGCCCGGCGCGACAGGCTCACCGCGCCCACGCGAGCATTCATCTCACCCCAGCGGCAGCGCCACGTCCGACAGCGCCAGCGCATCGGTGAACCCGTATTGCGGCGTCGCGATCCGCGGTACCGGCTTCGGCTTCAGCAGGTACTGCGCCAGCAGCGCCATCCGGTCGCTCTTGTCGATGCGCGTCCAGCCCTGCGGCGTGTGGAAATACATGTGCCGATAGGGCGCCACCGCCTCCGCGATCGCCAGCGCGCCGCGCAGCCGCGCCACCTGGTTCAGGTATTCGTCCGTCCCGCGCACGATATTGAACGGGTGAAAGGAGATATGTAGGAACGGCCGCTCCCGCCGCAGCAGGTCGGCGATCGCCGGCACCACCTCGTATTCGGCGCCCTCGATATCGATCTTCAGCAGCATGTCGGGGCTCAGCCCCAGCTCTTCCAGCACCGCAACCGCGCTGCGCACCGGCACCACCGCCTCCGCCCGCCCGCGCAGCAGCGCCCCGCGCTGCACCGTCTCGAACAGGCTCGCGCCGGAATCACCATGCGCCTTGGCGAACAGCGGCAGGTTGCCATCCCGCGCCCCCACCGCATGCCGATGCAGCCGGATGCGATGCGCCAGCCGCGGATTGGCCTGCAGGTTCGCCTCCAGCAGCGCCCCGTTCACCGGGCTGGGCTCGAACACATCCACGCTCGTTCCCTGCGCCGCGGCGTAGAGCGAGGTGAACCCGATGAACCCGCCGAAATCCACCATCCGGTCGCATTCCGGCAGCACCGCATCGAAGAACTGCAGCGTGCCTTCCTCGAACCCGCTGGTGAACTCCGCCGCGGCCTGGCGCGCCACCGGCGACTCGGCCACGTTCAGCCGCCAGCCGCGCGGCGCAATGGGAAAACAAGGAATGACCGGGGGCGGCGCAACCGAAACACCGGCGTGGGCAAGGGTGGCAGACATGGGCAGGCTTCTCCTGCAGTTGATGCCCGGCAGGATGGCGCCCGATCGGTTAACGCCATCTTGCCCGCGCCCACATCCCAACCTCCCGCAAACGAATATCGCCCCGCCCTCCTTCCGGAGAACGGGGCGATCCCATCCGCAAGCGGCAGGCGTCCTGTCAGGTCAGGCCGGATGGTTCCACTGCAACTCCATGTTCAGCGGAAAGATCGGCCGCCGCACATTGTGGAACGTCAGCTGCGAATAGTCGGAGGTGCAGGCCCCAACCCCCGCGCATTCCACGATCTCCCGCGCCGCCTTGCCCATGTCGGCCCGGAAATGCACCCGGCTCTTGATCGCGATGAACTTCTTCGCCGAGGGCGTAATGCCCAGATTGGTCAGCATCTCCTGCGCCGTCGGCTCGATATGCCGCGAAAGCAGGATCAGCTCGATCTTCCCGGTGTTCAGCACCACCGTCGGCCCCATGAACACGCGCAAGCCAGGCGTCAGCCCGCCCTTCAGCGTGAACGTCCCGGCCGAGATCGTCTGCACCACGCCCGTGACGGTCAGCGGCGAGGACTGCACCGGCATCAGCGGCATCGGCAGCTTGGCCCCGATCGTCAGCGTCACCTCGGCGCCGATCCCGGCCGCAATCGCCTCCTGCACCGCGATCGGGTCGTAGATGCCGAAGAACACCACGTCCTCCAGGTCCTGGCGGATGATCTCCCGCAGCACGTCCGTCGTATCCATCGTCCCGCCGGAAGCGCAGTTGTCGTAGTGGTCCAGCAGCATGATCGGCCCCTGCTTCGGGTCGCCCATGTCCTTCGCCCGCTGCACGGACTTCTCCAGCGGCTCGATCTCGAACATGAACTCGCGCCGCGCCTTCCACGCGAAGCTGATCAGCTCGTCCACCATCACCTGCGCGTCCTCGGGGTTGTTGTCCGTGAACACCACCGCCGAGAGCCCCGCCATCGTCACGTCGGCATGCGGAAAGCCCACGAACAGGCTGGCCGACAGCGCCCGCCCGCTCGCCTCCCAATCCGCGCACATCTGCTGCAAATCCTTGTTCGGAAAGCGATGCGTGCCCTGCGCCATCACATGCGGCAGCATCGGCGCGGCCCCCCAGGCCCCGGTCGGCTTCACCTCGCCCTTCATCGCCCGCACCAGCTGCCGCGCCGCGCGCTCGGCGGTCGGGCGCATGTCGATATGCGGGTAGGTGTGGTAGCCGCTCACCATCTGCGCGTTGCTCACCATGGCGTCGAACATGTTGGCGTGCATGTCATAGGCGACGCACATCGGCGTTGTCGGATCGATCGCCCGGATGCGCCGCAGCAGCTCGCCCTCGCCATCCTCGAACCCCTCGGCCGCCATGGCGCCGTGCAGGTCCAGCCAGATCGCGTCGAACCCGCCCTTCTGCACCTCATCTGTGATCAATCCGCAGAACGTCTCGTACGCCGCGCTGTCCACCCGCCCGCTCGGCGGCGCCCCCGCGCAGACCGGGATCACCACCTCGGCATTGTTCTCCGCCGCCACCGCCAGATACCCGCCCATGCAGGTGCCGGTATTGCGATAGAACTTCGCCGCCTCCTCGCCCTTCAGCAGCGTCGTGCCGTTGCGCATGAACCGGTCGATCTTCGTCGGCACCGGCGAGAAGGTATTGGTCTCGTGGCTCATCATCGCAATCAGCACGCGCATCTTTCGCTCTCCCTGGTCGTGTCCGCGAACCATGGCACGCACCCACCGGCGCGTGAACCCGCCGCCCGCGCGCTGGACTCGCCGAAACGAACCTTCCTAGTCTGCCCCATGCTCCCCGAGCCCCTGGCCCCCCTCCTGGCGGCCTACGCCCACGCCAACGCCGCCCGCGCCGGCACCGCGCTGCTCGAAGGCCTCATCCTCGCCGCCATGGCCACCCTGCCGCCCGGCCACGTCGCCGAGCTGGAACGCCGTATCGCCGATGCCGCCTGCCTCCGCTCCGCCCCGCCCGTCTCCGCCGCCACCCCGCGCCGCGCCTGGCTGCTGCTTTGCCACCGCAACGGCCACCAGCGCGAAGCCGCGCTCGATGCCCTGTCCGGCCCCGCCCCATCGCCCTTCCACCTCGCCCTGCTGGCCTGGCGCCTGGCCGACTGGGTGCCCCAGGTCCGCGCCGCCGCCGCCCGCGCCGCCGCCCGCATCTTCCCGGCCACCGGCCCCATCACCGTCGCCCGCGCCGCCCCCGCCCTGCTGCTCCGCTGGGCCGAATGGCCGCGCACCGACCCGGAGGGCAAAGCAATCGCGGACTCCCTGCTGGACAACCGCGACGTCGCGGCCACCCTTTACGCCCGCTTCGCCTCGGCCATCGACGGACCCCTGCCGCGCGAGCTCACCCTCGCCCTCGGCCGCACCACCCGGTTCGACGGGATCATGCTGGAGCAGCTCGCCCGCACCGCCGTCCACCCCGCCGTGCGCGCCGTTGCCTGCCGCACCCTCATCGCGGGCGAGGCCGCCTGGCCCGCAGGATATCGCCTCGACCCCGCGGAAAAGCGCCTCGGCCGCACGCGCTGGCTGCCCCACATCGCCCGCCGCACCCTCGTCCCGTCCCCGCTGGCCCCCCTGCCGGAGGCCGACGCCATCATGCGCCTCGCCCTGGCCGACCGCTCCGCCCTGGTCCGCCGCGTCGGCGCCGATGCGCTGATCCGCCGCCGCCACCACGTGCCGGACCTCCCCACCTCGCCGCCCGCCTTGCCGCCGATCCCAGCCCCGCCCTGCGCGCCCGCGGCACCTGGCTGCAACGCCCCGCCATCCCCTGATCCGCGTCCCCTCCGAAACCTTCTGGCACCCGCCCCGGCAACGGCGCTATACGGCGATCAACAGCAAACGCACGACAGGGAGACAGCAATGCGTCGCAGGAGTGTTCTGAAGTCGGGGGCCGCCATTGCCGGCGCCGGCCTTCTCCCGGGCGGCCTTTCGCGCCCCGCCATCGCCCAGCCGGCGAAGGTGCTGAAGTTCATCCCCCACGCCAACCTCTCCAGCCCCGATCCGGTCTGGACCACCACGGCCGTCGCCTTCAACCACGGCAACCTGGTGTGGGACCGCCTCTACGCCCTTACCGAGAAGCTCGAATCCCGCCCCCAGATGCTCGCCGGCGACGAGGTCTCGTCCGATGGCCTCACCTGGAAGATGACCCTGCGCGACGGCCTGGTGTTCCATGATGGCGAGCCCGTCCGCGCCCGCGATTGCGTCGCCTCCCTGCAACGCTGGGCCCGGCGCGACGGCTTCGGCCAGCGCCTCACCAGCCAGCTGGACGAGATGATCGCGCAGGATGACAAGACCATCGTCATCCGCCTCAAGAAGCCCTACCCGGTGATGCGCTTCGCCATCGCCCAGGGCTCCAGCTTCATCATGCCGGAGCGCATCGCCAAGACCGACGCCTTCCAGCAGATCAACGAGTTCATCGGCTCCGGCCCGTTCCGCTTCATCCGCAACGAATGGGTCTCCGGCTCCAGCGCCGGCTACGCCAGGTTCGACAAGTATGTGCCGCGCCAGGAAGCGCCGGACAGCTGGGCCGGCGGCAAGGTCGCCCATTTCGACAAGATCGAATGGAAGGTCGTGCCCGATGCCGCCACCGCCGCGGCCGCCCTGCAAACCGGCGAAGTCGATTGGCTGGATCTGCCGCTGTTCGATCTCGTGCCCCAGCTGCGCAAGAACCAGAACGTCCGCGTGTCGGTGTTCGACCCGCTGGGCTGGATTGCCATCGTGGCGCTCAACCACCTGCATCCGCCCTTCAACAACCCCGGCATCCGCCGCGCCCTGATCGGCGCCATCAACCAGCAGGACGTGATCGACGCCGTGCTGGGCGAGGTGAAGGAATTCGGCAAGGTCGGCGCCGGCTTCTTCACCATGAACACGCCGAACGCCAGCACCGCGGGGCTGGAGAAGATCCTCGGCCCGCGCAACCTCGCCGCCGTCCGCAAGGCGATCCAGGATGCCGGCTACAAGGGCGAGAAGGTCGTGCTGATGTCGCCCAGCGACCTGCCGGCGCTGCAGACCATCGCCCAGGTGGCCGAAGCGATGTTCAAGTCGGTCGGCCTCAACGTGGAATACCTGTCCATGGACTGGGGCTCGCTGGTCACCCGCCGCGCCAACCAGGAGCCGCCGGAGAAGGGCGGCTGGAACGCCTTCACCACCACCTGGACCGGCACCACCTTCCTCAACCCCGGCAACCACTTCCCGCTGCGCGGCGTGGGCACCAAGGGCGGCTGGTTCGGCTGGTCCACCGACGAGAAGATGGAAGGCCTGCGCGAGAAGTGGTTCGAGGCCGCCAACCCGGCGGAGGAAAAGGCGATCTGCGAACAGATGCAGCTCCTCGCCTTCGAGAACGTGCCCTTCCTGCCCATGGCGCACTGGTTCTATCCCACCGCCTACCGCAGCAACCTCACCGACTTCCCCAAGGCGGCGCTGCCCATCTTCTGGGGCGTCAAGCGCGTCTAGCTGGCGATAGGTCCACCGCAACGGCGCGAGGCACCCCCTCGCGCCGTTGTCATGTGCCCGCCCCACCGTAGGGCGGGCTTCAGCCCGCCACCGCGCGGACGAAAAGAAAGCAAGCGGCCACAGAGACACAGAGGCACAGAGAAACAAGCCAAGGGAGAATAATTTCTGCTCTCCCACCTGCGTAGGGCGGAACGCGAAGCGGTTCCGCCACCTTTCTTGCTTCTCCCTTGCCTTGCTTCTCCGTGCCTCTGTGTCTCTGTGGTGAATCTTCTTCTTGCTTGCTTCCTTCCTTGCTTCTCTCCCCTCGCGCCTTCGCGGGGGATTGAACCGCGAAGCGGATCAATGAGGGGGGCTCTTGCGATCTATCCCCACCCCCCCATCAGAACCAGATCCCCTC
>JBIKOJ010000142.1:0-14020 GCA_044358135.1 Acetobacteraceae bacterium | reverse complement strand
GGACGATGCGTCCGGTGATGGCCCCCCGCTGACGTGGGCAAAAGTCATGTGGGTCCAGGGACCTCAGGTCCCTGGTGGGGGTGTCGGGGGCAAAGCCCCTGACCGGGTCCAGGGCAGAGCCCTGGCCTTGCTTCCGGGAGAGCCGGCATGAAATTCGACAGGCGGCCGTTTGCAGCGTGGATGAATTCCTTGTGGGTGGACCATGCGGTGTTGCGCACGGTGTGGCGCAACTTTGCCGTGGTGGTACCGGGCCAGTGGTATCGCGCCAGCCATCCCTTGCCGTGGCGGATCGGCGCCTGGGTGCGGCGGTTCGGCTTACGGACGATCGTGAATTTGCGCGGGCCGCGGGAGTGCGGGTCGGATTCGTTGTCGCGCGCGGCGGCGGGGCGGCTGGGGATCGCGCATGTGTACATGCCGTTCGAGAGCCGGGGCGCGCCGCACCGGGACCGGATCCTGCGGTTCCATGAGATCTGGCGCACGGTGGAGACGCCGGTGCTGATGCATTGCAAGTCCGGCGCGGATCGGGCGGGGCTGGCCGCGGGGCTGGTGCTGATGTTCGGGGGAGGCACGGCGGCGGAGGCCTTGGGGCAGCTGTCGCTGCGGTATGGCCATTTCCGGCGGGCGCCACCGGGGATTCTGGACGCGTTCTTCCTGCGCTACCAGGCGGAGGCGGAGGGGCGGCTGCCATTCCTGGACTGGGTGCGGGACGAGTATGACGAGGAGGCGCTGCGCCGGGATTTCCGGGCGCATGGGCTTGCCAGCTTCGTCAATGACCAGTTGCTGCGGCGGGAATAGCGCGCAGGCGGTAGGCCGCGTTCTCGAACGAGACGGGATAGGTGGAAACAAGCGCGGCCAGGGTGGTGGCTTCCTCGCTGGCTTGCCAGCGTTCCTCGATCACGTAGGCGGGGCGATAGGTGGCGAGCGTGCTGCGCCAGCCCTCGGGTGTGAGGGTTTCGGGCCAGGTGTGGCTTGGCAGGCCGGCGTATAGCGCGAAGATGCGCGGATTGCGGGCGATCAGGCGGGTGCCGGGCGGGTTCTCGCGCAGTTCGGCCAGCAGGGCCTGGAAGTCCGGGCTGTCGGCGGTGATGGGTGCCTGGGCGCGGGCGTCATGCTGCCAGTAGAAGGGCCCGTAAAGCACGGCGAGGCCGGCCAGCACGGCCACCGGCGGCAGGCGGCGCAGCGGCTCCAGCGCCAGCCACAAAAGTAGCGGCAGGATCGGCAGGGCGTAGCGTGTCGGCTCCATGTGCACGGGGTAGGCGATCAGCGCGGCGCCGTAGAGCAGCACGAAGATCACCACCGCATCCGGCCCGCGGCGCAGGTGGCGCCACAGCCCCCAGCCGATCAGCCCCAGCAGCGCCAGCAGCACCGGCCAGTTCGCCAGCCGGCCGAAGCTGAGGCCGAACAGCTCCACCACCGCGAAGGCATAGGCCTGCCCGGCGGAGGCGAGGTGGCGCACGATGCCCCCGGCCAAGAGGCGGTGGAAGTATCCGGCGTAGGTGGCGTTGTCCACGCGCAGCCACAGCGTTCCCACCACGGCCACCACCACGCCGGCCAGCAGCGCGGGGGCAAGGCGGCGGCGCATCGGGCCCGGCCGGAACAGCAGGTCGAGCGCCAGCGCCACGGCCAGCACGACGCCGATGGAGCGCGTCATCAGCGCCATCGCCACGCCGATCCCCAGCAACACGGGCCGGCCACGCGCGCCGAGCAGCGCCAGATAGCACCAGGCGGCGAACACGATGTCGGAGCCCACGGCATCGCGCCGCATCAGGATGGCGGGCGAAAGTCCGGCGGCGAGCACCAGCACGGCACTCCAGCGCGGCCCCAGCGTGGGCTCGGCCAGCCGGTGCAGCCCCCACAGCATGGCCAGCAGGGCGGCGAGCATCAGCAGCTTGATCGGCGCGCCCTCCAGCCCGAACCCTGCCACCACCGGCGCCAACAGCAGGGGCAGGCCGGGCGGATAGGCGGCCGGGGACATGATGGCGTTGGCCGGGTTGAACACGAAACCCGTGTCGGCATAGCCGCGCCCCTGCACCAGCGCCTGGGCATGGGCGAGATACAGCGCGAAATCCCCGCCCCCCATCACCGAAAGCCCGGGCCGGAACAGCGCAAGATAGAGCAGCGCTAGCCCGACCAGCGCCGCGGTCGGCCACCAGCGCTCAGCGCGCATTGGCGGGTGCGGAGAGCGGGAACAGGTGCTTGCGCCACACCAGCGCGATCGCCCCGGTGGCGAGCAGACCGAACAGGCAATAGGCGGTGGCGGTGGCCACGAAGCCGAACTTCGCGATCATCCAGCCGGCCAGCAGCAGGCCCAGCGGCATGCTGTACACCGCCAGCATGCGCACCCCCATCACCCGGCCGCGGAAGCGCGGCTCCGTACTGCGCAGCAGCATCACGGCCATCGGCACCATGCTGAAGCTTTGCATGAATCCGGCCAGCATCAGCAACGGAATCCCCAGCTGCGGCACGCTGGTATGGGAATACAGCAGCAGCATCACGTACCAGACGAAGGTGAAGCTGATCATCACCCGCCCGGCCGGAATGCCGCGCCCGGCCACACCCAGCAGCAGGGAGCCGATCAGCCCGCCAGAGGCAAACCCCGCCGCCAGGAAGCCCAGCCCCCCCTGCCCCATGCCGTAGATGTCCCGCGCCACATAGGGCAGCAGCCCGCCCGAGAGCGGAAACGCGCAGAAATTCACCAGGAAGGCGATCACCATCGCCGCCAACAGCCGGGGCGTGGCGGCGACATAGCCCAGCCCCTCCCACACTTCGCGAAACGGCGAGGCGTATGAGTCCGGTTTCGCGCGCGTTGGGTTGGCGATGCACAGGGTCAGGCCGAGGCTCACCACGTACAACGCGGCGATCATCACATAGGCCGGCCCCAGCCCCAGCAGCGCGAAGATCGCCGCCCCCGCCAGCGCGCCCATGATGCGCGCGGAATCCATCGTGGTGCGGGAGATGCTGACGGCCCCCATCAGCTGCGCCGGGGACATCAGCCCGCCGATCAACGTGTTGCGCACCGAAAGGTCGCAGGGCCGCACCAGCCCCATCACCACGGCGACGCACACCACATGGATGGGCGTGATCACGCCCGTCAACGCGAAGACCGCCAGCAGCGTCGCCTGCGCCACGTACAGCCCGCGCATCAGGCACAGCATGTTGCGCGCCCCGATCCGGTCGCACCCCACGCCATACAGCGGCGCAATCAGCGTGCCGAGGAACTGCAGGGAGCCGAACACCGTCAGCCACACCACCGACTGCGTCTCGACCAGGATGTACCAGCCGAGGATCAGGGTCTCCATCTCGAAGGCCCAGGAGGTCAGCAGGTCGGCCGGGAACATCACCCGGTAGCTACGGTTGCCGAACGGCGCCAGGAACGGCACCCGCGCGTTGTCGGCCGGCCGCGGCAATGTGGCCTGGCTGGCCATGCCGTGCGTTTCCTCCTGCTTTGGCGTTGCCCGAACGCTCGCAGAAGGCCAAGCCGGCTTCAAGCCGTGGCGATGCGGGGCAGCCCTATCGCCAGCGCCGATGGAACCACAGCCACTGCGCCGGCTCCTCGCACACCCAACCCTCGATCACGGTGTTGATCATCTGGGTCGCCCCCCGCACATCGATCTCGCCCGCGGCGTTGCGCGGCAGATCGAGCGGGCCGGTGGTGGTGACATGGAAGCGCAGCCCGGGCCGGCGGATCACCCGCACGCCATACACCGGGCACTCATACCGCTTGGCCAGCCGCGCCAGGGTGGGGTTGGCCTTCGTCTCCCGCCCGAAGAAGGTGATCGGCTCGCCGCGGCCGAAGAACTGGTCCACCAGCATGCCCAGATGCTCGCCGCGCTCCAGCGCCGCCGCCATCTCGAACGCGCCCGACCGGCGGGAGCTGATCAATCGCCCCATCAGCGGCCCACGGATCGCCTCGATCTGTGCCGCCACGCTGCGGTTGTTCGGCATGCGATACAGCACCGCCGTCGGCAGCCCATGCCGCTGGGCGGCCACCGCCGGCAGCTCCCAATTTGCCAAATGCGCGGTGAACAGCAGCGCCGGCTGCCCATCGTCGCGCAGCCGCTCCAGCACCTCGCGCGCATCGGTGGTGATGCGCCCGGCCAGCGGGTGGTTCTCGTCGTAATCCCAGATGCGATCCAGGTGCACATACTCGCCCGCCACGCGCCCCAGATTCTCCCAGGCATCGCGCAGCGTCGCCTCCACCCAGGCGGAATCCTTCTCCGGAAAACTCGCCGCCAGCTGCCGCCGGCCCACGCGATGCTCCGGCAGCAACGGCCCGATCCGCCGCGCCATCCCGCCCACGAAATCGGAGGCGCGCTCCGGGGACATGCGGCGCAGCAGCGAGAGGATGCCCCCTACGAGGCCGCCGAGGATGCGATCGATCATCAGCAAGACTCTTCTTTTTCTGAAGAAAAAGAAGCAAAAAGACTTTTATTCGCTTGGGCCGAGGCCAGCAAACGAACAAAAGTTTTTTGGTTCTTTTTTTCAAAAAAGAACATACTTGCTTGCTTCAAAGGCTGACCAGGATCTTCCCGAACACATCCCTGTGTTCCATCCGCCCCAGCCCTTCCCCATAGGTCTCCAGCGTGTATTCGGTATCGATCACCGGCCGCACGCCCGAGGCAATCCGGTCCAGCGCCGAGACCATGTTCGCCACCCGGCACCCGAAGCTCCCCGTGATCCGGTACTGCTGCTGGAAAAGCTGCATCAAGTTGATGCTCCCACTCGGCCCCGAAGTGGCCCCGCACGTCACCAGCCGCCCGCCGCGCTTCATGGACAGCAGCGAGCCCTGCCAGGTGTCGGCACCGACATGCTCGAACACCACGTCCACGCCCTTCTTGCCGGTGATGCGTCGCACCACGCCCTCGAACCGATCCTCGCGGTAGTTGATCACGTGGTCCGCCCCCAGCGCGCGCGCCTTCTCCGCCTTGGCCTCGCTGCCCACGGTGGTGATCACGGTGCAGCCGAGCGATTTGGCGATGCGGATGGCGATGCTGCCGATCGCCGAGCCGCCGGCATGCACCAGGATCCACTCGCCGGGCTCCAGCTTGGCGTTGTCGAACAGCATGTGCTCCACGGTCCCGTACGCCACCGTCACGCAGGCGGCATCGGCAGTGGAGACGGCATCGGGCACCGGCACCAGCAGCCGCGCCGGGTGGTTGGTCAGGTCCTGCGCGAAGCCGTCGATATGGAAGCCGCGCACGCCGGCCACGGCCTCGCACAGATTGTCCCGCCCTTCGCGGCAGGCGCGGCAGGTGCCACAGGTGATGGCGCCGAACGGCACCACACGCTGGCCAGGCCGCAGATGCGTCACCCCCTCGCCCACGGCCACCACCTCGCCGGCGGCCTCGGCCGCCACCGTCAGCGGCAGCTTGCGCTTGGCGAAGGCCATGCCGCGGAAGCCCCACACATCCAGGTGGTTCAGCCCCACCGTGCGCACGCGGATCTGCGCCTCCCCCGGCCCGGGCGGCGGCGGGGGTTCAAGCTCGACCAGCCGCACGTCGCGGTCGCCGAAGAGCTGGAGGGCACGCATGGCTTCGTCCTCTAGGCCGTCGCCGCAGGCTCTACGCAGCCCGCCGCCCGAAGGCAAGCACGCGCCATTGCCGCCGCCACACCCCGCCGCGTAGCGTGGCCGCCACCAGCCGCCAGGGAGCACGCGCCATGGACTACCCCTACGATCTCGGGCCGTACTCGCGAAAGGTCACCACCGCCTCTGCGGAGGCCCAGCGCTGGTTCGATCGCGGCCTGAACTGGACCTACGGCTACCACCACGAGGAAGCCGTCGCCTGCTTCGAGAAGGCCGTGGCCGCCGATCCCGCCTGCGCCATGGCCCATTGGGGCATCGCCTACGCCGTCGGCCCCAACTACAACTACCCCTGGGTGCTGATGGACCCGGCCGGCAAGGCCAAGTCGCTCGCCCGCGCCTACGACGCCAGCCGCACCGCCCTGGAACGCGCCGGCCCCGTCACCCGCGCCGAACGCGCCCTGATCGAGGCGATCCAGGCCCGCTACCCCCAGCGCGACGTGATCGAAGACCAGCGCCCGTGGGACATCGCCTTCGCCGACGCCATGCGCGCCGCCCACAAGGCCAACACCCGCGACCTCGAAATCCGCACCGTCTTCGCCGAAGCCATCCTCAACATCACGCCGTGGAAGATGTGGGACCTCCGCACCGGCCAGCCCGCCGAGGGCGCCGGCACGCTGGAAGCGCGCGAGGTGCTGGAATCCGCCTTCGCCCGCGTGCCAGGGGCCATGGACCACCCGGGCCTGCTGCACCTGCACGTGCACCTGATGGAAATGTCCCCCACGCCCGAAGCCGCCCTGCTCACCGGCGACCGGCTGCGGGAGCTGACGCCCGACATGGGCCACCTGGTCCACATGCCCACCCATATCGACGTGCAGTGCGGCCATTATCGAGACACGATGCACTGGAACCAGAAGGCCATCATCGCCGACCGCAAGTTCTACGACCGCGCCGGCCCGATGAACTTCTACACCGGCTACCGCATCCACAATTACCACTTCGCCGCCTACGGGGCGATGTTCCTGGGCCAGTTCGCCCCGGCGCTGGCCGCCATCGACGAGATGCTCACCACCATGCCGGAAGCGATGCTGCGCATCCCCTCCCCGCCCATGGCCGATTTCTTCGAAAGCTACGTCTCCGTCCGCCAGCACGTGCTGGTGCGCTTCGGCAAATGGCGCGAGATCATCGAACAGCCCCTGCCGGAAGACCAGGCGCTCTACTGCAACACCACCGCCACCATCCACTACGCAAAAGGCGTCGCCCACGCCGCCCTCGGCAACGTGCCCGCAGCCGAAGCCGAGCAGGCCCTGTTCCGCGCCGCCGTGCCGCGCGTGCCGAAATCCCGCTGGATGCACAACGTCAACTGCCTCGATGCCCTGGCCGTCGCGGAAGAGATGCTGCAAGGCGAAATCGCCTACCGCCGCGGCGAACACGATGCCGCCTTCGCCCACCTGCGCGCCGCCATCGCCCTGGAAGACGCCCTGCCCTACGACGAGCCCTGGGGCTGGATGCAACCCGTCCGCCACGCCCTCGGCGCCCTGCTGCTGGAACAGGGCCGCACCGAAGAAGCCGAAGCCACCTACCGCGAAGACCTCGGCCTCGCCGGCACCCTGCCCCGCGCCCAGGTCCACCCCGACAACGTCTGGGCCCTGCGCGGCCTGCTCTCCTGCCTGGAAGCCCGCGGCGAGACCGTGGAAGCGAAACTCATTCGCCAAAGGCTCGACTACGCACTGGCGCGGGCGGATACGGAGGTGCGGGTGTCTTGCTTCTGCGCAACTCAATCATGCTGTGAGTAAGCAAGGAGTCTTCTTTTTCTGAAGAAAAAGAAGCAAAAAGACTTTTCAAATTTAGGCCGGGCTTACATGGCAACACCTCAGTTCATGTTTCCGGATGGGTTTCAGACGGAGCGTCTGACGCTCAGGCCCATCACCGCTGACGATGCACAGCCGATATTCAACGGCTATGCACAGGATCCAAACGTGACCCGCTTCCTGACCTGGCGGCCGCATCGCAGCCTCGATGACACGAATGCCTACGTCCAGCGCTGCATGGGTGCCGCCTCCTCCCGGACCTATGTGCTGATGGGCCGGCAAAACGGCGCGCTCATGGGCGCGTTCGACCTGCGGCAGGAGCGGCCACACGCCTTGGGCTACGGCTATGTCCTGGCCCGACCCGCCTGGGGACAGGGCTTGATGACCGAGGCATTGCGTGAGGTAAGCCGCTGGGCCCTGCTTCAACCAGACATCTGGCGGATCGGCGACTGCTGCGACGTCGAGAACCGAGCCTCGGCGAGGGTCATGGAAAAAGCGGGCATGACCTTCGAGGGAATAGCACGGCGCTGGACCATGCACCCCAACCTGGGGGCCGAACCACGCGATTGCTTCATCTACGCCAAGGTGAAGTGAGGCAGATTTTACGGTATCGCACTTGCCCTGCGCAACGATGTCGCGCTGGACACTGCCCCTTCACCGCAAACAGTAGAAATTTTTTTACCCCCCCGACCGAGTATACGTCATTCCATCTGTGGAGATGGCGGTGGACCGCAGAAAGGACTTAACACTGAGGACACAGAGAACCACGGAGGTCATGGAGACGAGGCATCCTCCGTGTTCTCCTATTCTTCTCTGTGTCCTCTGTGTTGAATCTTCCTTGCTTCCGTCGGTCCAACCGCTTTCTGCCGGCCGGAAAGCAGAATTCTCAAATGACCGCTTGCCTGTCAGCTTCGCGGAATACCCAGTGAGGCCGTAAGCCCGCCATCAACAGGAATGACCGTGCCGGTGACATAGGCAGCACCGGGTGAAGCAAGGAAGGCAGCGACGGCAGCGATTTCGGCGGGGGTGGCGTATCGCCCGGCCGGCACGCGGGTTTCGGTCGCCTTCCGGTAGTCCGCGAAGGCAGCGATCATGTCGGTCTCGACGAAGCCCGGCGCGATGCAGTTCACGGTCACGCCGCGCTTGGCGCTCTCGATCGCCAGCGTGCGGACGTAGGAGGCCAGCGCGGCCTTGCTCGCTCCGTAGGCCGCGTTGCCCTGGCTGGCCTGCTGGCCCACCACGGAGCCGATCGCGATGATTCGCCCCGTCCGCGCCCGCAGCATCGGCCGCACGGCAGCGCGGGCGAGGCGGGCGAAGGACCAGAAATTCACCTGCATCAGCGTCTCGGCCGGATCCTGCTCCATGATCGCGGCCAACTGGTCGTAGGTGGTGCCGGCGACATGCACGAGCGCCCCGAGCGGCCCACCGCCCTCGATCTCCTCGGCGAAGCCGTCCACGGCAGCGCGGTCGGCCAGGTCCAGGGCACGGGCGGCGAAGGTTCGGCCGGGGAAACGCGCGTGCAACTCATCGAGCCGCGCTGCCGTGCCGTCGGGGTCGGAACGCTGGGTGAAGGTAACGTCGAAGCCCGCGGCGGCGAGTGCCTCGACCACCGCGGCACCGATGCCCCGGCGGCCGCCGATGACGAGCGCCGTCGGCATCAGGCCGGTTCCGCCCGCATCACCAGGCACACATTCTGGCCGCCGAAGCCGAAGGAATTGGAGATGGCGCAGGTCACCTGGGCGTCGCGCGCCACGTTCGGCACGCAATCCACCGGCAGGGCGGGATCGGGTTCGTGATAGTTGATCGTGGGCGGGATGCGCCCGTTGCGGATGGTCAGCAGGCTGAACACCGCCTCGATCGTCCCCGCAGCGGTCAGCGTGTGGCCGATCATCGATTTGTTGGAGGAGATCGGGATGGCCCCCGCCCGTTCCCCGAACACAGTGGAGACGGCGAGCCATTCCATGCGCTCGTTCTCCGGCGTGGAGGTGCCGTGGGCGTTGATGTAGTCCACCGCCTCCGGCCCGATGCCGGCATCGGCCAGCGCGGCGTGCAGGCAGGCGATCACCGGCTTGCCGTCCGGGCTGGAACGGGTGCGGTGGAACGCATCGGCCCGCTCGCCGCAGCCGGCCAGCACGCCGAGGATGCGGGCACCGCGGGCCAGCGCGTGGTCCATGCTTTCCAGCACCAGCGCCCCTGCCCCTTCGGCCATCACGAACCCGTCGCGGTCCTTGCTGAACGGGCGCGAGGCACCTTCCGGCGGGTCGTTGCGGGTCGAAAGCGCCGAGAGCAGCGAGAAGCGGATCAGCGATTCCGGGTTCACCGAGGCATCGGTGCCCACCACCAGGGCGGCTTCCGACAGGCCGGCGCGGATCGATTCCACGGCGAGCTGGATCGCGGTGCCACCGGAGGCGCAGGCGGTGGAGGTGGCGATCGGGTTGCCCCTGGTGCCGAAGCGCTCGGCGAGATGCTCGCCGACGGAGGCGAACAGGAACCGGCGATAGGTGTCGCGGAACTGCGGCTGGTCGGCCACCGCGATCAGGTCGGCATAGGAAACGCCGTCGTTCCGCCCTGTGGCGGCGGCAATCGCCTGGCGCTGCGGCCATTCGATCTCCACCGGCGGCAGGGCAAGGAAGAGCGGGCCGGGGAAGCTTCCCTTGGTGCCGATGCCGGCTTCGGCCACCGCTTCCTCGGCGGCGCGGTCGGCCAGGCGCTGGGAGAGTTCGGGCGCGCAGAACGGGTCGGCGGGCACGAAATCCACCGTGCCGGCGATGGTGGTGCGCATGTGGTCCAGCGGGAAGCGGCTGATGCGCTTGATGCCGGAGATGCCGCCGGTGAGCTTCGCCCAGTTGTCCGTTTGCCCCTCGCCGAGCGAGGTCAGCACGCCCATGCCGGTGACGACGACGATCGGGCGGCCGTGGGAATCGGTATGTGCCATCGCGCCCTCCTCAGGCTTTTGTCACCAGCGCCATGCCCTCGCCGCGCCAGTGGCCCCAGGCGGTGACCAGGGCCTGCGACAGCTTGCCGGGCATCGCGGCCTCGCCGGGTTCCAGCGGGGCGAACAGGCTGCCGCGCGAGACGGCATCGGCGGCCAGGGCGAGGTTGGCCACGAAGCTCGGCTCCATGGAATGCCCCAGCGCGGTGGCGGTGGCGCGGATGGGCAGGCCGAGCCCGTCCAGGAACGCCAGCTCCTCCTGCGTCGGCGCCGCCACGCCGCTGGCGCCGGAGAGCACGGCGGCCCCCTCGCCGGGGGTCATGGCAGCCAGTTGGCGCTGCGCGTTGGCGGTGGCAGCGCCGGGGCTGCGGTTGCAGCGGTCGGACTCCACGGCGGCGATGCGGGCGATGGCGGTGGCGCCGCGCGCTTCGGCATGGGCGCGGCTTTCGATCACCAGGAAGCAGCCCAGCGCGCTCAGCACCATGCCGCCGCCGGCCGCCTGCCGGGCGCGCACCGGGGCAAAGTCACCGGCCAGCAGCGTGTGGCCCATGGCGTAGTGCATCGGCGTCTCAGGTCGGTTGGCGTTGTGGGAGCCACCGACGAGAAAGAGCTCGCCCTGCCCCGCCCGGATCCGGGCCACGGCGGTGCGCACGGCATCCACCCCCGCTCCTTCCTCGCCCATGAAGGTGCGGGAGGAGCCGACCACGCCGTGCACGATGGAGATGTTGCCGGCGAGCAGGTTCGAAAGCTGGGCCAGGAACAGCGTGGGCCGCAGATCGGTCAGCAGGCGCTCGTTCAGGAAGGCGGCCGGGTTCTCCGCCTTCGGCAGGCCGGAGAGGATGGCGGCATCCACCGCCGCATCGCGCTCCCCGCCGCCGGCGGCGACGATCATGTGGGTGCGCGACAGCAGCTCCGCGTTGCCCTTCACCCCGGCATGCTCCAGCGCGGCGCCGGCGGCATAGGTGCCGATGCGCTGCCAGGCTTCCATCTGGCGCTGGTCCTGCCGCTTGGGGATCTGCTTGTCCCAGGCCAGTTCCACAATGGGATGCACCGGGTAGGGGGCGAAGGAGGTGGCGTCCACCACCGGGGTGAACCCGCCGGGCGCGTCCAGCGCGGCACGGTGGGCGTCCGGGCCTTCGCCGAGGCAGGAGATCAGGCCAATGCCCGTTATGACGGCGTCGCGCTCAGGCATCGGCAAGAAGCTCCTCGGGCACGCCGACACGGCGCGCGACCTCGAACAGCCCGGCGCGCAGGGCGGGATTCGGAAAATCCATCACGCGGTAGGTGATGCCGGCCTCGGCGACCAGCTTGCCGCCGGAGCGGATGCGGCCGGAGAGCACGGCGTAGCCGGAGCCGTCGTGTTCCTGCGTGGCCTCTACCTGGATCACCTGGCCGGGGGTGAGGAAGCTGCGCATCTTGGCTTCGGAGACCTTGGCCAGGAAGGCCATCTGGCGGAAGCGCAGGCCGGCCATCACCAGCCAGCCGCCGGCCTGGGCGATGGTCTCGATCATCAGCACGCCGGGCAGGATGGGGTAGCCGGGGAAGTGGCCCTCGAAGATCGGGCTTTCCTGCGGCAGGGTGCAGTCCACCGTGATGGTCCGCGCCGCGAGGTCGAGTGCGGCGATGCGGTCCACCATCTGGAAGTATTCCAGGCGCATGAAGCGGCGGCCCTTCAGCCCTTGGCGGCGACGAGCTTGTCGATGTTGCGGGCGAGGCCTTCGAGCACGAAATACTCGTCGCCCGAGATGCCGCCCTGGTTCACTTCCTGGGTCCACTGCTCCAGCGGCATCTTGATGCCGAAGGCCTTGTCGATGGCGAAGGCGACGTCCAGGAAATCGAGGCTGTCGATGCCGAGGTCGTTGATGGCGTGGCTCTGCGGCGTGATGGTGGCGCGGTCGATGCCGCAGATCTCCGAAATGATATCGGCGACCTTCTCGTACGTCGCGGAGTCGGACATGGGCGGGGGCCTCGCTTCAGGACGGAATCGGAATGCGCCCGGCGGGCGGGCATTGAATCAACGCGGCAGACACCACACCCCGCCCCCAAAGACAAGCGGCGGGGGTGGCGGGGCGGGCGGGTCAGGTGAGCGTGACGGTGACCTCGCCCAGCCCGTCGAACACCACGCTGACATGGCAGGGGCGGTCGAGCCAGATCGGGGGGGTGACGCTGCCGAGCATCACCACCTGGCCGGCCTTGAGGCCGCCGAAGGCCGCGGCGGTGGGGGAGGAGGCGAGCCAGGCCAGTGCCGCCAGCGGGTGGCCCAGCAGGTCCCGCCCGTGGCCGGCGGCGCGTTGCAGGCCATCGACGGCCACGCGGCCGGGGACGGCGGCGAGGTCGAGGCTGCGCCAATCGGCCGGGCCGGCGGAGAGGATGGCGGCGCGGTGGTACACCTGGTCGGCCACCAGGGTGGGGGTGCCGATGCGGGCGAGGTCGCCCAAAGGCGGCGTGCCGTAGCGGTTCTCGACGATCTCGATGGCGGCGAACACCTCGCCCACCGCCGCGGCGGCCTGTTCCTGGGTGCAGGGGCCGAAGGGGATGTCCTGGGCGAGGCGCAGGCCGATCTCGCATTCCGCGCCGGGGCCACGCAGGCTGGCGTAGGGGAGGCGGGTGCCGGAGGGGAGCAGGTTGGCGGCCACCATGTAGCCGGCGGCGGGGCCGGTGAGGCCGAGATAGTCCTGCATGCGCTTGGTGGTGGCGCCAATCTTGTAACCGGCGGGCGGCACGGCGCCGCTGCGGCGGGCGCGTTCGAACTGGACGGCCACGCCCTGTTCCAGCGTGGCGGGGCGGAGGGCTTCCGGCAGGGAGGATTCGGCGCCGGTGCGGCGGGCTTCCTCCAGCGCGATGGCGGCGGGGACGGGGTCGTACGGCATGTGCGGCTTCCTAGCGGCGGGCCAGTTCGTAGAGGGCGATCGCGGCGGCAGTGGAGACGTTGAGGCTGTCGAGCAGTTCGTTGCGGCCGGGCATGGCGATGGCGGCGATCTCGTCGCAGGTGTCCCGCGTGAGGCGGCGCAGGCCTTCGCCCTCGCTGCCCAGCACCAGGGCGACGCGGCGCTCGGCCAAAGCGGGGCCGGCGAGGCGGGTGCCGCCGGCATCGAGGCCGATCACCCAGAAGCCGGCGGCGCGGAGTGCCACCAGGGTGCGGGAGATGTTGACGGCGCGCAGGAAGGGCACGGTTTCCAGGGCGCCGGAGGCGGCCTTGGCCAGGGCGCCGGTTTCCTCCGGGGCGTTGCGGTCTTGCGTGATGACGGCGGCGACACCGAAGGCGGCGGCGGCGCGCAGGATGGCGCCGACGTTGCGGGGGTCGCTGACCTGGTCGAGCACCAGGATCGGGCCGGAGCGGGCGACGGCGGATTGCAGGCTGGGGGGCGCGAGCGGATCGACCAGCAGGGCGGCGCCCTGGTGGATGGCGCCGGCGCCGAGCAGGTGATCGAGGCGGGCGCGGTCGACGCGTTCCGCGCTGAGCGCCCAGGGGCGGCGCAGGCGGGTGGCGATGCCGGCTTCGGCTTCCTCGGTCAGCAGCAGGCGGCGCAGGTGGCGGGCGGGGTTGGCCATGGCGGCGGCCACGGCGTGCAGGCCGTAGAGCCAGAGCGAGTTGCCCGGGGCTTCCCGCGCGGTGCGCTCGGCCGGGGGGCGGGTGGCGCGGGCGCGGATCTCGGCGGGGCGGACCTCCGCGACGCGGGGGGTGCCGAGGGTGCGGGTATCGGGGGCGGGGCGCTCCTTGCGGGCGGGGCGTTCCTCCTTGGCCATTTCCGGCTT
>JBIKOJ010000141.1:0-14029 GCA_044358135.1 Acetobacteraceae bacterium | reverse complement strand
GACGGCGCGGACGTATTTCGGGCACCCCCTGGTGGCCATGCCGGGCGGGTGGCATGGGGTGACGGTGCAGGTGGCGCGGCTTTCGGGGATGCTGGCGCGGTTCGGGCGCATCGACCTGGTGGATTTCGATATCCAGGGGATGGAGCTGGAGGTGATCCGCGAGGCGCTGGTGCCGCTGACCGCGCAGGTGCGGCGGCTGCATATCGGCACGCATAGCCGCGAGATCGACGCGGCCTTGCCGGTGCTGCTGGGCGGGGCCGGCTGGCGGTGCGTGCGGGCCTTTCCGTGCCTGCGCTGGAACCGCACGGAATTCGGCTGGATCCGGTTCAACGATGGCGTGCAGACCTGGGTGAACCCCTCGCTGGCGCCGGCTTAGGGATCGCTGACATGGAAGGCTTGCTGCCCAGTTCCGGCTTCGCCGCGATGGTGGCCGCCGCGCCGGCGGTGGGGCGGTTCGGCGTGGTGGATGTCGGCTGTTCCTCCGGCATCGATGCGGCGTGGCGGGGGTTCGGGGACAAGCTGGTGGCGTTCGGGTTTGATCCCAACGTGGCCGAGGTGGAGCGGCTGGCGGCGGCCGAGACATTGCCGGGCGTGCGCTATGTGGCGGGGTTCGTCGGCGTGCCCGAGGACCTGCCGTTCACGCAGGCGCGGGCGGGGCGCGGGCCGTGGTCTCGCAGCCCGATGGACCGGCTTTCGGTGATGCGCTCCCTGGAATTGATGAAGCGCGGGGCGTTGAGCCAGGAGGAGAAGACGCAGGCCAATCTGTGGGCCGATACGCGGCTGGCGGACCCCGAGAAACCGGTGCTGCTGCGGGAGTTCCTGCCGGCGCAGGGGGTGGATGACCTGGATGTGCTGAAGATCGACATCGACAGCATGGATATGGGGGTTCTGCAGTCTGTCGGCGCGCAGTTGGCCGACTGGCGAGTGCTGGCGGTGGGGCTGGAGGTGAACTACTTCGGCTCCGATGACGACAGCGACCATACGCTGCATGCGATGGACCGGTTCATGCGGGCGCACGGGTTCGACCTGTACGACCTGACGGTGCGGCGGTATTCGCATGCGGCGCTGCCGGCGGCCTATGTGGGGGCGTTGCCGGGGCAGTCGGTGTTCGGGCGGCCGGTGCAGGGGGATGCGCTGTATCTGCGCGATCCCTGTGCGGAGGGTGCGCCCGAAATGGCGGCTGACAAGCTGGCCAAGCTGGCGGCCATCGCGTCCCTGGCGGGGTTGCCGGATTTCGCGGCCGAGATCCTGGTGAAGCATGGCGCGGCGCTGGCCGGGGTGCTGGATGTGGAGCGGGGTTTGGACCTGCTGGCGGCGCAGGCGCAGCCGGTGGGGCGGGCGCCGCTGAGCTACCGCGAGTACATGGCGGCGTTCGAGCGGGGCGATCCGATGTTCCTGAACGGCGGGCCGGCGGGGGCGGTGGTGGGTGGCTCCGGCGTGGATCTGCAGCGGCGGCTGGCGGCGATGGAGGCTTCCACGAGCTGGAAGATCACGGCGCCGCTGCGGTGGGTGATGGGGAAGATCAAGGGAAGGTAAGCGGTTCTTTTTTGAAAAAAAGAACCAAAAAACTTTTATCCGCTTGCGCGCGTGCTGGGTGACCGGCGCGGGCGCAAGCGAATGAAGTCTTTTTTGCTTCTTTTTTCTTCAGAAAAAAGAAGAGTCTTTCTTATCCTCGTCCCAGATGCACCACGTCTGCCAGTTCGGCTACCGCCTCGGGCAGAATGCGCCAGCAATCGACGACGGCCTTGCCGGCGAAGCTGGCGGGGGCGAGGGTGGCGAAGCTGCGGTCCGGGTTGGTGACGACGATCACGGCGGCGGCGGCGACGGCGGCTTCGGCGGTGCTCATGGGGGTGACGGTGTCGCCGAGGACCGCGGTGGCGCTGTCCAGCGCGACGGGGTCGGCGATGAGGACGGCGTGGCCGGCGGCGGCCAGGGCGCGGGCGATCATGACGCCTTGGCTTTCCTCCACCACGGGCGTGTCCGGCTTGTAGGACATGCCGAGGACGGCGACGGTGGTGGGATCGGGGGCCAGGCGGGTGACGAGGCGGACGACGCGGTCGACCTGGCGGCGGTTGATGGCGTCGGTCGCTTCGGCGACGTCGGCGCGCAGGCCGAGGGAGCGGGCGAGGGTGGCCAGGGCGACGTTGTCGCGCGGGAAGCAGGGGCCGCCATAGCCGAGGGCGCCCTTGAGGTATTTGGAGCCGATGCGGGAATCGCGGCCGAGGGCGCGGGTGACGACATCGACATCGGCGCCGGGGAGCTGCTCGCACATCTCGGCGATCATGTTGGCGTAGCTGATCTTGGTGGTGACGTAGGTGTTCACCGCGATCTTGGTGAGCTCGGCGCAGACCCAGTTCATGCGCTGGACGGGCGTGTTTTCCGGCACGGTGAGCTTGTAGGCGCCTTCCAGCACGTCGCCGGCGCGGGGGTCGCTTTCGCCGATCAGCACCATGTCGGGGTGGAGGAGGTCGCGCACGACGCTGCCGAGGGCGATGAATTCGGGGTTGTAGGTGAGGCCGACATCGATGCCGACCTTGCGGCCGCTGGCGGCTTCGAGGGCGGCGCGGATCTCGCCGCCGGTGGAGCCAGGCATGACGGTGCTGGTGATGTTCACCACGTGATAGCGGCTGGTGAGCTTGAGGGCTGCGCCGATGCGCTTCACCGCGTCGATGACGAAGCGGTTGGTGAAGGCGCCGTCGGGGCCGCTGGGGGTGGGGACGATGACGAAGGAGATGTCGGTGGCGGCGATGGCGTCGTTGAAATCGGTGGTGGCGCGCAGGCGGCCCTGGGCCATCGCCAGGCGCTCCTGCAGGCCCGGCTCGACGACGGGGGCGCGGCCCGCGTTCAGGGCCTGGACGGCGGCGGGGTTGAGATCCACGCCGATGACGGTGTGGCCGCGGCTGGCGAGAACGGCGGCCAGGGGGGAGCCGAGCTTGCCCAGGCCGATGACGGCGATTTCCATGGAGGTGACCTCAAGAAAGAATCTTCTTTTTCTGAAGAACAAGAAGCAAAAAGACTTTTATTAGCTTGCGCGGGTGGTTGATGCCGGGCGAACGAATAAAAGTTTTTTGGTTCTTTTTTTCAAAAAAGAACGCGCTTGCTTACTGCGCGGGAACGAGCGTGCGGACCTGGGCGGAGATCCAATCGTAGGTCTTGCGCATGCCCTCGGCGAGCGGCCGCGAGGGCGCCCAGGCCAGGGTTTCGCGGATCAGCTTGTTATCGGAGTTGCGGCCGCGGACGCCGGTGGGGCCGGGGATGTTGCGGATCTCGATGTGCTTGCCGGAGAAGGCGGCGACCATGTGGGCGAGGTCGTTGATGGAGATCATCTCATCGGAGCCGATGTTGACCGGGCCGGTGGCGTTGCTGCGCAGGAGGCGGGTGGTGCCTTCCAGGCATTCGTCGATGAAGAGGAAGGAGCGGGTTTGCTTGCCGTCGCCCCAGATCTCGATCGTGCCGCCGTCCTCGGCTTCGGCGACCTTGCGGCAGAGGGCGGCGGGGGCCTTTTCCTTGCCGCCGCGCCAGGTGCCTTCGGGGCCGAAAATGTTGTGGTAGCGGGCGATGTGGACGGACATGCCGTGGTTGCGGCCGTAGGCGAGGAAGAGGCGCTCGCTGAACAGCTTTTCCCAGCCATATTCGCTGTCGGGCGCGGCGGGGTAGGCGCTGGCTTCGGCGCAGTTGGGGTTGTCGGGGTCGAGCTGGTTGTGTTCGGGGTAGATGCAGGCCGAGGAGGAGTAGAACACCCGGCCGACGCCGCGGCGCTGCATCGCATCCAGCATGTTGAGGTTGATGGTGGCCGAGTTGTGCATGATGTCGGCGTCGTTCTCGCCGGTGAAGATGTAGCCGGCGCCGCCCATGTCGGCGGCGAGCTGGTAGACCTCATCGAAGTCGCGACCCGTGCCTGGGCTTTCGACGATGCTGCGGCAGAGAACGGGATCGCGCAGGTCGCCCTGGACGAAATCGTCGGCGGCGGAGGGGCGGAAATCCGGGTGTTTCAGGTCCACGCCGCGGACCCAGAAGCCTTCGGCCTTGAGGCGGCGGACGAGATGGCTGCCGATGAAACCGCCGGCGCCGCAGACAAGTGCTGTCTTCATGACGAATCGAGCTCACATGGACTGAAACTAATGCGAGCTTAACGCAAAGACTGCCTACGCAACAGCCGGCGCGCTGGCGCGGAGCAGGCGGGCGCCGGTGATCGTGCCGGCGGGGATGCCGATGGTGTGCAGGCGGAGCAGGATCTCGGTGCCGGCATCGGGGTCTGCGGGGTCGCCGGGCAGGGTGAAGTCCAGGGCCAGGGTCTGGCGGGCAAGGCCGTTAACGAGGGGGTAGCGGTGGGCGATGGTTCGGCCGGCGGCAACCACCTCCAGCTTGAGCGGGCCGGGGCGGGGGATGGGCAGGAGGGTGGGGGCGTAGTCCAGCTCGAAGCGCCAGGGGCCGGCGGGGACGCCGACGCGGGAGGCGATGAAGACGAGGCCGCGGCGGTTGGGGCGCAGGCGGATTTCGCGGCCGACGCGCTCGCCGGCATGGGCGGGGCGGAGGGCGGCGAGATCGACCAGGCCTTCCGGCGGCGGCAGGACGAAGCCCTGGCGGACGCGGGTGGAGCCGGGTGACTTGGCCGCGCCGATGACGGCGCCGAATTGCTGTTCCCAGGAGTTGAGGAAGGTGTTGAGGCCGATGACGCGGCGCGGCGCCTGGAGATGCAGCGGCAGGGCGGCGCGCAGGTTGGTTTCGGCGCGCTGGGGCATCCATTGGCGTTCGTCGGCCACGATGCGTGACAGGGCGCGCAGGACGTGGCGCATCTGCGGGGTTTGCTGGGCGGGCTGGGCGGGGTCGTGGCCGGTGGGCAGGCCGCCATCGAGCACGAAGAGATGGGCGTTCGCGACGATGGTGGGGGTTTCCGCGGTGGTGACGCCTTCTGGCAGAGGGCCGAGCCAGGGGGCGTCGGCGGGAACGAGGATGGGGGCGGTGAAGCCGACTGCGCGCCAGGCGTGGGCGAAGAGGGCCAGCGTGTCGGCGCGGGTGCCGAACCAGCCGAGCTGGCTGGTTCGGGGGTATTCCACCAGGGCATCGAGCAGGAAGGGCAGGGCGTGCGGCGGGTCGTAATCGGTGCGCTCGATGCCGGCGGCGCCGACTTCGGTGCGGGTGGGGGTTTCCATCGGGGTGGTGATGGTGGCGGCCAGGGCGTCGAAATAGCTGATGCGGCTGCCGTCGAGGCGGATGTCTTCGATGTCTTCGCCGGCGAGGCCCCAGGTTTCGGCCTGGTGGCGGCAGTCATGGGCGTCCGTCAGGTCGAGGACGAAGCGGGAGAGGTCGTTTTCCGGGGCGTCGTGGCGGTGGGCGGGGGTGACCTGGCGGGTGTGGTCGCAATGGTAGCCGAAGAGGTCGGGCTCCACGTCGCCGCAGGTGCCGTGCAGGAGGTGGAGGCGGCGGGCGATGTTGCTGTCCACGTGGTAGCCGATGAGCATGCGCTCGTCGAAGCCGCAGAGCTTGTGGGCATCCGAGCGGAGCATGAGCTGGAAGTCGCCGGGGGCGTCGAAACGCAGGTAGGGGAGTTCGTGGGTGGTGAGCTCGTTGAGGTGGAACTGGCGGCCCCAGTGGCCGACCTGGGCGATGGTGCCGGCGGCGTCTCGGCGGTCCAGGGTTTCCCAGAGCGATTCCGGCAGCTCGCAGCGGGCGAGGTGGTAGAAGCCGTCGGGCAGGGGGGCGGCGATCTCGGAGAGGGATTTGCCGGTGCGCGGCACGAAGATCATGTCGGTGTTGGTGGAGAGCAGCCAGCGATTGGCGGGGTTGCTGCGGCGGACGGCGACGTTGCGGGCGACGGGTTCCAGGGCCACGAGGTGGCTGAGGGCGGTGAAGCGGCGGTGATGGGCGGGGCGGACGCGTAGGACGCGCAGGATCTTTTTCGCGCGGTCCGTGAGGGTGTCCCGGATCGCTTCGGGGAAGGTGGGGAAGTCGTCGGGCGTGTTGTAGTCGACGAAGAGGATCTCATCGCCTTCGGCATCCAGCACTTCGGCGATGCAGTTGAGGCTGAGGGCGGCGCGCTTGTGCAGGTTGTAGCCGTAGCTGTCGTTGCGGCCGTAAAGGATGACCGAGATCACTCGCCGTGCTTCCCATGGTTGGCGGCGCGGGGCTGGGTGCCTGCGCCGGTATGGCGGCGTGGTGTCGCATGTTATGAGCGGCGCCGCCACCTGGGGGTGGCAAGGGTTGCGAAAGGGTGGGATGTGGCGCTGCCGGTGATCTGGATCGATGCCGAGGACGTGCTGGTGCACCTGCTGCGCGGGGCGCGGCCGACGGGCATCCAGCGGCTTTCGTTCGAGGCGGCGCGGGCGCTGGTGGAGCTGGCGGGCGAGCAGCGCATCCGGTTCCTGCGACATGTGCCGGGTGGGGGCGGGTTCTACGAGGTGCCGTATGCAGCGCTGCGCGAGGCGTATCTGCGGTCGGTCTCGGCCGGGTCGGCGGAGGCGGTGAGCGTGGGCGGGGCGCGGCAGGCGGTGGTGGCGGCGAATGCCGATCCCTCGGCGCAGGCGCCGGGCGGGTTGCGATGGGCCTGGCAGCGGGTGGGCAACCGGATGCCCGGCGAGGTGCGGGCGGCGCTGCTGGATGTGCTGCTGCCGCTGTGGGCTTCGGTGCGGGCGGTGCCGCGGCTGCTGCGCACGGCGCGGGCCGCGCAGTGGCGGGTGCCCAGGCAGGCGGGCGGGGCGCGGGCGCAGGCGGCGGCGGAGATGCGGCCGGGGGATGTGCTGTTCGGGCTGGCGGCGCCGTGGAATTCCCAGCACATGGAGCGGGCGCTGGCGGCGCTGGAACGGCACGGGCTGCGCTATGCCACGCTGGTGTACGACCTGATCCCGGTGATGCGGCCGGAGTTCAGCGTGGTGGCGCTGGGCCGGCGCTATCGCGACTGGGCAAGCCGCATGATGCCGGTATGCGACGTGCCGATGGCGATCTCCCACGCCACGCGGCGGGACATGGAGGTGTTCGCGGCGCGGGAGGGGTTCGCGCTGCGGGCGCCGGTGACGGTGGTGCCGATCGGGACCGGGTTTCCCAGCGTGCCGGTGGCGGAGGGCACGGCGGTGGCGCCTGGGGAGCCTTATGTGCTGTGCGTTTCCACCATTGAGGTGCGCAAGAACCACCTGCTGCTGTTCCGCGCCTGGCGGCGCCTGGTGGAGGAGATGCCGGCGGGGACGGTGCCGAAGCTGGTGTTCGCCGGCGGAATCGGCTGGCTGGTGGACGACCTGATGCAGCAGATGCGCAATGCGGCGTTCCTGGGCGGGCTGGTAGAGGTGGTGGAGAGCCCTTCGGATGCGCAGCTGGCGGCGCTGTACCGGGGGGCGATGTTCACCGTGTATCCCAGCCACTACGAGGGCTGGGGGCTGCCGGTGGTGGAGAGCCACGATTTCGGCACGCCGGTGGTGTGTGCGGACAACACCTCCCTGCCCGAGGCCGGCGGCGACCTCGCGCGGTATTTCGAGGCGGACAGCGTGGGCGATGCGGTGCGGGTGATCCGCGGATTGCTGGAGGATCCGGCGGGGCTGGCGGCGTGGCGGGCGGAGGTGCGGACGCGATTTCGACCGGTGGCGTGGCGGGAGACGGCGGCGGCGATGCTGGCGGCTGTCGATGGTGTGAACGGCGCGGCCGGTGCCTCCGCGATGGACGGGCCCCCGGGCGCGGTCTAGATGGGCGCATTGCATCAGGAGGTTCCCCTTCGCCATGCCCAACGCGCTCATCACTGGCATTACGGGCCAGGACGGGGCCTACCTGTCGCAGTTGCTGCTTGAGAAGGGCTATGCCGTGCATGGGCTGCTGCGGCGCTCCGCCTCGGCGGACGTGATCGGGGAGCGGCTGCGATGGATCGGGGTGCTGGACCGGGTGACGCTGCATGACGGCGACCTGATGGACCTTTCCAGCATCATCCGCATCCTGGACGCGGTTCAGCCGGATGAGGTGTACAACCTGGCGGCGCAGAGCTTCGTGCATGCCAGCTGGCAGCAGCCGATCCTGACCGGGAACGTGACCGGGATGGGGGCGGTGAACATGCTGGAGGCGGTGCGGATCGTGTGCCCGAAGGCGCGGTTCTACCAGGCGTCGTCGTCGGAGATGTTCGGCAAGATCCAGCAGGAGAAGCAGAGCGAGCGCACGCCGTTCTATCCGCGCAGCCCGTATGCGGCCGCCAAGCTGTATGCGCACTGGATGACGGTGAACTACCGCGAGAGCTTCGGGATGCACGCCAATTCCGGCATCCTGTTCAACCATGAAAGCCCTCTGCGCGGCATCGAGTTCGTCACGCGCAAGATCACGGACGGGGTGGCGCGGATCAAGCTGGGGCTGGCGAGCGAGCTGGTGCTGGGCAATCTGGGCGCGATGCGCGACTGGGGGCATGCGCGCGACTATGTGCGCGCGATGTGGCTGATGCTGCAGCAGGAGGCGCCGGACGACTTCGTGATCGCGACCGGGCGGACCGTGGCGATCCGCGAGTTCTGCGCCATCGCCTTCGGGCATGCCGGGCTGGACTGGGAAAAGCACGTGACGACCAGCGAGAAGTTCAAGCGCCCGGCGGAGGTGGATATCCTGCTGGGCGATGCCGGCAAGGCGCAGAGCGTGCTGGGCTGGGCGCCGGGCGTGACGCTGGAGGAGATGGCCGCCGAGATGGTGGAGGCGGACCTGGCGCGGCATCGCGCCGCGCAGCGTTGAGAACGGCGCGGGTGGGCACGTGACGCCACGCCGGATTCTCCTGACGGGGGCCGGTGGCTTCGTGGCGCGGCACCTGCGCCCGTTGCTGCGGGCGGCGTTCCCGGATGCATCCTTGATCGAGATGGGCGGGGCCGGGGCGAAGGTTGACCTGGCCGATGGCGCCGCGGTGGCACGGTTCGTAGCCGAGGTGGTGCCGGATGCCTGCGTGCACCTGGCGGCGGTGACGGCGGTGCCGGCGGCGCAGGCCGACCCGGATGGCGCATGGCGGGTGAACCTGCTGGGCACGCTGGCCCTGGCCCGGGCACTGCAGGCGGCGAACCCGGCGGCGGTGCTGCTGTTTGTCTCCAGCGCCGAGATCTATGGGCGATCCTTCGCGCCCGGCGTGGCGCTGGACGAGGCCGGGCTGCCGGCGCCGATGAACACCTATGCCGCCACCAAGGCGGCGGCGGACCTGGCGCTGGGGGCGATGGCGGCGACCGGGCTGCGGGTGATCCGGATGCGGCCGTTCAACCATACGGGCCCCGGGCAGTCGGCGGCCTTCGTGGTGCCGGCCTTTGCGCGGCAGGTGGCGCGGATTGCGGCCGGGTTGCAGGCGCCGCGGCTGGACGTGGGGGCGCTGGATCCCTATCGCGATTTCCTGGATGTGCGCGATGTGTGCGCGGCCTACGTGGCGGCGTTGGTGCGGGCGGATTCGCTGGCGCCGGGGGCGGTGTTCAACGTGGCTTCCGGGCAGGCGCGGCGGATCGGCGATATCCTGGGCGATATTCTGACGCTGGCGGGGGTGGCGGCGGAGATTTCGACCGGAACCGCGCTGCTGCGGCGGGCCGAGATCCCGGCAGCGCGCGGCGATGCCTCCGCGGCGCGGGATGTGCTGGGCTGGGCGCCGGCGATCACGTGGGAGCAGACCCTGACCGACGTGCTGGCGGACTGGCGGGTGCGGGTGGCGCAGGAGCGCTGATCGGCGCCTTGGCAGGCCGGCGCGTGGCGGGCATCCTTCGGCGCACGACACGGAGGGTATCGTCATGGCGCATCACGGGCTGCGGTTCGGCATCTTTCTCGCACCGTTCCACCGGCTGGGGGACAACCCGACGCTGGCGATCCGGCGTGACATCGAGATGATCGAGTGGCTGGACCACCTGGGCTACGACGAGGCCTGGATCGGGGAGCACCATTCGGCGGGGTGGGAGATCATCGCCTCTCCGGAGCTGATCATTGCCGCGGCGGCGGAGCGGACCAAGCACATCAAGCTGGGCTCGGGCGTGACCTCCTTGCCGTATCACCACCCCTACATGGTGGCGGAGCGGTTCGCGCAGCTGGACCACATGACGCGCGGGCGGGCGATGCTGGGCTGCGGGCCGGGCGCGCTGGTGTCGGACGCGTACATGCTCGGGATCGACCCCATGACCCAGCGCCGGCGGATGGACGAGGCGCTGGATGCGATCATGGCGCTGCTGGCCTGCGAGGAGCCGGTGACGATGAAGACCGACTGGTTCGAAATGCGCGAGGCGCGGCTGCACCTGCGGCCGTGGAGCGAGCCGCATTTCGACATCGCGGTGGCGAGCACGATGACGCCGGCGGCGCCCCAGTCCGCGGGCAAGCATGGCCTGGGTATTCTCTCGCTGGGCGCCGGATTGCCGGGCGGGCCAGAGGCGGTGGCGGGGCAGTGGCGCATCGCCGAGGAGGCCGCGGCCAAGCACGGCAAGACGATGGACCGCAAGAAGTGGCGCCTGGTGGTGACCATGCATTGCGCCGAGGACGACGAGCTGGCGCTGCAGCAGGTGCGTGCGGGCGAGCGGCGGGAGACGGTGGACTACTTCACCGAGGCGCTGGGGCGGCCGCCGGGCCGCTCCGAGGATCCCCTGCGCGATGGCGTGGCGGCGGGGACCACGCTGGTGGGCTCGCCGGACCTGATCGCGCGCGGGATCGAGCGGCTGATCCAGCTTTCCGATGGCGGGTTCGGCGGGCTGATGTTCCGGGCGACGGACTGGGCGAACCGGGAGGATACCTGGCGCAGCTACGAACTGTTCGCGCGCTACGTGATGCCGCGGTTCCAGAACCAGGTTTCCATGCAGGCGGCGAGCTACGAATGGGCAAAGGCGAACCGCAAGACGGTGTTCAGCCCGAATGTGGAGGCGCTGCGCAAGGCGTATACCGATGCCGGGGTGAAGCCGCCGGAGGAGTTCGCGGCGCGGGCTTTGGGGGCGCGGGATGCGGAGAGGAAGTAAGCGTTTCCATCCTGGCGAGCGCTTAAGCGCATGATGTGAGGGGCGGCTCGGCGGGCGTGGTGTGAGGCCGGGAAGGTGTTCGAAGCCTTGTTGGCGATCACGTGTGGAGCCCGACGGTCCGCCGGCAGCCTAACCGGGCGGAGCGACGCTGACCGACCTGTTCGACAGAGAATGGGTGATTCCGGAGCCGCTGCCGCCGCCCAATCCCTGCGGGCGCCAGCGCAAGTGGCCAATGCGCCGTCTGGGAGTAGCTGGCCGTACGTAACCACGCCGGGGAGTCCCATTATAGTGATTGGTTAATCGTTCAGGCGGCGGGTGCAAAATGTCGTTGCAGGTGTTGCGGATGTTGCTAATCCCAGCTGTCAGTGTCATAGAGAGGTTTCTGAGCAGCTAGGAGGGGGTCAGTGTCTTTCATCGACATTGCGCGGGCTGCGCGAGACAACCTGGCAAAATTACGCTCCGAGGCTATTCGGCTTCGATACGAATTGCCAAGTTCGCCATATCGGAAGCTCAGTGAGGCCGACCGAGAGGCGTTTGCGCCCGTACTCGACGTTTGGAAGCCCGACGACGGTCGGGAAGCGGTTCTTTTGCGTTGGTTCATGACGGAATGGTGCAACTACAGTTGCCCGTATTGCACCCAAACCCATAATCGGGATGCCGCGAAAGGCAAAGGTTTTACCGCCCATGCCTTCGATAATTTTCCACTTGCCAAGTGGATTCAGGCGTTCGAGCGGCACTTTGCCGATCGCCGGCTATCTTTGTTGCTGACTGGAGGCGAGCCGCTCGTGGACCGAAAGTCCATGATGCCCTTCCTGACGTTCCTGACGGAGTTCTCGAACACTGAATGCATTCGGATCGACACCAACGGCTGGTGGCGGGCCGATTTGTACAATGGCCTGGATAAATCCAAAATTACCTTGATGTGCACGTTCCATCCCAGCCAGACCTCGGCCGAGCGGTTTTTTTCCCGCATCGACGCCATTTTGGATGCGGGCTTCCGGATCGGGATGGTCAATTACGTTATGAACGCCGATAACATGCCACATTACCTTGAATTCAAGGAAATTCTGCGAAGCAAGGGCGTGCCCCTGCATCCGAATCCCCTTTGGGGCGAGGGTGGAGATTATTCACAGGAAGATCTAGAGCTACTACAGCACGAGTTGTCTGATGCTGATTTCCGCTACCGTAGTGGTGAGTCACCTTATGGCAAGAAGTGCCTGTTCCCGTCACTGGGATACGAGCTGGACTATAAAGGCAATATCCATGTCGGCTGTCATCCTGCGGCCCAGGGAAACTTCTTCGACGAGGCCTTGCCCCGCGTGTTTGCTGGTCCAGTACCCTGCCCCCACCATTCTTGCGTTTGCCTGGACAAATACTCGTTCTTGGGAAGTGTTAACCGCAACACCGGACTTGATCCTCTGAAGATCTACGGCGACCAGTTGCGCAGCGCGCGCCGGCTGACGAATGTCTAGATCAGTCGCCGACCTGATAGGCGGTTGGTCCTCGTTCTAGCTCTTTGTTTGGGCGAGCATCTCTAGCCCATCAGACAATTCCGTCTGATGGGCTGGTGCTGTAACATGATATTTGAAATGGGAATTCCGGCGCGTGGAAGGGGCTGAATCGTAGGATGTCGCCCTGCACGTCGATGCCGTATGCTGCGCCGACGATCTTTCTCGACTGACCTGACTGACGGCCAATGGGCAGCCGTTGCCGATATGGTGCCCGACGCTCAGCCCGGCAGAGGCGTGTGGGAGCACATCCACCAACTTGTGCTGATGGCCGATTGTGAGCATGCCGAACGCGTGGCCAGCCTTGCGGCCGCGATCATCGCCAGCCAGTCCGTGTGGATCGGCGATCAAAACAGGGCTCACGTGGTTACGACGCGGGCAAGAAGGTCGCGGGGCGGGTGCGGCACATCCTGACCGATGCCGACGGCCGTCTGCTCGACCTTCAGGTGCAGACCGCCAGTTTGCGAGATGGAGCAAAGCCAGCGCAGTGTACCTCCCGGCGTCGGTGGAACTTCGCTGACGTCGAGTTCGCCGACGGTGGCTCTGCCGGAAGGCTCGTCGACTGGGCAAAGGAGAAGGCGGACCTCGCGCTGTCCATCGTCAGGCGCCCACCTGCCATGCTGCGCTTCGAGCCCCTGCCGCGCCGATGGTTGGTGGAGCGAGCCTGCCCCTGGTTGATCAAAAGCCGGCGCCGCGTCCGCGACTTCGAGCCGCGTACCGATGTCGCCGAGACGCTCATCCGCATCGCCGCCACCGCGTCCATGCTCAGGCGGGTTGCATCGAAGAAATGGGCTTCCTGCACAGGATCTGAGTATCCCTGCGTAATGTAACGTCAGCTCGGTCGAAACTGGGCGAGCAGCCGTTTTGCAAGCGCTGTTGCCTCGTTCCGCAGTATCGCCCGTTCCGAGGCTGAGAGATAGAACAGGCAGCACAACCCGAAGAACAGGGCCATCCAGCCGATATCTAGCAGGACCTGCAGCGTATAGGACGGCACGCGCCATACGACGGACAGCCAGTACACCCCCGACGCGAATGCCAAGATGGTCAGCACAGGTCGAATGGGCAGCTTTACCTTGTGCTCTCGCCAAGCTGCGAGACAACAGATCGCGGCGTATGCGATCCAGGTCAGCAGGGTCGCCAACGCCGCCCCGTGCACCCCATAGGCCGGGATCAGCAGGATGTTCAGCACCACATTCAAGGCAGCGCTGGACATGGCAATCTGGGTGATGCGGGTCATACGCTTGTTAATAAACAGCAGTGAACGGTAGAAATCACCTACGTCGCGGACGACGTAGGCGAAGACCAGCATCGGCAACAACAGTGGCGGAGGATAGAAGGACGGCGGCACCATGAGGGCCAGCAGTTCGCGCCCGCCCACGGCCAGCGCAACGGCCGCCGTCATCTCGGCCAGCAAGAGGTAGCCCAGAACGCGACTGAATTGGCTGCGCCAGTCCGCCTGCGCGGTATATCGATAGAACGTCGCCATCCAAGCCTTGTAGAATGGCTCCCCGACGAGGGAAGGAATCAGGAACGCAAACCGGTAAGCCAGCGCGTAGGTCCCGATTTCGGCCAGCGTTACGGAGGACGCCAGGAAGTAGCGGTCCGAGGAGT
>JBIKOJ010000318.1:0-4160 GCA_044358135.1 Acetobacteraceae bacterium | reverse complement strand
CTGGCGCGGAACTCGATACGGTGGTTCTAGCACGAACCGCCGGGCGAAGGGTTAATGGCTACTTCCTCGCGGGGGCATCGGCAAGGTGATCGAAACGGTGGCGGTAGCTGCCCAAGCCCTGGGTTTGCGAGCGCAGCTCGATGATCAGGTCCTGTAGCTCGGCCGACGGCACCAGTGCCTCCACATCATCCCAGCCGGGCCAGCCCTCGTGCTCGCCATAGCCCAGGATGCGCCCGCGCTTTCCGGTCAGCAGGCGCTGGGCGCCGGGGGTGTGGGCGTTGGGGACGGTGACGACCACGTGCTCCACGGGTTCCAGCAGCATCGGATCGGCCTTGGCGAGGCCTTCCTGCATCGCCATGCGGGTGGCGGTGCGGAAGGCCATGTCGCTGCTGTCCACGCTGTGGAAGCCGCCGTCCAGCAGGGTGACGGCGATGTCGACGCAGGGGTGGCCGAGCGGGCCGCGGCGGGCGGCTTCCTCGGCGGCTTCGCCGACGGCGGGGATGTACTGGCGCGGCACGGCGCCGCCGACGATTTTGTCGATGAACTGGAAGCCTTCGCCGCGGTTGCGCGGGGTGATTTCCAGCTTCACGTCGGCGAACTGGCCGTGGCCGCCGGTCTGGCGTTTGAGGCGGGCCGCCTGCTGCACCGGGCGGCGGATGGTCTCGCGGTAGGGGACGGCGGGTTTCGCGCTGGAGAGCTTGAGGCCGGAGACGCGGGTGACGCGATCGAGGGCGGCGTTGAGGTGGATCTCGCCCTGGCCGCGCAGGAGCATCTCGCCGCTTTCCTGGTCGTGGACCACCTGGATGGCGGGGTCTTCCTCGGCCAGGCGTTGCAGGGCGCCGGAGAGCTTCACGTCGTCGCCGCGGGCGGCGGCGCTGACGGCGAGGCTGTAGACGGGCGGCGGCGGGGCGGGCCAGGGCAGGGGGGCGGCGCCGTTGGCGGCGAGGGTGGCGCCGGTGGCGATGCCGTCGAGCCGGCCGAGGCCGACGAGGTCGCCGGCGGTGGCCTGCGTGTCCTTGGTGGGTTCGCCGAGCGGCATGCGGTGCAGGCCGCCGATGCGCTGGCCACTGACGGTCATGCCGTCGCGGATGGTGCCGCGCCAGATCCGGGCGAGCGAGATCCGGCCGGCGTGGCCGGCGTGGACGGTCTTGAACACCTGGGCGAGCGATTCGCCTTCGGGTGCGATGGCGTGGCGGGCGGCGGTGGTGGCGGCGGTGGGGGTGTCGTGGCGCAGGGATTTCCACAGGCGGCGGATGCCGTGGCTTTGCTCGGCGGCGCCCAGCATCACCTCGACCACCGCATCGGCGGCAACGTCCTCGCGCAGGCGGGCGAAGACCTCGGCGGGGCTGGGTTGTTCGTCTTCCAGCAGCTTTTCCAGCAGGGTGTCGTCGTGGTCGGCGAGGGTTTCGAGGAAGGCGGCGCGGGCTTCGGCTTCGCGGGCCTGCATCTCGGCGGGGAGCTGGATCAGCTCCGATTCCTGGCCGCGGCGGTAGCGGTAGGCGCGTTCGCTGGCGACGTCGACATAGCCGGTGACGGTGGTGGTGCCGTCCGGCGTGGTGCTGCGGATGGGGACCTGGCGCAGCACGAGCGGGGCGGCGGAGTGGGATTGCAGGGCGGCGAGGGTTTCGCGCACCTGGCCTTGCAGGGTGTCGATGCGGTTGATGAAGACGATGTGCGGCAGCTTCATCGCATCCAGGCGGCGCAGCAGGGGGGCGGTGGACAGGGCGCGGGTGGGATCCGGGTCGACGACGACCACGGCGATGTCGGCGACGGCGAGGGCGCATTCGGCTTCGTGGGCGAATTCGACCGAGCCGGGGCAATCGAGCAGGGACCAGGGGTCGCCGAGCCAGGTGCAGTGGGCGAGGCGGGTTTCGGTGCCGGCGCGGCGGGGGGCGTTGCGGCGGGCGGTGGCGCCGGCGGCTTCGAGCATTGCGTCGAACAAGGTGGACTTGCCGGTTCCGTAGGGCCCGACGATGGCGACGGCGCGTGGGCCGTGGGCGGACGGCGTGGAAGATTGCGGCATGTGGCTGCCTCCCTCACGTTCCCCATTCGGAGGTTAGGCGCATTGGCGCGGGCGGTGCGAGGGAAAAGCGGTGGGGTTGCGCGGCGCAGGCATGTGTGGCGCAGTCTGCGGCAGGGATGAGGGAGCGCCGGAATGGCCGAGTATCAATTCTGCAAGGTCGAGGACGAGGGACGGATACGCATCGTCACGCTCAACCGGCCGGAGGTGCTGAACGCGTTGCATAGCGATGCGCATCTGGAGCTGGAGCAGGTGTGGGACGAGTTCGCGGCCCGCGATGACCTCTGGGTGGGGATCGTGACCGGGGCGGGGGACCGGGCGTTCTCGGCGGGCAACGACCTGAAGGTGCAGGCGTCAGGCAAGCGGGGGCAGGGGGCGCGGACCGGGTTTGCCGGGATCTGCAACCGGTTTGATCTCGACAAGCCTTTGATTGCGGCGGTGAACGGGGTGGCGATGGGCGGCGGGTTCGAGATCGCGCTGGCCTGCGACATCATCATTGCCGCCGAGAATGCGATCTTTGCGCTGCCGGAGCCGCGGGTAGGGCTGATCGCGGGGGCGGGCGGGGTGCACCGGCTGCCGCGGATGATTCCGCAGAAGCAGGCGCTGGGGATGATCCTGACCGGGCGGCGGGTGCCGGCTTCGGAAGGCAAGGAACTGGGTTTCGTGACCGAGGTGGTGCCGCAGGGCGAGGCGCTGGTGGCAGCGAAGCGGTGGGCGGAGATGATCCTGGAATGCTCGCCGATGGCGGTGCGGACATCGAAGCAGGCGGTGTATCGCGGCATGAACGAGCCGACGCTGCGCGATGCGCTGAATGCGCGCTACCCGATGCAGGAGGCGATGATGAAGAGCGAGGACTACATCGAGGGGCCCAAGGCTTTTGCCGAGAAGCGGAAGCCGAACTGGAAGAACAAGTAGATGGCGATGAAGCGGATGGTGCTGGAGATCGGCATGGGGACCGATATCCGGGGCACCGACTATACCAAGGCGGCGGTTCGCGCGTTGCGCGATGCGCTGTGGCACAACTCGCTGACGGTGACCGCCGCGCTGGGGGTGCCGATCGATTCCATGAAGGTGGAGGTGAAGATCGGGGTGCCCAAGCCCGAGGCGGTGGATACCGCGCAGGTGCTGGCGGTGCTGCCGCATGGCACGGGGACCTGCGAGGTGGTGGAAGGCGGGTTGGAGATTCCGAACGCCTCCGGCACTGGGTCCACCGTGATGGCGACGGCGGCGGCGGTGGTGTGGCTCGATCTGCCCGAGGAGACCGTGTGATGGCGCGCAAGACGGCGTTGAAGCGGATCATCCTTGAGATGGGGATGGGCAACGATTTGCATGGCAGCGACTACACCAAGGCGGCCCTGCGGGCGGTGCAGGATGCGCTGCATCATTCCTCGATGAGCCTGATCGGGTCCCTGGGGCTGGATATCCACAAGATGCAGGTGGATGTGACGATCGGGGTGCAGGAGCCTTCGCAGGTGGATGTGGAGCGGGTTCGGGCCTCGTTGCCGTATGGGGTGGTGACGGTGACGGTGGTGAAGGGCGGGCTGGACGTGGTCGGCGCCAAGGACACCGCGGTGATTGCCAATGCCGGGATCGTGGTTTCGCTGGACGTGCCGCAATACGGGTGAAGGCGGAATTTTCCTGTTTCGTAATGAATTGGCCGCGGCTGGGGATGCTCAGTCGCGGCCGTATTTTTTGAGGAAGTAGCGGGCGGCGGCGATCTCGTAGGGCCGCAGCTTGAGGAGCGGGTCGGTGAGCTTCAGGCGACGGGGCTCCCTGGGCGGGCGCGGCTTGCGGGGTTTGCGCGGGCGCGGAGGGAGCTTCAGCCAGGCGGGTTGGTCGATTCCGAGGGCGTGGCAGAGCGGGCGCAGGAGGCGGGCGGCCTGGGGGGCGGCCTGGACGAAATCCCGGGCGTGGGGCTGCTGCAGGAGGTCGTGGAGCGCGCCGGCGCTGGGGCCGGCCTCCGGGATGCGGCGGGTGATCCAGCCGCGGCCTTGGGGAAGGCGGGCGGGGGCGTCGACCAGCCTGGTGCCGGGGTGGGGGAATTCGGGGATCTGGGGCGCGGGATTGCGGACGGAGCTGGGGCGTTGGGTGGTTTTCGGGCGGGGCTTGGGGAGGGTGCCTTGCTGCCAACGGTCGTAGA
>JBIKOJ010000140.1:0-14097 GCA_044358135.1 Acetobacteraceae bacterium | reverse complement strand
CCCCAGGATCAGGATCACCCCGCCGATGGTCATGATCCGCATCGTCCCGTAGCGCTGGATCAGATTGCCCGTGAACAGGGAGGGCACGAACATCCCCATCACATGCATGAAGATCACCAGATGCGCTTCCGTCTGCGGCAACCCGCACGCCACGATCGCCAGCGGTGAGGCAGACATCAGGAAGGACATGGTGCCGAACGCGATCATCGCCGTGATCACCGAAACCGCGTAGTTCGGCTGGATCGCGATCTGCCACAACGGCCGCTGCTCGCCCTGCGGCGTCGCCGCCTCGCCCGGCTGCACCGCCGGGAAGCGGATCAAGGACATGATGATGAACACCACCACGTGCATCACCACCATGGTGGCGTAGGTGCCGAGATACACCGGCACCATCGTGTCGTAGGTAAGGTTGGTCAGCGACGGCCCGATGATCCCCGCCACGATCCCGCCTGCCGTCACCAAGGAAATCGCCTTCGCCCGCATCGCCCCGGGCACCAGCTCCACCGCCGCGAAGCGGTACATCTGCAGGCTCGCCACCGCATAGCCCTGGATCAGCCCACCCACGCACATGATCAGGATGCTGCCCTGCACCAGCCCATAGGCGCAGATCCCCGCCCCGATCATCCCCGTGACGGAGCCCACCCGGAACCCCAGCCTGCGGCCAAACCGCTGCATCAGCAACGCCGTGGGAAACACCGACAACATCACGCCCAGGTGCTGCATCGTCACCGGCAACGTCGCGAGTTCACGGTGCTGCGGCAGGAACGTGGCCACCGACAGCGCCGTGGCCGCGAACATCATGGTATTCACCGCCTGGCCCATCGCCTGGCAGGCAGCCAGCAACAACAGGTTGCGCCGCATCTGGGTGGTCATCGTGAGTGTTTCTCCGGCGCCCCAATCCAGTGCCGAGATACGCCGAGCCCACCGATGCTTACAACCGCGGCACGGCATGCCTGCCGCGCGCGGCGCCGCTCAGAACAGCGAAAGCTGCGCCTCGGCAAACCCGGCCTTCACCCCCGGCGGGGCGGCGAAGGCGGTGCAGTCGAGCGGCTCGGCCTTCTCCATCCCCCATTGCCGCGCCGCACGGGTGAAGCGGCTGGCCAGCATATCCGCATAGGCCCCGGTGCCGGTGAAGCGCTGGCCATACTTCACGTCGTTCAACGCCCCGGCCCGCGTCTGGCGGATCAGCTCCAGCACCCGCGTCGCCCGATCGGGGAAGTGGGCGGTCAGCCAGTCCTCGAACATCTGCTTCAGCTCATGCGGCAGCCGCAGCAGGATATACCCCGCGGTGCGCGCCCCGGCCTGGGCCGAGGCCTCCAGGATCTTCTCCAGCTCCGCATCGTTCAGCCCCGGGATCATCGGCGCCGCCATCACGGAGGCGGGCACGCCGGCCCGTGTCAGCTCCTGGATCGCCTGCAGCCGCCGATGCGGCGCGGCGGCCCGCGGCTCCATCCGGCGGGCCAGCGCGTTGTCCAGCGTGGTGATCGAAAGGCACACCCGCACCAGGTTGCGCTTCGCCATAGGCACCAGCAGATCGAGATCGCGCAGCACCAGCGCCGACTTCGTCACGATGGTCACGGGATGGTTGAAGCGGTCCATCACGCCGAGGATACTGCGCGTCAGCTTCAGCGTGCGTTCCACCGGCTGATACGGGTCGGTGTTGCTGCCCAGCGCGATCGGGCGCGGCACGTAGCCGGGCCTGCGCAGCTCCTTCTCCAGCAGCTCCGCCACCTCGGGCTTGTAGACAAGCTTGGTCTCGAAATCGAGGCCGGGGGAGTAGCCGAGATAGGCATGCGTCGGCCGGGCGAAGCAGTACACGCAGCCATGCTCGCAGCCGCGATACGGGTTGATCGCGCGGTCGAAGCCGATATCGGGCGACTGGTTGTAGGCGATCGCGCTGCGCGTGGTGTCGCGCAGCAGGGTTGTGGGCAGCGGCGGCAAATCAGCGAAATCCGCGGCCAGCGTGCCCCAGCCATCGTCGAAGGCGCCGCCCGTCTGCGCATCGAACCGGCTCGGCGGGTTGGTGACCGCACCGCGCCCCTTGCGCGCCAAGGGCGGAGTGGAGGACGCTTCCTCCATGGCGGGAGCAGGCACCACCTTGGCACCCACGCGCATCGGCGGCGGCGGAATCATCAGGGCGGCCACCTTGGCGGCGCGGGCGCGCATGCCGGCCGGCATGTCCGGCTCGCCGGCGCGGTCCAGGGCGGCGACCTCCTCCGGGTCGATCTCGCGCGCGAAGTCGTCGGCCTGCTGTGCCTTGTGGTTTCCACGCATGTTCGTGTTCCCCATCCGTTCCTGGTCTAGAGTGGCGTCCCTCGCCGCCCTGGTCAAGAACGAATAGCGAACACGTTCCGCTTCCGGCGCCGCTTTTCCATGTCCCTCTCGGTTGTGATCCCAGCCCTGAACGCCGCCGCCACGCTGCCGGCCTGCATCGGCGCGCTGGCCCGCCTGCCCGGCGAGGTGGTGGTGGTGGATGGCGGCAGCACCGATGGCACCGCCGAACTGGCCGCACGTCTGGGCGCGCTGGTCGTGCGGGCCCCGCGCGGCCGCGGCAGACAGATCGCCGCCGGGGTGGCGGCGGCACGCGGCGAATGGCTGCTGCTGCTGCATGCCGACACGGTGCTGGCGCCAGGCTGGGCCGCCGCCGCCTATCCCCACATGGCGCGAGACCCCAGTCGGGCGGCCTACTTCCGCTTCACGCTGGACGGCCCGGAGCCTCAGGCGCGCCGGCTGGAGCGGATGGTCGCCTGGCGCTGCCGCCGCTTCGGCCTGCCCTATGGTGACCAGGGATTGCTGGTGGCCCGCGCGCTGCTGGAAGAGGTCGGCGGCGTGCGCGACCTGCCGCTGATGGAAGACGTGGACCTGGTGCGCCGCATCGGCCGGGCCCGGTTGGTGCCACTGCCGGCCGATGCCGTCACCTCCGCCGCGAAGTGGCGGCGCGATGGCTGGACCACCCGTTCGGCGCGCAACCTGGCTTGCCTCAGCCTTTATTTCCTGGGCGTCCCGCCCCGGGTGATCGCGCGGCTCTATGGCTAAAGACACCGTGTTCGTCTTCACCCGTGCCCCCCGCCTGGGCCGGGTGAAGCGCCGCCTGGCGCGCCAGATCGGCGACCGCGCCGCGCTGCGCTTCCACCTCGCCACGCTGCACCGCTTGGTGCGCGATCTCGCCAAAGACCGTCGGTTCCGCACCGTGCTGGCGGTCACCGGCGGGTTCATCCCCGGCCTGCGCGGCGTGCCACGCGTGCAGCAGGGGCCAGGCGACCTCGGCGCGCGGATGGCCCGGGTGCTGGCACTGTCCCGGCGCGCGGTGATCGTTGGCAGCGACATCCCCCGCGCCAGCGCCGAGGACGCGCTGGCCGCCTTCGCGGCGCTGGGCCGGGCGGATGCGGTGTTCGGGCCGGCAGCCGATGGCGGCTACTGGCTGGTGGGCTTCGGGCCCCGGCGCGTGGCGCGGCCCTTCGCCGGGGTGCGCTGGTCCACGGAGCATGCGCTGACGGATACGCTGGCCAACTTTGGCGGGCGCAGGGTGGCCCGGATAAGGACCTTGAGCGACGTGGATACGATAGAAGATTATAAGAAAGAAGGTTCTTTTTTGAAAAAAAGAACCAAAAAAACTTTCATGACTTTGATGCGGGGAGGAACGGGCCTCTCCGCATCAAACGAATGAAGTCTTTTTTGCTTCTTTTTTCTTCAGAAAAAAGAAGACTCTTTCCTTCATTCCGCTGCCTTCAAATGCTCCTGCAACCGCGGCATCAGTTCCACCAGGTTGCACGGCCGGTGCCGGTTATCCAGTTGCCAGACCAGGATATCGTCCCACCCATCCTTCACCGCCCCGGTGCTGCCGGGCAGGGCGAACAGGTAGGTCCCGCCGGCCACGCCGCCGATGGCGCGGGACTGGATCGTGGAGGTGCCGATCTTCTGATAGCTCAGCATGCGGAACAGTTCGCCGAACCCTTCGATGCGCTTTTCCAGCACGCGGTCGAAGGCTTCCGGCGTCACGTCCCGGCCGGTGATGCCGGTGCCGCCGGTGGTGATCACCACGTCCACCGCCGGGTCGGCGATCCAGCGGCGCAGATGGGCTTCGATCAGGTCCGGCTCGTCTTTCTCGATCGCGCGCTCGGCCACGCGATGGCCAGACTTCGCGATGCGTTCGGCCAGCGTGGCGCCGGAGGTGTCGGTCTCCAGCGTGCGCGTGTCCGAGACCGTGAGCACGGCGATGTTGACGGGCAGGAAGGGGCGGGATTCGTCGAGCTTGGCCATGGCGGCACTCCCCTGGGGCGGGGCCGGGATCAGTGGAGCGTGGCCGCCGCGGTGCTGTCCCAAGCGTAGCGCGGCCAGGCGCCGGCGGCCAGTTCGTCGAGCGAGGGCGTCGGCAGGCCGAGGCGGTGGGCATAGAGCCAGGTATGCGCCAGCACGCGCGGCACGAAGGCGCGGGTCTCGTCCACCGGAATGGCCTCCAGGAACAGGAGCGGGTCGCCCTGGTCGCGCATCGCGGCCCCCCAGCGGGCGAAGGCGCCGGGGCCGGTGTTGTAGCTGGCCAAAAGCCTCAGCTTGTCGCCGCCGACGATGTCCGTCGCGGCGAGGAAGTTGAGGTAGCGCTGGCCCAGGCTGAGGTTCACGGCAGGGTCGTGCAGGGCGGGCAGGCGTTCGGAATCCTCGGCCAGCCCGGCCAGGAAGCGGGCGGTGCCGGGCATGATCTGCATCAGCCCGCGCGCCCCGGCGGGGGAGACGGCGGCGGCATCGAAGTTCGATTCGATGCGCGCAATGGCATAGACCAGCGCGGGATCGGTGGTGAAACCGCCGGCCGGGCGCAGGCGGGGCATGGCGAAGCGGGTACGGCTGCGCGGGCGGCCATCGGCGGCCTCTGCCAGTTCGGCGAGCTGGGCGGCCAGGGCGGGCAGGCCGGCGCGCTCAGCCACCAGCATCACGGCGCGGGGCAGGCCGGGGGAGGCCTGTGCCTCAGGCCAGAGCAGGCGCAGTTCCGCCTCCGCCCGGTCGCGCTGGCCGATCTGCAGCAGGGCGAAGGCGCGCAGCCCGGCCGGGTGGGCGGCCACGGCTTCGATATCCGCCTCACCCAGGGTTTCGCGGGGCAGGGCATCGCCGTCGAGCGAAAGGCCCAGCATGCGTCGGGCCAGCAGGCCGTGGAAGGTGCGGGGGTGCTGGGCGGCGCGGGTGAGCCAAAGCCGGTGGGCCGCCTCCTCGCCCAGGCGCAGCTGGGCGCGCGCGGCCCAGAAGGCGGCGGTGGCGCGCTGGGCGGGGGTGCCGATATCGGCGTTCCAGGCGAGGCGGAACATGTCTCGCGCATCGGCCATGCGGCCCATGCGCCAGGCGGCCATGCCGGCCCAGTGGCCGGGATGGGCGACCGTGACGCAGGCCGACGAGTCCGTGCGCAGGCATGCCTCGGCACCGGGGGCGGCGATGTCCCACGCCTCCTTGTCCCGGTTCAGGGCGAACAGGATCTGGGCGGCCTCGCCGCGCAGCAGGGCGGCATAGCCGGGGGGGAGGGGGCCGGCGGAGCGGAGGACGCGGGCGGCGGCGCCAGCGGGCCCGCTGCGGGCGGCTTCCCGCACCGCACGGTCGATGTCCGGCAGGCGGGCAAGGCCTCGGCCAGCCGGCTCGGTTTCCTCGGGGATCGGCGTGGGATCGGCCGAGGAAAGGCTGGCGAGCACGGGGGCGGGGGGAATGGCGGTGCCACGGGCCAGGCGGCGCTTCAGCAGCGCATGGATCGCCGGTGAATCGGGCAGGGTGGGCCAGCGGACCAGCCAGGCCTGGAGGTCCTCGGCCGAAGTGCGGGTATGCGGGCCCAAATGCCGGTCGGCCAGCAGATGGCCGTGCAGTTCCTGGGCGAGCGGGGTTTCGAGGTCGAGATGCAGGGCTTGGCGCACCGCCTCGGCAATGTCGCCGCGGGCCTGCAGCGCGAACAGCCGGCGCCACCGTGCGGCTTCGCTGGGCGGCAAGGGCTGGAGCAGGGAGGGGCCACCAGCGCCGGGGCCGTAGGGGGACACGCGGGGCACGGCGAACGCCGTATCCTCGTTGGGCTGGGCTTGTGAATACGCCTTCGGTACCGCGGATGCGGCGAGAACCACGGCACCGAGCATCAAGGCCCGGGCGGCGGGAAGGCGGGAGAACGTTGTTCCGGTCCCTCGCATGCCCCTGGAGTAGGTGCTGGAGGGCCAATCCTTCAACACCCACAAATGGGACGCGGATGCCCGATTGAGACGGGCTATTGTCAATCAGTTGTTTACCGACCTGTGTGAATTGAAAGGTTTGTTCACGATTGGTCGAGGGTGCGGCGCAGCAACACCAGATCGGCCCAGGCTTCGCGCTTGGCGCCGGGCGTGCGCAGCAGATAGGCCGGGTGCAGCGTGGGCAGGGCGGGCAGGGGGGCTTCCAGGCCCGGCACCTGCACCTGCACCCACTTGCCGCGCGAGCGCAGGATGCCGGCGGGGTTGCCGGTGAGCACCTTGGCGGAGAGCCCGCCAACCAAAAGCAGGCGCTTCGGCCGCACCAGCGCGATCTGGCGATAAAGGAAGGGCAGGCAGGCCTGCACCTCGGCATCCGTGGGCGTGCGGTTTCCGGGCGGGCGCCAGAACACGACGTTGGTGATCAGGCACTTGGTGCGGTCCAGCCCGATGCTGGCGAGCATGCGATCGAGCAACTGGCCGGATTTGCCGACGAAGGGCTTGCCGGCGCGATCCTCATCCGCCCCCGGGCCCTCCCCGATCAGCATCAGCTCGGTCTCGGGGTTGCCGTCGTTGAACACCAGGTTGGTGGCCGTGGCCGAAAGCGGGCAGCCATCGAAGGCGGCCAGGGCGGCGCGCAGTTCCTCCAGCGTGGCACAGGCCGCGGCGATGTCGCGCGCGCGCTCGGCCTGGGCCATGCCGGGGACCGCGAGGATGGCGGGCTGGGAGGGCGCAGGGCGCGTGGGCTGCGCGGCGGGGCGCGACGCCGGCGGCGGGGCAGGGGCGCGCGGCGGCGGCGCGGCCAGGCGGTCCAGCGGAAGGTCCGCCAGGGCCTCGTCGGCTCCCCATTCGATCTGCAGGCGCAGGGCCTCGAGCACGTCCATGGCGGCATTGTAACCCGGCGGGCGGATTTTGCGCATTCCTGCGTCTGTCCGTAATTTGCAGGCAGGCCCATATCTGGGGCATTGGGAGTCGGCCGGTGGGCGGAGGCTTGCCGGACCAAGGAGGATGCATGTCGGACGCAGTTGCGCGCGAGCAGATGGAATTCGATGTCGTGATCGTCGGCGCCGGCCCTTCGGGCCTGGCCGCGGCGATCCGGCTGAAACAGCTCGCCCCGGATGCCGCGGTGTGCGTGGTGGAAAAGGGCGGCGAGGTCGGCGCGCATATCCTCTCCGGCGCGATCATCGAGCCGCGGGCGCTGGATGAGCTGCTGCCCGATTGGCGCACCAGCGACGGCCTGCCGGAGATGACCCCGGCCGGGACGGACAAGTTCCTGTACCTCACCCCGGTGGCCGATATCCGCCTGCCGACTCCGCCCACGATGCACAACCACGGCAACTACATCACCTCGCTGGGCAATGTGTGCCGCTGGCTGGGCACGCAGGCCGAGGCGCTGGGCGTGGAGATCTACCCGGGCTTCGCCGCCGCCGAGGTGCTGGAGGAAGACGGCCGCGTGGTGGGCATCGCCACCGGCGACATGGGCATCACCCGCGAGGGCGAGCAGGGGCCGAACTACGCCCCCGGCATGGAGCTGCGCGCCCGCTACACCATCTTCGCCGAAGGCTGCCGCGGTTCGCTCACCAAGCAGCTGCTGGTGCGCTACAATCTGCGCGAGGGGCGGGACCCGCAGACCTACGGCATCGGCATCAAGGAGCTGTGGGAGATCCCGGCCGAGAACCACAAGCCCGGCCTGGTGATCCATACCATCGGCTGGCCGGTGGACAGCGGCACCTATGGCGGTTCCTTCCTCTATCACTGGGGCAAGAACCTGGTGAGCTACGGCTACGTGGTGGGGCTGGACTACACCAACCCGTACCTGTCGCCGTTCGAGGAGATGCAGCGGCTGAAGACGCATCCCTCCATGCGGCCGCATTTCGAGGGCGGGCGGCGCATCGCCTATGGCGCGCGCGCCATCAGCGAGGGCGGCATCCAGAGCCTGCCGAAGCTGACCTTCCCCGGCGGCTGCCTGGTGGGCGACACCGCGGGGTTTCTGAACGTGCCGAAGATCAAGGGCACGCACACGGCGATGAAGTCCGGCATGCTGGCCGCCGAAGCCGTGGCGCTGTGCCTCGCCGATGAAAGCAACCCGGCGGAGCCCGCCAGCTATGAGGACGCCTTCCGCGAAAGCTGGCTGCACGACGAGCTGCAGAAGGTGCGCAACATCCGCCCCGCCTTCGCCAAATGGGGCCTGTACGGCGGGCTCGCGGCCTCGGCCGTGGATGCGCTGCTGTTGCGCGGCCGCGCGCCCTGGACGCTGCACCACCCGCACCCCGACCACACCACGCTGAAGCCGGCGGCGGCGAGCACGCCGATCGAATACCCGAAGCCGGATGGCAAGGTGACCTTCGACCGCAACTCCTCGGTGTTCATCAGCAACACCAACCACGAGGAGAACCAGCCGGTACACCTGCAGCTGCGTGACCCGGAAAAGGCCATCGCGGTGAACTGGGCCAAGTACCGCAGCCCGGAAATCCGCTACTGCCCGGCCGGGGTGTACGAGATCGTCGGCGCCGAAGAGGGCAATCCAAAGCTGCAGATCAACGGGCAGAACTGCGTGCATTGCAAAACCTGCGACATCAAGGACCCGACGCAGAACATCAACTGGGTTACGCCCGAGGGTGGCGGCGGGCCGGTTTATCCTGGCGGGATGTAAGAGCAAGAAAGCGGTTCTATTTTGAAAAAAAGAACCAAAAAACTTTTATTTGCTGGCGCGCGTGCTGGATGGATTGAACGAGGCGCAAGAGAATAAAGTCTTTTTGCTTCTTTTTCTTCAGAAAAAGAAGACCTTGCTTGCTTAAAGGGCCGCTGCCCAGTGCCGCGGCCCTTTTTGCTGCCGAAATGGGCGTGCTGCCCGCCGATTGGGCGATTGCTGCGTGGCGGCGGCAGATTTCCGAGATACGGCCTGCAATTCGTTTGACTCGCTCCCGGGCCGGAGTAGGGTTTTCAACCGCGAGCGTCGTTCTGTGGTCTTCCTTTGGAAGGGACTGACGGATGGTGGCTACGGCTGTTGCTCCTGAAATCGCGGCCGCCTTGGTGCTGTTGGAGGCGCGCATCGCGGCCGACATGGCGGCGCAGGCGGCGCCGGGCTTGTCCGTGGCCGTGGTGCACGGCCAGGACACGATCTTCTCGAAGGGCTTTGGGCTGGCGGACCTCGCCACCGGGCGCCCGGCGACGGCGGATACCGTCTATGCCGTCGGCTCCATCACCAAGCTGTTCACCGCGACCCTGCTGATGCAGCTGCGCGATGCCGGCAAGCTGCGGCTGGATGATCCGGTGCAGGAGATCGTGCCGGACGTGCCGGTGCCGCGGCGGCACGCGGGCCATCCGCCGATCACGCTGCGGCACCTGGTGACCCACACCTCGGGGCTGGCGAAGGATTCCCCTGTTGGCTACTGGGATTCCGTGGACTTTCCGCCAGTGGAACGGCTGATGGCGGAGCTGGCGAACACCGAACAGCCCTTTCCGCCGGGCGTGCAGTGGAAATACTCCAACCTCGCCATCGCGCTGCTGGGCCACGCGCTGTCGCGCCTTACAGGAGAGGCGTGGGAGGACAGCATCGCCGGCCGTGTGATGGCGAAGCTGGGCATGGCGGCGAGTGCGCCGAAGCTGGCGGGGCAGCAGAAGGCGCAGCTGGCCACGGGATATGCGCGCGGAGGCTGGCCGCCGAAGGTGCTGCCGCACCAGGACCTCGGCGGGATCAGCGCCGGCGGGTCGATGCATGCCACCGCGCCGGATATGGCCAGGTTCATTGCCTCCCAGTTCGATGGCGCTTCCCCAGTGCTTGCGGCGGCGAGCGTGGCGGAGATGCACCGGCCGGTCTGGGTGGCGCCGGACTGGAGCTGGGGGCAGGGGATCGGCTGGCGCATCCACCGCACCCCGGGCGGGGATACGCGGATCGAGCATGGCGGCGGGGTGCATGGGTTCACCTGCCGCGTGGTGCTGTCGGTGCCCGATCGGCTCGGCGTGGCGGTGTTCACCAATGGCAGCGACGGCAGTGTGGGTGTCAATCTTTCCAGCCACGCGCTGGATCTTCTGGTTCCCGTGGTGCGGCGAATGGCGGCGCGCGCCGCTGCGGCGCCGGGCCCGATGCCGGTGGAATGGGATCGCTACCTCGGCCGCTACCGCTGGGTGCTGGGCGACATGGAGATCGTACGGCGCGACGGGCAGTTGGTGATGCTGTCACCGGGAACGCTGCCCACGGGCGGCGCGGTGATGGAAACCGTTTCGCTGGTGCCCGAAGGAGAGCACGCGTTCCGCCTGCTGGGCAGCCAGGTGCGCGGCGAATTGCTGCGGTTCGTGGCTGATGGCTCCGGGCGGTTCAACCGCGCCTGGGTGGGGCCGCATCCGCACGACCGGATTGGCTGAGTGATTTTGATTTCGCTGAGGGACTGACGACACGACGACTGCGCCTGCATCCGACAGAGGGGGACTCCCATGGCTGACGCTTCGCGTTCACACAGGGTTTCACGCCGCGGCTTGCTGAAATCGGCGGCCGTTCTGGCCGGGGCCTCGGCCCTTCCCCCACCTCAGCCCGCCATGGCGCAGGAAGCGCCGGTGAAGGGCGGCGTGCTGCGCTACGGGCTCTCGGTGGAGCCGCAGCGCATGAACCAGCTCAACACCACCTGGATGACCGACGCCACCCAGCACATCTACGACCGGCTGCTGACGCGCACGCCGGAAGGCGAATACGTGCCGCACCTCGCCACCTGGACCACCAGCGCCGACGGCCTCGTGTGGACCTTCAAGCTGAAGCCCGGGATCAAGTTCCACAGCGGCGATCCCGTCACCTCCGACGCCATCAAGTGGTGGTTCGAGCAGGCCAAGGACCCCAAGGGATTCTTCGGCTTCAAGGGCTCCTATTCCGCGGTGGATACGATCACCGTGATCGACGAGCTGACCACCGAGGTGAAGCTGAAGCAGCCGGACCCCAACCTGCCGTTCATTCTGTACACGGTCTATTCAAGCATCCACAACCCGAAGACCTACGACAAGCTCGGCAAGGATGCCTATGGCGTGAACGGCATCGACGGCACCGGCGCCTTCAAGCTGAAGGAGTTCACGCCGGGCGACAAGCTGGTGATCGAACGCAACGACGCCTATGCCTGGGCACCGCCCTTCGTGAAGAACCAGGGCCCGCCGCATCTGGACGGCATCGTCTATCGCCACTTCGCCGATGCGGCGGCGGCCACTGCGGCGATCGAGGCCGGGGACATGGACATCATCGTCCAGCCCACCCTGGCCGACGTGGACCGGCTGCGGCAGAACCCCAACCTCACCGTCATCACCAAGCCGATGCCGGCGGCGCGCACCATCTACTTCAACAGCGAAGTTGCCCCCTGGAACGACAAGCGCGTGCGCCAGGCCATGGCGCATGCCATCCAGCGCAAGCCGATCATCGACCGGCTGCTGTTCGGCCAGGGCGTGGAGGCGTACTCGCTGGTCCCGCCCACCTTCAAGGACCAGTACCTGCCGGAAACCACCGGCTACTTCCCCTACAACATCGCAAAGGCGAAGGCGCTGCTGGCGGAAGCCGGCCTGAAGGACACCAACGGCGACGGCTTCGTGGAATTCGAGGGCAAGCCCTGGGAACCCGAGATGGTGGTGATCGCCCTGTCGGAGATCACCCAGCTCGCCCAGGTGGTGCAGGCCATGGCCGCGCGCATCGGCATCAAGCTGAAGATCGTCACGCTGGATGGCCAAACCCTGTCCGCCCGCACCCTGGCTGGCAATTTCGGCATCCTCACCGGCTTCTACCTGTGGGATGGGCCAGACACGATCATGGATTGGTGGCTGCATTCCGGAAACATCCCGGCGACCAACCGCGCCCGCATCCGCGATGCCGAGATGGATGCGATCATCGGCCGCATGCGCGCCTCCACCACGCTGCCGGAACGGATGACGCACATCAAGGCGATGCAGAAGCACCTGCACGGCGACCTCTGCTCGATCATCCCCGTGTACCACCCGCTCGACATCTACGTGATGAGCAAGAAGGTGCGTGGCTACGTGCCCAACGCCGCCAGCCTGTATCCACGCATGCACGACGTATGGCTGGCGAAATCCTGAGGTGACGCGCCGAAGGATAAGCTGATGCTGCGCTACGTGATGCGCCGCCTGGCGCTGCTGGTGCCGATGGCCTTCGTCATCTCCCTGGTGGTGTTCACCGCCATGCGGATGATCCCGGTGGACCCCGGCGAGCTGGTGCTGGGCCCCTGGGCCACGGCGGAGCAGCGCGAGGCCGCACGGGTGCAGCTCGGGCTCGATCAGCCGATCCTGGTGCAATACTGGCGCTACATGGAGCGCGCCTTCGCCGGCGACCTCGGCCGCTCCATCAAGTCCGGCAAGGAAGTGGCGGTGCTGATCCGCGACACCGTGCCGAACTCCCTGATGCTGGGCGGGCTGGCGCTGCTGCTGGCCTACGGCATCGCCATCCCGCTCGGCGTGATCGCCGCCGTGAAGCAGAACACGGCGATCGACCAGGGGGCGATGGCCTTCGCGCTGGTGGGCATCTCCATCCCCAACTTCTGGCTCGGCCTGCTGCTGGTGCTGGTCTTCGCCGTGCAACTGCGCTGGCTGCCCGCTACCGGCAGCGGCACCGCGGCCCACCTGGTGCTGCCGGCCGTCACGCTCGGCTTGCAATACACCGCCATCGTGGCGCGCATGGTGCGCTCCTCCGTGCTGGAAGTGCTGCGCCAGGATTTCGTGCGCACCCTGCGCGCCAAGGGGCTGCGCCCCGGCCGCATCGTCTACCTGCACGCGCTGAAGAACGCGGTCATCCCCGTGATCTCCCTGCTCGGCCTGCATATCGGCGGCGTGGTCGGCGGGGCCGTGATCGTGGAAACGATCTTCGCCTGGCCCGGCATGGGCTCCATGCTGGTGAACGCCATCATCGCGCGCGACTACCCCATCGTGCAGGCCGTGCTCACCCTGCTGGGAATCGCCGTGCTGCTCGCGAACCTGCTCGCCGACGTGCTGTATGCGGCGGCCGACCGACGGATCAAGTTCTGATGGACGCCGAAACCAAGCCGCCACCGGCCGCGTGGGACGCGGAAGCCAGCGGCGCCCCCTTCTCCCCCTGGCGCGATTTCCTGCAACGCTTCGCCACCAACCGCTCGGCCATGGTGGGCTTCGTCATCGTCCTCACGCTCTGCCTCGTCGCCCTCCTCGCCCCCTGGATCGCCCCGCACCCCTTCGCGGAACAAGACCTGATGGTCTCCCTGGAACCGCCCGGCACCGAAAGCTACCCGCTGGGCACCGACCAGTTCGGCCGCGATATCCTCAGCCGCCTCGTCTACGGCGCACGCGTCTCGCTCCAGGTGGGCGGCATCGTCACCACCGTCTCCATGCTGATCGGCATCACCATCGGCTGCCTCGCCGGCTACCACGGTGGCCGCACGGATGCGGTGCTCTCCAACCTCATCAACCTCGTCTGGGGTTTCCCGCTGATCCTCGTCGCCCTTCTCTTCGTCGCCGTCATCGGCCCCGGCCTCGGCGGCGCCATGATCGCCACCGGCCTCGTCACCTGGTCCGGCTTCGCCCGCATCGTGCGCGGCGAAGTCATCGCGCTGCGCAACCGCGAATTCGTCCTCGCCGCCCGCGCCCTGGGCCGCAGCAACAGCTGGATCATCATCCGCCACATCCTGCCCAACATCATCGGCCCGGTGCTGGTGATCGCCAGCTTCACCATGGCCGTCGCCGTCATCATCGAAACCTCGCTCTCCTTCCTCGGCCTCGGCGCCCAACCCCCCACCCCCTCCTGGGGCTCCATGCTCAACGAAGGCCGCAGCGTGATCTACCGCGCCTGGTGGCTCGCCACCTTCCCCGGCATCGCCATCGCCACCCTGGTGCTCGGCTTCAACCTCCTCGGCGACGGCCTGCGCGACGTGCTGGACCCAAGGATGCGGACGTGATCGGG
>JBIKOJ010000317.1:0-4174 GCA_044358135.1 Acetobacteraceae bacterium | reverse complement strand
CACGATGATTTTGATAGTGGAATGATTGAGTCGCGGGTTGGCATGGGGGCTCAGGCGCCTTTTCCGAATCTTCGGCGGTTGTAGCGGGCGAAGGCGAGGACGTTGCGGGGGATGGGGCGGTCGGTGGGGAGGACGCCCTGGGGGCGTTCGGGCCGGGGGCGCGGCTTGCGGATTCGGGGCGGGCGCGGGGGGCCGGCGAACTGGAGTTGGGTGGGGAGATCGAGCGCCAGCAGGCGAGCGGGGCCGCGGAGGAGGCGGGCGAGGGTGGCGCGGGCCTGGGCGGGGGCGCGGGCCAGGATGGCCTGGGTGCCGGGATCGTTGAGGAGGTAGGTGAGCTGGCTGGCGTGGGCGCGGACGTGGTGATCCGTCACGTGGCCGAGCCAGCCTTTGCGGCGGGGGAGGTAGGGCGCGGGGGCGCGCTTGCGGGACGGACGGGGAGTGTGCGGGCGCGGGGGCTGCCAGGTGCCTTCGGCGAGGCGGTGCAGGAGGGCTGCGATGCGGGCGTGGGCGCGGGCGAGGCGGGTGCGGGCCAGGAGGATGCGCGCCAGGAGGAGAGGGGCGGGGGTGAGGAGGGCGAGATGGGGCAGGGCGGGCAGGCGGCTGGCGAATTCGGCGATGCGCAGGAGGAGGGGGAGGAAGACGGATTCCAGGCGCGCGATCAGATCCAGCCCCGGGTGGGGCGGGTGGTCGTGTGCAACCGGTACGGGGTTGTGCCATGCCCATGTCATGGATAGGACTATACGCCCAGCGGCGGAGGAATGCAAGAGGTAGTTAGAAAAAATTTCATTACCGGGAGATTGCCATATTCTTAAGCAAGCCGTTACATTCGGGCATTTGGCGCCGGAACGGTCGAGCGGAACTGTCGTTGGAAGGACGGGGCCTGTGCGCCCGCCTGGCGAAGCCCCGCAGAGGTTTCCGGCGGAGCGATCGCAGGGAGACGGCGTTTCCGATGACATTGTTCTTGAGGGCGGCGGTATTGGCCGTGCCGTTGATTCTGGGCGGGCTGGCAGCGGGTGGAGCGCAGGCGCAGATGGCGCTGACGCCGGCGGCGACGACGGCCGGGTGGGGGTTGAGCACCTTCGCTTCCGGGTTTCCGACCACGGGGTTCTGCTGCGGGCCGCTGGGGATCGAGTTCCCGGCGAGCGGCGGGGTGCTGGTGGCGAACTATACCGGGGACATCTACCGGTTTGCGACCAATGCGGACAACCAGACCGTGGCGAATGCGACCATTGGGCATACGTTCGGCGCCCAGCAGCCGGTGGATTTGGCGATTGCCGGTGGGCAGGTGTTCATGGCGAACCAGTACGGCCATGCGATCGAGAGGCTGAGCGACGCCGGCGCGTATCAGAGCACGCTGACGACGAGCATGCAGTTGACGTTCCCGACCGGGCTGGCGACCAACCCGGTTTCGGGCAGGATGTATGTGAGTGCCACCGGCGGCAACACGGGCATTTTCGAGGTGGATACGGCGACCGGGGCCACGGTGCAGCTGACCAGCGGGACGTATGACGGCATGACGGTGAGTGCCGATGGCAAGCACCTGTATGCGGCGGATTTCGACGGGGTGGTGCAGTTCTCCACCGGGGTGAACGGGGCGCCGGCCTTCGGGCAGGAGAACCGGTTCGACCTGAACGACAGCGTGGACGGCACGGCGCTGGGGGTGGGCGACCTGGCCGGGTACCTGGTGGCGAACACGAACAGCGGCAATCTGTACCTGGTGGAGCTGGCGACGGGGACGCCGACGCTGCTGGCCAACGGCGGATCGCGCGGGGATTTCGTGCAGGTGGACCCGAACGGGACGCTGCTGGTGACGCAGACGGACCGCATCCTGCGGCTGACGGCGCCGGAGGGTTCGGCGTTCGAGACGGCGACGCCGGAGCCGGGGACGCTGGGCGTGCTGGGGATGGCGCTGGCGGGGCTGGTGGCGGCGCGGCGGCGGCGTTCGGCCTGACAGATCGCGCTTGGGATGAAAGGAGCCCGCCGGGTGGTGTGCCTGGCGGGCTTTTTCTTTTGGGATGGGGGTGCGCGGAGGGGTGGAAAGAGCCCCCCTCCGGCTCCCCCCTGCTGAAGGGCAGGGGGGAGAGACGATTATTCGGCGGGGACGGGTTGGCGGGTGAGGTCGGGGGCGATTTCGGACATGAAGAGGCGCAGGGCGCGCTGGGAGAACTCGGCGGGCATGGGGCCGGTGCGGAAGCGGATGATGCAGCCGCCGATGCCGGTGGCGGCGAGGGAGGTGAAGTCTTCGCGGACGGTATCCGGGGCGCCGCAGAGGACGGGCGGGGTGGATTTGGAGGATTGCTCGGCGACGCGGGCTTCGAAGGCGGTGGATTGGGCTGCCCGGTATTGTTGCATCTGCCTGAAATAGGGCAGGCCGACGTCGTTGGCTTCGGCATCGGTGGGGGCGAGGATGACGGTGCGGGCGACCCAGCACTGGGAGATGGCGTGGTCGATCTGCTGGGTGGTGAAGCCGGCCTCGCTGGCGGCTTCGCGGTAGACGGCGATGTTGCGGGCGGCCCCCTTGGCGGTGGCGGCGGCCATGAGGACAGGGCGGCCCTGGCGCGCCTGGGCGGCCAGCGAGGCTTCCGAGGCGACGGAGCGCAGGATCTGCGGGTGGGGCTTGGTGTAGGGGCGCGGGCGAAGCATCGGGATTTCGAAGTTCCAGTAGGTGCCCTGGTGGCTGACGCGCTCGCCATTCCAGCACTTGAGGAGGATCTGCTCAATCTCCTCGAAGCGGTCCTGCGCGGTGGCGGGGTCGATCTGGTAGCCGGCGTATTCGTGCAGGTTGACCATGGAGCCGCGGCCGAGGCCGACGATGAGGCGGCCGTTGGAGAGGTTGTCGATCAGCGAGAGCTGCTCGGCCATGCGCAGCGGGTGGTAGAGCGAGGTTTGCAGGACGGCGAAGCCGATCTTGATGCGCTTTGTCGCCATGGCCAGGGCGGCGGCGAAGGCGGGTGGGTCGACGTAGACGCAGTTGCCGTCGAAATGGTGTTCGGCGAGGAAGGCGGCATCCATGCCGAGCTGCTCGGCGAGTTGGGCCTCGGCGACCGCCTCATGAATGGTGGCGTGGTCGGCGCCGGGGTTGCGGGATTCGTGGAAGAGGAAGACGCCTAGGCGCATGGGAAGCCTCGCCGGGAGGGAAAGGGAACAGGGCTCGATGCAAGAATCGCGCCTTGACGGGGAAAGTTGCACAACCCTTGGTTGTGCGACGTGGTGGGACTTTGTCGGGGATGTGGGAGTTTAGCGGGCTGGGCGGCGGCGGCTAGGGCTTAATGGTGGCGACGAGGGTTTTGAGGGTTTCGTCCAGCGCGCGGTTGATGGCGGGGCTGTTGTAGTCGCCGGCGGTGATCGCGATGGCGACGCCGAGGGCGGGGACCAGGGTGAGGCGTTGGCCGCCATTGCCGATGGCGGTGGCGGTGGGGAGGGAGTGGCCGCGCCAGGGGGTTGCGGTGGCCCACCACTGGTAGCCGTAGGCCCCGAGGGGTTCGGCTGGGATGTGGGGCGCGGTGGATTCCGCGATCCAGACGGCGGGGACGATCTGGCGGCCCTGCCAGGTGCCTTCGTTGAGCATCATGGCGCCGATCTTGAGCAGGTCGCGCGGGCGCAGGCGCAGGCCGGCGGCGGCGAGGGGCGTGCCGAAGAGATTGCCGACCCATTCCCAGCTGGTGATGCCGAGCGGGGTGAAGAGTTCCGCGGCGGCGATCTCGCGGAGTAGGCGGCCGGTGGCGCGGACCATGATCTCGGCGAGCACGGCGGTAAGGCCGCCGCTGTAGGTGAAGACCTGGCCGGGGGGCGCGGTGACGGGGCGGGCGAAGACATAGGGGTAGGCGGTGCGGCGGTAGGTGAGGCCGGTTTCGTCGGAGGACGTGACGCGGCGGACGGGGGAGGGCTCGGTCCAGTCGAGGCCGGCGGACATGGTGAGGAGATGGCGGATGCGGATGGCCTGGCGGGCGGGGTCGGCCAAATGCGGGTGTTCGGGGAAGAGGGCGGGGACGGGGGTGTCGAGGGCAGGGACTTCGCCGCGGTGGAGGAGGATGCCGTAGAGCAGGCCGGTGACGCTTGTGCTGATGGAGCGCAGGTCGTGGAGGGTTTGGGGGCCGAAGCTTGTGTGGGTGGACCAGAGGCTGTGGAGCGAGCGGTCTGGGCCCGGGCGGTAGAGTTCGGCCACGAGGGTGCC
>JBIKOJ010000007.1:0-46335 GCA_044358135.1 Acetobacteraceae bacterium | reverse complement strand
ACGTGAGTGGGCCATGGCGAAGGCACAGTTCGCCGTTCTCTTCGGCGACCGCTTTGCCCGGGCAATTGCCTGACCGTGTCGCTTAACCGACCGGCCATACACGGAAATTCAGACAGTCCCCCTCGCGGCGGATGGTGAGGTCGTGGCGGCTGCCCGGATGCGAGTCCGAGACGCTGGCGATGCGCCCCTTGGCCGTGACCACGTATTCGGTCTTCAGCGTGTGGCGCTTCCTCTTGCCCGAATAGTGCTCCCGCTGCACCGCATCCGCACCCGGGCGCTGGATCGGCTGCTCGGTGCAGTCCACGATCAGTGCCTCTGCCTCCCGCCGCGTGATCTTGGGGTCGCGCCGGACGCCGAACAGCGGGTGGGCATGCGCCTCGATGCGCCGGATCGCCCGGCAGATCACGCTGCGGTCCACGTTCCAGAAGAAGCCGATGAACTCCTGGGTGACGTAGCAGCGGTAATACAGCAGCATGATCAGCAGGTGATCCTCCAGCCCCCCGACCTCCCGCGGCCGGCCGGACTTGGCCTTGCGCCGCTCGGCCGCCTCCCAGGGCGCGCGCAGTTGCGCCACCATGCCATCGAACGTCGGCACGCTCACGCCGGTGAGGCGACGGAAACAGGCGCTGCGGAGAAGCCGCAAAGAGAACGAACGCTGCCGCACGACGGGGATTCCTTCTCTCGGAAGGAGTCCTATGAATCCTATCGCCCCGTGACCGGGGAATCCACCAGCTTCAAGCCAGCCCTGCCCTAGCCAGCGCCGACTTCCGCAACAGGTCTAATATAGATTCTACGATATTGACGTTTTTTTTGTTCCGGACTGGGAATACCAGCTTATCTAGCACGGCCAAGTGGGTAGTGACCGGTTCGGGTCCGCGTCCTACTAGCCGGGAGGATTTCAACGGTGGGGCATTAACTTCGGGGCAGGTTGCGTTTGCCCCTGGCGAAATCGCAAGGGCCATTGTCGTCTCGGTGGTCAGTGACAGCGAGGTGGAGCCTGATGAGGGATTCACTATCACTCTAAGCGAGTCCAGTGCCGGTACGGAGATCGGCACCGCAACCGCCACCGGCGTGATCGTCAACGACGACTTCGCCAGCACCTCCGCGAACCAGACCCTCACCGGCACCGACGCGCCAGACGTGTTCCTGCTCGGCGGTGGCCTGGACTCGGTGGTGGCCAAGGCCGGGCTGGACGTGTTCCGCTTTCTACCCACCGCGATCGGACCAGCCGCCAGCAACGCCACCACGCTGCAGGATTTCAGCCGCGTGGCAGGGGAGGTGATGGACCTCACGGCCATCGACGCCATCGCCAGCACCCTGGCCGACGACGCCTTCAGCTTCATTGGCTCGGCAACATTCAACGGTACACCAGGCCAGCTCCGCTGGCAGGACCAGGGCGGAGGGACTCTGCTCATCCAGGGCAACATCAACAATGACACGGTGGCCGACTTGACGATCTTGGTTAAGGCGGCAGGGCCAGTGGATGCCAGTTGGTTTACGTTGTGATGATGTAGGTCGGTGTCGGGAGCCGCGCGGTAACCGCTCCGCCCGAGCAGCGAAGGTTCGAATCCGGGTTCACTCCCTCCGCCACGCAGCAGTAGCAGTCGCTACTCGCTGCCTTCGGGCACCAGGGATTTGATCAGCTCGAACACCCGCTTGCGCACCGCCGGATCGGTGATGCGATAGTAGGCGCGCACCAGTTCCAGCGTCTCGCGCCGGTTCATCGCCTCGTCGGCGGCACCGCCGAAGCTTTCCTGGCCGTCGGCGAAGCCGAAGCTGCGCCGCGCACCCAGCGCCGCGGGCTGGCCGCCATAGCTGGCCGCCAGCGGTTCCGGCATGTCGTCGAAGAAGAAGCTGATCGGCACATCGAGCACGCGCGACAGGTCGAACAGGCGGGAAGCACCCACCCGGTTCACGCCGCGCTCGTATTTCTGCACCTGCTGGAAGGTCAGCCCCAGCGCCTCGCCCAGCCGCTCCTGCGACATGCCGAGCAATGTGCGACGCAGGCGAATGCGTGAGCCGACATGGGCGTCGATCGGGCTCGAACGCGACTCCCGCTCAGGGCGTGCGCCGGGCTCTTCGTCCCCGTCACCCATCGATCCCGACATGCCTACTCCATCCTGCTGTCGGGCATCCTGCCCGGACTCACCCCGCCCAGCGCGCGTAGCCCGGCATGGACCACCCGTTCTTGGTTGCCTGAAACCTTAGCGCTGCAACCCAAGATCGTCAACAAATTATGAAACACCCGTTGTCTTGTCTCGTCGGTGGAGAATTCGTGACAAACCACTGCAACCTAGCGCTACTGAAAGCGTCAAAAGCGATAGAAACGCCGGCACCGCCAACCCCCACTGCGCGAACACCGTGGCCGGCAACGCACCTGGCAGTGCCAGCGAAACTGCCCCCATCTCGTTCATGCCAATCCGGCCGAGCTCCCGCCCGAAGGCATCGTAGCCGGCGGAGATGCCCGTATTGGCCGCGCGCATGATCGGCAGCCCCTCCTCCACCGCGCGCATCCGGGCGGCGGCGAGGTGCTGGCGCGGGCCGGAGGAATTGCCGAACCAGGCGTCGTTCGTCACCGTCACCAGCCAGGCCGGCCGATCCGCGGGATCCAGCACGCGGCCCGGGAAGATCGCCTCGTAGCAGATCAACGGCGCCACCGGCGGCAGCCCGGGCACATGCAGCGTGGCCGGGCCTGGGCCGGGCTGGAAACCGGAGGGCCCGAATTCCACCGGCAGCGGCAGCCAGCGGGGCTGGTACTCGCCGAACGGCACCAGATGCCACTTGTCGTACAGCCCCACCGGCGGCCCCGCGCCGGCCAGCGCCACCAGGCTGTTGTAGGGGCGCTGCGCCGCGTCGAACCGCACCGTGCCCACCAGCGCCGGCACCACGCCATCCGCCCGCCGGCTGGCCGCCGCGATCATCGCCCAGGCGCCGGCGTCGCGATCCAGCAGATAGGGGCTCGCCGTCTCCGGCCACACCACCACCGCCGGGCCCTCGCTGCGCGCCACCGCCTCCCGCGTCAGGGCCAGGTACCGGTCGAAGATCGCCGCCATCAGGCCGCGATCCCATTTCTGCCCCTGCTCCACGTTGCCCTGCACCAGGATCACCGTCACGCCCGGCGCCGCCCCCGCCGGCTGCCCCAGCCGCCACCAGCCCAGCCCGGCCCACAGCCCCAGCACCGCCAGCCCACCCGCCACCGCCCGCCGCCCCAGCAGCGGCGTGGCCGCCAAGGCCAACGTGACCAATGTGAGCCCATGCACGCCGATCCATGCCGCCGGCTGCAGCATCACGTCGCCCGCCCATCCCGGCACCGCCCACACGCTGCCCCAGGGGTTCCACGGAAACCCGGTCAGCACGAACTGCCGCGCCAGCTCCGCCACGCCCCAGGCCCCAACCAGCCCCAACACCCGCGGCCAGCCCGCCGGAAAGCGCCACGCCACCACCACCGGAACCGCGATGAACAGCGCCATCCCCACCGCCAGCGCCGGCACCGCCAACGGCACCAGCCACCAATAGCGCGCCGCCTCGAACAGGATCGCCTCGGTCACCCAATACAGCCCGGCCACATGATGCCCGAACCCGAACGCAAACCCAGCCGCGAACGCCCCGCGCCACCGCGCCTGCCCGCCCACCGCCCGCAGCAACGCCGGCACCGCCAGGCACAACACCGGCACCAGATGCACCGGCGGCAACGCCAACGCCGACACCACACCCCAGGCCACCATCCGCAGCAAACGCATCTCCTTGGTTGAGGGGAGGCAAGGCCGGGGCTTCCGCCCCGGACCCCGACCAAGGGCTCTGCCCTTGGATCCCGCTGGGGCCTTAGGCCCCAGACCCCTTTACCTTCTCCGCCTTCGGCGGGGAGGGGCCATCGAGGCCGATCGAACCACCCGGACGGCCCCTCCCCGCCGAAGGCGGAAGCTCATGTGGGTCCAGGGACCTCAGGTCCCTGGCGGGGTGCAGGGGCAGCGCCCCTGCCGGGTCCAGGGCAGAGCCCTGGCCTTACTTCCCCGCAACCACGATGCGTTCTGCCGGGACGGGCTGGCCGGTGAGGTGGGCGGCGATGCATTCGGCGGCCATGAGGCCCATGTTGACCAGCGAGCCGTCGGTGACGCCCGAGACGTGCGGGGTGGCGAGCACGCGGGGGTGGGTGCGCAGGGCGTAGGTGGTGGGGGGCGGTTCGGTTTCGAACACGTCCAGGGCGGCGCCGGCGATGTGGCCGCTGTCCAGCGCCGCGTGCAGGGCGGCTTCGTCGATCAGGCCGCCGCGGGCGGTGTTCACCAGCCAGCTGCTGGCGGGCATCTGGGCCAGGGCGGCGGCATCGATGATGTGGTGGGTCTGCGGCGAATAGGGGCAGTGCAGCGAGAGCACCTCGCTGTGGCGCAGCAGGGTGGGCAGGTCTGGCGCGGCGGCCACGCCGTTGGGGAGTGCGGGGGCGCCGCCGGGGCGGCCGAGGGCCATGATGGCCATGCCGAAGGGCTGGGCGAGCAGGGCGACGTCGCGGGCGATGGCGCCGAAGCCGAGCAGGCCCAGGCGCAGGCCTCGGATGTCGCGCACCTTCATGGTGGCGCCGCGCCAGTTGCCGGCGGCGATGGTCTCGCCCAGGGCGCGGAAATCCTTGGCCATGGCCAGGATCATGGCCAGCGTGTGCTCCGCCACCGCGCGGGTGTTGGAGCCGGGCGCGCGGGCCACCATGATGCCGCGGGCGCGGGCCCCTTCCAGGTCCACGTCGTCCACCCCCACGCCGTGGCGCGCGACGATCGACAGGCGGGCGGAGGCATCCAGCGCCGCGGCGGTGACGGGGCCCTGGCGGGTGAGGATGGCGTGGGCCTGCACCTCGCGGGTGAGCGCCGCGACGGCCTCGGCGCTGGGGTAGGGCGGCATGTAGTGGATGGTGCAGCCGGCCGCTTCCAGCACCGCCACCGCGGGTTCGGCCAGGCGCGGGGAGGTCATGATCACGTCGAACCGGCTCATGCTTCCGGCTCCCGTGTGGTGCGTTCGTAGTGCTTGAAATACTTGTCGGTGATGAGGTCGGTCTTCACGACGATGGCAACGTCCACGGTGTTGAACTGGCTGTCGATCACCGCGCCGTCGCCGACGAAGCCGCCCAGGCGCAGGTAGCCCTTGATCAATGGCGGCAGGGCGGCCAGGGCGCGCAGCGGCGCGATCGCGGCGGGGTCCATGCGCCGCATCTCCACATAGCGGGAGGCGACGGCGCGCGGGCGCAGCTCCGGCGGGGCCAGGTGATGGGCGTGCAGGTAGGTCAGCTCGGTCGCCAGCGCGTCGGGGTCGGTGCCGGGCAGGCTGGCGCAGCCGAACATCAGGCCGATGCGGTGGCGGAAGACATAGGCGGCGATGCCGCGCCACAGCAGCTGCATCACGGCGCGGTTGCGGTGGGCGAGATCGACGCAGGAGCGGCCGAGCTCCATCACCTCGCCGGGGAAGGCGATCACGGCGCCGAGCTCGTACTCGTCGGCGGAGTAGAAGCCGCCGGCGCGCTGGGCGGCCTGGCTGCGGATCAGGCGATAGGTGCCCACCACGCCTTCCGGGCCGGGGCCGATGGCGTGGTCCACCACCAGCAGGTGGTCGGCCACGGCATCGAAGCGGTCGCGGTCGCGCCGGGTGGCGTGGGTGGCTTCATCCGGGTGGGCGCCCATCTCCTCATAGAAGATGCGGTAGCGCAGCGCCTGGGCGGCATCGATCTCGGCGGCGGTGGTGGCGATGCGCACGCCGAGCGTGCCGCTGCGCAGCTCGCCGAAACCGGCCTCCGGGTCGGCCGGGGTATCGGGCGCGGAGGTGGGCAGGGTGATCACGGGCGGCGGCCAGCCACGCGCGGAGCGGGCGCCTCGGCGGCCGGCGTGTCGCGGGCAGGTGCCTCCCGCCGGCGGCCGAACAGCTCCAGCCGGTGGGAGACGAGGTCGAAGCCGAGGCGGGTGGCGATGGCCTTCAGCACGCGCTCGTGCTCCGGGTCCTCGAATTCGATGACGCGGCCGGTTTCCACGTCGATCAGGTGGTGGTGGTGGCCGTGCTCGGTGGGTTCGTAGCGGGCGCGGCCGCCGCCGAAATCCCGGCGTTCCAGGATGCCGCGCTCCTCCAGCAGGCGCACGGTGCGATAGACGGTGGCAATCGAGATGCGCGCATCCAGCTGCACCGCGCGGCGGTACAGCTCCTCCACGTCGGGGTGGTCGTCGGCATCCGACAGGACGCGCGCGATCACGCGGCGCTGCCCCGTCATCTTGAGGCCCCGTTCGACGCAGAGGCGTTCGATGCGGCTTTCCATCCGATCTCCCGTGCCCACCGTGGCCCATGCCCCCAATGACGCCTTCAGGGCATGGCGGCGCCCAACGGCACGGGTGGCCGAACCCACCGTGCCGTATCAGGACCTGCGTAGCCGATCGGGGCTCGCCGTGTCCATGCAGGGGCAGAATGCCCCGCCGTTGCTCACCGGGCGCGCGGCTTGGTGCCGAGGCCGATCTTCTTGGCCAGGGAGGAGCGGTGGCTGGCGTAATCCGGCGCCACCATGGGGTAGTCGGCCGGCAGGCCCCAGCGCTCCCGGTACTGGTCGGGCGTGAGGTTGAAGGAGGTCTTGAGGTGGCGCTTCAGCATCTTGAGCTTCTTGCCGTCCTCCAGGCAGATGATGTGGTCGGGGAAGACGGATTTCTTCACCGGCACGGCGGGCTGCGGCTTGTCGGCCTGCGCCGGCTCGCGCGCCACGGTGGACAGCGTGCGGTACACGTCCTGGATCAGGGCCGGCAGGGCGTCTGGCATCACGTTGTTCTTGGAGACATGGGCCGACACGATCTGCGCTGTCAGCGCCAATACATCGGCAGTTCCGGCGTCGTCGGACATACACGGCCCCTTTCATGGGTTTGGACTTGCCGTATATATGAAACGGGCGACACCGCTTCGCAACGGACGTTTTTGCAACGCGACAACATGGGATGGGGTGGCGTGGCCATGGCCGAGGACGGCAACACCGAAGCAGACCGCACGCTGGACATCACCCGCGACCTCTGCCCGATGACCTTCGTGCGCACCCGCCTGGCGCTGGACCGGATGGCGCCGGGGCAGACGCTGCTGGTGGTGCTGAAGGGCGAGGAGCCGCGGCGCAACGTGCCGCGCAGCGCGCGGGAGCACGGCCACGCGGTGCTGGCTGAGGAAACCGGGCCGGACGGGCTGACGAAGCTGCTGCTTCGGAAGGCCTGAGGGTTACCCTTTGGTCTGCTTTACCAGATCGCGCAGTTCGTCGAGCGCCTCGGCCACGCGGCTGTTCAGGGCGCCGAGCGCCTCGCCGTTGGCCTTCTGGATCAGCTCGCCCATCTCGCGGGTGTTGGCCACCGCGCGCTCATAGGTGGCCTTCAGCAGCTCGGCCTGCTTGGCGGCCTTGTCCTGCGGGCCGCCGCCACCGGCCAGGGCCTTCAGCGTGTCCGTCAGCTCCGCCATGGTCTGCTGCATGATCTCCATGTGCCGGCGGGCGACGGCCTGGGCCCCTTCCAGGGCGATGCGGTTGGCGGCGGACAGCGCCTCCAGGTTGCGCTGGTGGGCGCGCATCAGCGCGTCGGCCCCCGGGGCGCCGGGCAGCTTGAGGTCGCCCAGCATCTTCTGGAACTCCTCCACACCCGGCATGGTGCCGCCGGGCCAGGACATGTTCTGCCAGGGGTTCGGCGGCCAGGATTTGTCGCTGGGCATGGGGTTATCCTTCCTGTTCCGTGAAGGGCATTTCGGGCGTGGGTTCGGCCGCCACCGGGTCGGCCGCGCGGCGCGGGGAAAGCCACCCGGCGGCCTGCTCGGCGCGCGACAGGGCGCGGTCCAGCGCGGCCATGGTGGCGGAAAGGTCGGCGCTGTCGTCCTTCTGCCAGGCTTGCACGGTGTAGCCCCAGACGGCGAGCAGGCCGGCGGCGCGCAGGGGCACGGGGCCACCGCCGCAGCCGGAGGCTTCCAGCAGCCAGGCCATGCTGCGCAGGCTGGCGCCGGCCAGCAGCATGGCGGCCAGGGGATCGAACGGCACGCCGCGCAGCAGGGCGATCACGCCGGCGCGGTGGCCCTGCAGGAAATCGATGCGGCGCATCACGAGATCGAACAGCCGGTCGCGTGGCAGGCCCTCGGCGGGGGCGTCCTTCAGGGCGAAGGCGTCGGCCATGGCGCCGAAGCGCCGCAGCAGGGCGCAGCGATCGGGGATGCGGCGGCGGGCGGCATCGAGCGGGAGGTCTGCCGCGCGGGCGGCGGCGGGAATGGAGAACCGCGCCCAGCCGCGCGCGGCAATCTCCTCAAAACAGGCGGCGACGAGGGCCGCGTCGATGTCCGGTGCGTCGTCCATGGGCGGAAGATGGGGGCACGGGGCGGGAATGTCACCCGGAATCCAAGGGAGAAGAAAGGATTCTTCTTTTTCTGAAGAAAAAGAAGCAAAAAGACTTTTCACGTTTGATGCGGAGAGACTCGATCTCTCCGCATCAAACGAACAAAAGTTTTTTGGTTCTTTTTTTCAAAAAAGAACCGCTTGCTTTACCCTGCCAGTTCCCTTGATCGCTTCGTGGCCGCCTCGATTGCCTTGGAGAGTGCGGCCGGCATGGCATGCGATTCCATCAGCACCGAAAGCGCGGCCGCCGTGGTGCCCCCGGGGCTGGTCACGTTCTTGCGCAGTTGGGCCGCGTCTTCGGCGCTGGCGGCCAGGAGGGCACCGGAGCCGGAGACGGTTTCGCGCGCCAGCTGGCGGGCCAGGGCGGGGGGCAGGCCCTGTTCCAGCCCGGCCTGCTCCATCAGTTCGGCGAGCAGGAACACATAGGCCGGGCCGCTGCCGGAGACGGCGGTGACGGGGTCGATCAGCGCTTCGTCGTCCACCCAGGCGACCGAGCCGATCGCGGCCAGAAGCGTGTCGCACAGGGCGCGCTGGGCGGCGGAGACGCCGGGGCCGGGGCAGGCGACGGTCACGCCCTGGCGCACCGCGGCGGGGGTGTTGGGCATGGCGCGCACGATGGCGGCATTTTCGCCGAGCAGGGTACGCATGCCGGAGAGGGTGCGGCCCGCCATGATGGAGAGCATCACGGCGTCGTTGGCAAAGCGGGCGTAGAGGGGCAGGGTCTCGGCGGCGTTCTGCGGCTTCACCGCCAGCACGATGGCGGCGGGCTTGAAGCCGGCGGGGATGGCGGCGGCATCGGCCACCACCGTCACTTCCGGGCCCGGGGAGGGCGGCAGCATCGGGTCCACGGCGATGGAGGGGGCCAGGCCGCGTTCGCGCCAGCCGGCGAGCATGGCGCCGCCCATCTTGCCGAGGCCGACGAGCAGGATGGGGGGGATGTTGGTCATGGGCGTGCCTTTGCGTGGATGCCGCAGCAGATCACGCTTCGCCGACGCACTCCAGCATGGCGGCCTGCAGCGCCTCGGCGGGGGACTTGCCGCCCCAGAGCACGAACTGGAAGGCGGGGAAGAAGCGCTCGCACTCGCTGATGGCGATGTCCACCATGTCTTCCAGGCTTTCGGCGGAGGCGCCGGGGGCGCCGCGCAGCAGCACGGAGTGGCGGAACACCGGCATCCCGTCGGTGGCATCCAGGCCGAAATGGCCGATCCACAGGCGGTCATTGGCCAGGGCCAGCAGTTCATAGAGTGCCGCGCGGCGGCGTTCCGGCACCTTCAGGTCGAAGGCGCAGGTGAAGTGCATGGCGCTGATCTCGTTCGACCAGGAAAAGTAGAGGCCGTAGTCGCACCAGCGGCCGGGGGCTTCGGCGGCCATTTCGGATTCGCTGCGCCGGTCGCACAGCCAGTCATTGGCCGCGACGATCTGCTCGACGACATCCAGCGGGTTGGCGGCCAAGTCGCCGTAGCTGGCTGCATGGGCGGACATGCGGTGTCTCCCCAAGGGTGGAACGGCGCCGCGACTTCCGGTCGCCACGCGCCCAAGCCTAGGCAAGCCTGCGGGGGTGTCGCAAGAGCGAATCAAGAGACAGCCGTATGAAGTTAAACCGCTGTATTAAGTTTCGCACATGGTCGCGGTGACCTCAGGCGATCATGCCGGGCCCGCCGCCGCCGGGCTTGCGGGTGAGCGCCTCCAGCTTCGCCTCCAGCGTGGCAAGGCGGGCCTCGGCCGCCTCCTGGGCCTCGCGGGCGCGGGCGGCCATGGCGGCCACCACCTCGAACTCCTCGCGGCGCACGAGATCCAGCCGGCGCAGCGTTTCGTCCACCCGGGCGCGGACCATGGCCTCGGCCTCGTCCTTCAGGCCGGCGAAGGCGGAGACGGCGCCGCCGGCCAGGCCGGCGAGGTCGTCGAACAGGCGGGGGCGGCTTCCGGGGGGGGTGTCGGCCATGCCGTTTCTCCATGGGCTGCGCCCGATCGTCTATACGACAGGGGCGGGCGGCTTTATACGCCGATTCCATGATCCTGGTCACCGGAGGCGCCGGCTTTATCGGCTCGAATTTGCACGCGGCGCTGGTGCGCCGCGGGCTGGAAACCGTTGTCGTGGACCGGCTGCGCAGCAACGGCAAATGGCGCAACCTCGCCGCCCATCCGCCGGCGCGGATCGTGGCGCCGGAGGAGCTGGACGGGTTCCTGGACGGGCATCCGCCGGTGGAGATGGTGTTCCATCTCGGCGCCATCAGCTCCACCACGGCGGCGGATGGCGACCTGGTGTGGGCGGCGAACGTGGAACTGCCGCAGCGCCTGTGGCGCTGGTGTGCGGCGCGCGAGGTGCGCATGGTCTATGCCTCCTCCGCCGCCACCTATGGCGATGGCGGCCAGGGCTTCGAGGATGGGCTGGAGGGGCTGGAGCGGCTGCGGCCGCTGAACCTGTATGGCTGGAGCAAGCACGCCTTCGACCTGTGGGTGGCCCGCACCCTGGCCACCGGCGCGCCGCGCCCGCCGCAATGGGCGGGGCTGAAGTTCTTCAACGTCTATGGCCCGAACGAGGCGCACAAGGGCGCGATGATCTCCGTGGTGAAGGTGAAGCTGGATGAGGTGCGCGCCGGCCACGCGCCGCGCCTGTTCCGCTCCGACCGGGCCGATGTGGCCGATGGCGAGCAGCGGCGGGATTTCATCTGGGTGGGGGATACCGTGGATGTGATGCTGTGGCTGCTGGACCATCCCGGGGTGAACGGGCTGTTCAACCTGGGCACCGGCACGGCCCGCACCTACCGCTCGGTGGCCGAGGCGGTGTGCCGCGCGGCCGGGGCGGCGCCTTGCGTGGAGTTCGTCGACATGCCGGAGGTGCTGCGCGGCCGCTACCAGAGCTTCACGGAGGCGCCGATGGCCCGGCTGCGCGCGGCCGGCTTTGCGGGCCAGTTCACCCCGCTGGAGGACGGCGTGGCGCGCTATGCCGGCATCCTGCGGCACGATCCCGATGGGGTGGCATGAGCTTCGAACTGTTCCCCGACAGCACCACGCTGCTGGTGCTGGGCCCCCTGGTGCTGCGCTACTACGCGCTGGCCTATATCGGCGGGCTGGTGATCGGCTGGCGCTGGATGCGCCGGCTGGTGGAGCGCACGCCTGCGGTGGCAACCCCGCTGCAGGTGGACGACTACCTCACCTGGGCCACGGCCGGCGTCGTGCTCGGCGGGCGGCTGGGCTACGTGATGTTCTACCAGCCGGAGAAATACCTCGCCGACCCCGTGGCGATCTTCCAGGTGTGGCAGGGCGGGATGTCGTTCCATGGCGGCATGCTGGGGGTGGCGATCGCCACCTTCGCCTATTGCCGCAAGCATGGCATCCCGCTCTGGGGCTTTGCCGACCGGGTGGCGGTGGTGGCGCCGGTGGGGCTGTTCCTGGGCCGCATCGCCAACTTCATGAACGGCGAGCTGTGGGGGCGTGAGGCGCCGCCCGACCTGCCCTGGGCCGTGCGCTTCACCCATGGCGGCGACGTGCTGCGCCATCCGAGCCAGCTCTACCAGGCCGGGCTGGAAGGGCTGGTGCTGCTGGCGGTGATGGTGCTGCTGGCCCGCAGCGAGGCGGTGCGGGCGCGGACCGGGATGCTCACCGGGGTGTTCCTGTGCGGCTACGCGGTGGCGCGCATCATCGGCGAGTTCTTCCGCGAGCCCGATGCCTATCTGGGCTACCTCTATGCCGGCGCCACGATGGGCCAGCTGCTGAGCCTGCCGATGCTGCTGCTGGGGCTGGTGCTGGTCGCGCGCGCCAGATGAGCGGGCCCGAGCGGCTCGATTCCTTCATGGCGCGGGCCAATGCGGCCTACTACGCGGGGCCTGATCCGCTGGCCGGCTTCACGACCGCGCCCGAGATTTCCCAGGTGTTCGGGGAGCTGCTGGGCGCCTGGGCGGCGGTGGCGTGGCAGGCGATGGGGGCGCCGGAAGATGCGATCCTGGCCGAGGCAGGGCCGGGCCGGGGCACGCTGATGGCCGATGCGCTGCGGGTGCTGCGCCGTGCCGCGCCGGGTCTGGCCGGGCGGGTGCATCTGGTGGAAACCTCGCCCTCCCTGCGTGCGCGCCAGGCTTCGGTGGTGCCGGGGGCCGCGTGGTGCGATCGCATCGAGGACCTGCCCCCTGCCCCGCTGCTGCTGCTGGCCAACGAGTTCCTGGATGCCCTGCCGATCCGCCAATGCGTGCGCCGCGGGGCCGGCTGGGTGGAGCGGCACGTGGCCGGGGGGGCCTTCGTGGAACTGCCCAGCCCCGCCCCGCCCGGCCCCGATGCGGCCGAGGGCGAGGTGGTGGAATGGAGCGATGCCGCGCGCGCCGTGGTGCGGCATGTGGCCGCCCGCGTGGTGGCGCATGGGGGCGTGGCGCTGTTCGTCGACTATGGGCCGGAGCACTCCGCGCCCGGCGACAGCCTGCAGGCGGTGCGGGCGGGCGAGTCGGCGGACCCGCTCGGCCCGGCGGGGGAGGCGGATCTGACCGCCCATGTGGATTTCGCCGCCCTGGCCGCGATCGCCCGTGCCCAGGGCGCGGCGGTGCAGGGGCCGGTGGCGCAGGGCATTTTCCTCACCCGGCTTGGCCTGTTCGAGCGCAGCCGGGCTCTGGCCGGCCGCCAGCCGCCCGCCACCGCCGGTGCGCTGATGCAGGCCGCGCAGCGCCTGGCCGAACCGCATCTGATGGGGCGGCTGTTCAAGGCGATGGCGGTTTGCCACCCTGCCCTGCCCCCCCTGCCGGGATTTGCCGCATGACCGAAGCCGAGTTCGTCGCCGCCCCCGGAATTGCGGCCCGGCACGGGTTCTTCACCCGCCGCGGCGGCGTTTCCACCGGGCCCTATGCCAGCCTGAACTGCGCCTGGTCCGGGCAGGATTCGCGCGAGGCGATCCTGGAGAACCGCCGCCGTGCCGCCGGGGCCGTGGGAGCGGCGCTGGGCAACCTGATCGGCCTCACCCAGGTGCACGGGCCCGACGTGGTGCGGGTGGACACCCCCTGGCGCGCCGGCGAAGGCCCGCGCGCCGATGCCGCCGTCACCGCCACGCCCGGCATCGCCATCGGCATCGTGACGGCCGATTGCGCCCCGGTGCTGTTCGCCGATGCCGAGGCGGGCGTGGTCGGCGGCGCCCATGCCGGCTGGCGCGGCGCGCTCTCCGGCGTGTTGGAAGCCACGCTCTCGGCCATGGAAGCGCTGGGCGCGGATCGGCGCCGCATCGCCGCCGCCGTCGGCCCCTGCATCGGCCAGGCGAGCTACGAGGTGGCGGCCGATTTGCGCGACGCCGTGCTGGCACGCGACCCCGAAGATGCCCGCTTCTTCGCCGATGGCCGGCCGGAGCGCTGGCAGTTCGACCTCGCCGGCTATTGCGCCGAGCGCCTGCGCGCCGCCGGCACCGGCACGGTGGAGGCGCTGTTCCTCGACACGCTGGCCGACGAGGCGCGCTTCTTCAGCCACCGGCGCCGCACCTTGGCCGGCGGCGGCGTGATCGGGCACCAGATGTCGATCATCACGCTATAAGGCGCGCATGCCCTATCTCTGGATGTTCATGGTGATGATCTTCCTGGCCACGCTGGTGTCCTGTGTCCTGGTCTAGGCCCGCCCTCGCCCTGGTGCTGCTGGTCGCCGCATGTGGCGACCTGCCGCGGCCGTTCGAGGGGCGGCCGGGGGCGCTTGCCTCGCGCCTGTCCCAACCACCGCCGGCGCGGCTGGCGGTGGTGCCCACCGGGCAGGTTCTGCTGGCCGATGCCGCGGCCGGGCAATATGCCAGCGCCGTGGCCGAGGCGATGCAGGAGGAGGCATTGCCGGCGGTGGCCGAGCCGGTGCGCCCCGGCGACTGGAGGCTGGAGCTTTCGGCCGCGCTGCGCGGGTCGCAGGTGGTGCCCGGCTTCCGCGTGCGCGATCCCGCCGGTGCGGAGCGTGGCCTGGCCGAAGCCCGGCCGGTGCCGGCTGCCACCTGGAGCGAGGCATCACCCGACATGCTGCGCCGCGCGGGGCGGGAGGCGGCGCCGACCATCGCCGGCCTGCTCGCCGGCATCGAGGCGGCACGGCGCGACGCCGATCCGGACAGCCTGGTGAACCGCCCGGTGCGCATCCATCTGCGCCCGATCACCGGCGCGCCCGGGGACGGCAACCGCGCCCTGGCCCGCCACATGCGCGAGCAGCTCATCCAAATGGGCATGAGCGTGCAGGACAAGGCCGAGGGCGCGGACTATGCCGTGGGGGCGGAGGTCTCCATGGCCGACATGCCGGGCAACCAGCAGCGGGTGGAAATCCGCTGGCGCGTGGCCGATGCGCGCGGCGCGGAAGCCGGGCAGGTGGCGCAGCTGAACCAGGTGCCGCGCGGCACGCTGGCCGGGCTGTGGGCCGACGTGGCGCTGGTGGTGGCGCAGGAAGCGGCCGGCGGGATCAAGGACGTGATCGGCAACCAGACCAACCCGAAGCGCGCCACCCCGGCGGCCACCCCCGCGGCCACCCCCGCGGCGGCCCGGTAGAGAAACAGCCATCCGGGCTTGAAAAGCGGGCTCGTTGGACAGGGGGGCGGGCTGTTGCTAGAACGCCGCCGCCCGCCTTGCCTTGCGCCGCCGCGGCCGCGCCGTTGCCCAACGCCGGCTCCTCCGGCCCACGGTTCCGGTCCGGATCGCCCCATCTGGATCCCCGCCCCATGAAGATTGTCGCCTGCAACAGCAACCGCCCCCTGGCCGAGGCGGTCGCCGCCGCGCTGGGCTTGCCGCTGACGCGCGCCTCGGTGCGGCGCTTCGCCGACATGGAGGTGTTCGTGGAGATCCACGAGAACATCCGTGGCGAGGACGTGTTCGTGGTGCAGAGCACCAGCTACCCGGCCAACGACAACCTGATGGAATTGCTGATCACCATCGATGCGCTGCGCCGCGCCTCCGCCCGCCGCATCACCGCCGTGATCCCGTATTTCGGCTATGCGCGGCAGGACCGCAAAAGCGGCTCGCGCACCCCCATCTCCGCAAAGCTGGTCGCCAACCTGATCACCGAGGCCGGCGCGAACCGAGTGCTGACGATGGATCTGCACGCTGGCCAGATCCAGGGCTTCTTCGACATTCCCGTGGACAACATGCAGGCCGCACCCCTGTTCTCCCGCGATATCCAGGAGCGTTTCGCCGGCCGCAACCTGATGATCGTCTCGCCCGACGTGGGCGGCGTGGTGCGCGCGCGGGCCATCGCCACCCGCCTGGGCACCGACCTCGCCATCATCGACAAGCGCCGCCAGGCCGCGGGCGTGTCGGAAGTGATGCACGTGATCGGCGAGGTGGAGGGGCGCGACTGCATCCTGGTGGACGACATCGTCGATTCCGGCGGCACGCTGGTGAACGCGGCGCGCGCGCTGATCGAGAACGGGGCGAAATCCGCCAGCGTGTACGTGACGCACGGCGTGCTTTCCGGTGGTGCCGTCGCGCGCATCGCCTCCAGCCCGATCGAGCTGATGGTGCTGACCGACAGCATCCTGGCCACCGAGGCCGTGCGCCTGGCCGCCAACATCAAGCAGCTGACGATCGCGCCGCTGATCGCGGATGCCATGGCGCGCATCCACGAGGAGCGGTCCGTCAGCTCCCTGTTTGACTGAGGACGACACGATGCCGATGCTCGCCCAAACCCGCTTCTGGTTCCTGCGCCATGGCGAAACCGACTGGAACGCCAAGGGGTGGAGCCAGGGCAATGTCGATATCCCGCTGAATGCCACCGGCATCGCCCAGGCCCAGGCCGCGGCCCCGCTGCTGGTCAACCGCGGCATCGCCAGCATCGTCGCCTCGCCCCTGTCGCGTGCGCATGACACGGCGAAGGTGGCGGGCGAGCTGCTCGGCCTGCCGGTGCACCTGGACGAAGGGCTGCGCGAAACCTCCTTCGGCGCCCAGGAAGGCCAGCCGATGTCGGAATGGTTCTCGCACTGGGTGGAAGGCAGCTACACGCCGCCCAACGGCGAGAGCTTCGTCGATCTGCGCACCCGCGCCCTGGCCGCCGTCAACCGTTCCCTGGAACGCCCGGGCCTGGTGCTGGTGGTGGCCCACGGCGCGCTGTTCCGCGCCCTGCGTGCGGAGATGGGGCTGGAGCCCAATGTCCGCACCCGCAACGCCTGGCCGATGCTGTGCGAGCCCGGCACGCCGTGGACGCTGACGGACGCCGCTTGAGCTGAGGGGCGCCGGCCTGGGCCTGGCGCTCAGGCCCCGCCCGTCTCCGGCTGCAGCGCCACGCCGCGCCGCGCCACCTTGCCGGCCATCGCGGCATCGTGGGTGACGAGCAGGAGCGCCATGCCGGTTTCGGCCACCACCTCGCGCAGCAGCGCCATCACCTCGGCCTGGGTCACGAGGTCCAGGCGCGAGGTCGGCTCGTCGGCGAACAGCAGCGCGGGGTCCAGCAGCAGCGCCCGCAGCAGGGCGAAGCGCTGCAACTCGCCGCCGGAGACCTGGTCGGGACGGCGGGCCAGCAGGGCCGGGGCCAGGCGCAGGCGGTCGCGCAGCCGCGTGGCCAGGGCGGGGTCGAGGCGGTGGCGCCGGATCACCGCGGCCAGCGCATCGCCCAGCGTCATCGCCGGGGCGAAGGCGGCCAGCGGATCCTGGTAGAGCTTCTGCAGGGCAAAGGCTGATAGGCCGCCGCGGCGCCGCACCGTGCCGGCATCCGGCCGCACCAGGCCCAGCAGCATGTTGCCCAGCGTGGACTTGCCGGTTCCGCTCGGCCCGGTCAGCGCCACCACCTCGCCGGCCCCCAGCGCCAGGTCGATGCCCGCGAACAGGCGCTGCGGGCCGTAGCGCTTGGCCAGCCCGGCTCCCTCCACCACGGCGGCGCCGGCGGGGCGGTGCGGCCAGGGCGCCCAGGCCTCCGGCTCGGCGGCCAGCAGGCGCCGCGTGTAGGGATGCTCCGGCGCGGCCAGCACGCGCGCCACCTTCCCCTGCTCCACGATCTCGCCCTCCAGCATCACCGCCAGCTCGCCGCCCAGGGCGCGTGCCAGGGCGATGTCGTGGGTGATCACCAGCAGCGTGGCACCGCGCGCCGCCTCCTCCGCCAGCAGCGCGGCCACGCTGTCGCGCAGCGCGGCATCCAGCCCCTTGGTCGGCTCGTCCGCCAGCAGAACCGGCGCCCCGGCGATGCGGGTGGCGGCAAGGGCGACGCGCTGGCACATGCCGCCGGAGAGCTGGAACGGAAAGCGGCGCTCCGCCGGCGCGAGCCCCACGGCGGCCAGCGCGGCGGCGGCGGCCCGGCGCGCCGCCGGCCACGGCAGCCCGGCCACGAAGCGCGGCACCTCGGCCACCTGGGGCATCGCCGGCATGGTGGGGTCAAGCGCCGCCCAGGGTTCCTGCGGCAGCATCGCCAGCGCCCGGCCCCACAGCGCGCGGCGCCCGGCGGTGTCGCGCGCCGGCAGCACAGTGGCGCCAAGGCGGATCGCGCCGGTGGCGTGCAGCTCCGCCGGCAGCGTGCCCATCACCGCCTGGGCCAGCAGCGACTTGCCGGAGCCGGTCTCGCCCAGGATCACCAGGGGCACGCCGGGCTCCACTCGCAGCGTGGCCGGTGCCACGATCCGCCCCTGCGGCCCGTGCACCGCAACCTCGTCGAGCGCCAGCACCGTCATGTGCCGCGCCCCCCGGCGGCGAGCTGCAGGCCCAGCACGCTGGCGGCCAGCAGCAGCCCGGGCATCAGCACATGCCAGGGGCCCTCCTCGTAGTAGGGCAGCAGCTCCGTCATCATGCTGCCCCATTCCGGCGTGGGCGGGCGCAGGCCGATGCCGACGAAGGCGAGGGCGGAGAGCGCGGTCACGGCGGCGGCGGCGCTGAAGCCGAGGAGGGTCAGCAGCATCGGGCCCAGCTCCGGCAGCAGGTGGTGGCGCAGCAGATGCCAGGGGCCGAGGCCGAGCAGCCGCGCCGCCTCGGCCTGCGGGCGGACGAAGACGGAGCCGGCCACGCTGCGGGTGAGGCGGAAATATTCCACCCAGAAGGCCAGCGAGAGGCCGAGATACAGCGGCAGGAAGCGGCCGGGGGCGAAGGCGGCGAAGATCAGCACCAGCAGCAGGCCGGGCAGCGCCATCACCCCGTCGGCCAGCCCCACCAGCACCCGCTCCACCCAGCCGCGGCGCCAGGCGGCGAGCAGGCCGAGCAGCAGGCCCGGCACCGCGGCGCACAGCGCCGTTGCGGCGGCCAGCCCCAGCGAGAGGCGGGTGGCATGGGCCAGCCGCGCCAGCATGCTGCGGCCCAGGTGGTCGGTGCCGAGCAGGTGGCCGGCGGCGCCGGGGGGCAGCAGGGTGGCCGAGAGATCCTGGCGCATCGGGTCGCCGGCCAGCAGCGGGGCCAGCAGGCCGAAGCCGAGCACGGCGCCGAGCAGCGCGAAGCCCGTGGCGCGGGCGGGGCTCATGCCGGGCGGCGCCGGCGCGGGTCGATGGCGAGGCAGGCCAGGTCCACCGCCGCGTTCAGCGCCACGAAGATCAGGCCCATGGCCAGCGCGGTGCCCTGCACCATCGGCACGTCGCGCGCCACCACGGCATGCACCAGCGCATGGCCGATGCCGGGCCAGGCGAACAGTGTCTCCACGATCACCACGCCCTCCACCAGGGTGACCAGCTGCACGCCGAGATAGGCGGCCACCGGCACCGCCGCGTTGCGCAGCGCGTGGCGGCGGATCACCGCGCCCTCCGGCAGGCCCTTGGTGCGGGCGAAGGCGAGGTAGGGGGCCTGGGCCACCGCCACCATGGCATCGCGCGCCACCCGGCTGGACACCGCGGCGAGGCCGATGGCGAGCGTGGTGGCCGGCAGCACCACCTCCTGCCATCCGCCCACGCCCGCGGCGGGCAGCCAGCCCAGCTGCACCGCGAACACCATCATCAGAACCAGGCCGATCACGAAGGCCGGCACGGCGCGCAGCACGGCGCCGACGGCCAGACCGGCCCGGTCGGCGGCCGAGCCCGGCCGCATCGCCAGCAGCACGCCCAGCGGCGGGCCGACCAGCGCGGAGAGCAGCAGCGCCGCCACCGAGAGCAGCAGCGTGTGGCCGAGATAGACCGACAGCTCCTCCACCACCCGGTCGCCGCTGACCAGCGACACGCCGAGGTCGAACCGCGCGAGATCCCCAAGCCAGGCGCCGAGCAGCTGCCACCAGGGCCGGTCCAGCCCCAGCTCGGCGCGCACCGCCTCGGCCGCGGCGGTGTTCACGTGGTCCATGCCGTAGCGCCCGGCGGCAACGCGGTAGGCCATGTCGCCGGGCAGCAGCCGCACCATCAGGAAGCAGGCGATGCCGACCGCCAGCGCCACCAGGGCGGCCTGCAGCAGGCGCGCGCCGAGGGCGCGGATCAGTCCGCCCATCGCATGCCGGCAATGCGGTAGGAGAGCTCCAGCGGGTCCACGCTGCCGCCGGCGGTGCGGCGGCTGAAGGCCACGGGGTAGTCGTACCAGGAGATGGGGATCACCGGCATCTCGTCGTGCAGGATGCGGGCGATGCTCTGGGCCAGGGCGCGCCGGGCGGCGGGGTCGGCCTCCTCGCCCATGCGCGTGGCGGCGGCGGTGAGCGCGGCGCTGGACCAGCCCATGGCGCCCCAGTCGCCGCCCTGGGCGCCGAAATCCTGCAGCACGGTGCCGAGCGGGTCGGGCACCAGGGCCAGGTTGCGGGCGTAGAGCGCCATCTCCAGCGTGCCGTCCTTGTGGCCGGCGGGGATTTCCCCGCTGTTGACGATGGCGACCTGCAGGTCGATGCCGGCCTCGCGCAACTGGCCCTGCATGGCGGTGGCCAGCACCGGCAGCTCCGGCCGGTCGGTGAAGGTGCGCAGCGTCACGCGGAAGGCGCGGCCGTCGCGGGCGCGGATGCCGTCCGGCCCGGCGCGCCAGCCGGCCTCGTCCAGCAGGCGCTGCGCGGCGGCGAGGTCGCGGCGCGGCGGCGGCAGGTCGGCGATGTGCCAATCCGGCAGGGCGGGCGGGAAGAACTGGTTGGCCGCGCCCTCCGGGCTGCGCAGCAGGGCCCGGGCCATGCCCTCCCGGTCCAGCGCCAGCGCCACGGCGCGGCGGACGCGCACATCGGCGAAGAAGGGCAGGCTGGCGTTCAGCTTCAGCGCCCGGGTGCGCGGGATCGGCACCGTCACCACCTGCACGCGCGGGTTGCGGCGCAGCCGGTCCACGGTCTCCGGTGCCAGCGTCGTCACGATCTCCGCCTGCCCGCCTTCGGCCATCGCGGCCCGCGTCTCGCCCCGGCTGACCGCGAGGTACGACACGCGCTCGATGGCCGGGGCCGGGCCCCACCAGCCGGCGAAGCGCTCGGCATCCAGCCGCTGCGGGGCGAGCAGCTCGGTCAGGCGATAGGGCCCGGTGCCGATGATCGCGCGCACCGCACCGCCCTCGCCATAGGAAGCGGGGGCCAGCACGATGGCGCCGGAATGGGCCAGGAAGGCGGGCAGGGAGAGGAAGGGCTGGCGGGTGCGCAGCACCACCTCGCCTGCCTCCGCGGCGATCGCCTCCACGGGCGCCTGGGCCAGCGGGCCGGGCTGGGCGCGCGCCCGCGCCAACGCCGCCGCCACCGTCTCGGCCGTGACCGGCGTGCCGTCGTGGAACGCGGCACCCGCGCGCAGGGTGAAGCGCCAGGTCAGCCGGTCGGTGTCCATCCGCCAGGCGCGCGCCAGCAGCGGCACCAGGCCCCCCGCTGCATCGGTGCCGACCAGCGTTTCGGCGATCTGCATGCGCTGGAACACGTAGCCGGACCGCGCGGGATCGAGCCCGCCGATCTCCCACGGCGTGACCACGCGCAGGGTTCGCACCGTGGCCTGGGCCCGGGCATGGCCGGGCAGGATTCCAGGGGCAGCGGCGAGGGAGGCCAGCAGGGTCCTGCGCTTCATGACGTCTCGTGATGTTATACTATAACATCACTCTTATCGCTCCCTGGCACATTCCGCAACACTGCATGCGTCACCCCCGGCAGGCAGCGGCGGCGTGGGCCGAGCGGTGGCCTGACGCGATCTAGGCAAGCAATCCCTCCGCCAGCCGCTCCACATCCCCGGCGGCGGTGGCGTTGGGGTGGCGTTGCAGCAGGAGCGTTTGCCGGCGGATGGCGTCGCGCACGCGGTCGTCGCGGCGCAGGATGCCGGCGAGCCTGGGGGTGTGGCCGAGGAAGGCCGCGCAGGCGCGGGCCAGCGTGGCGTAGGTGCGTTCGCCGGAGGTGGCGTTGCCGGCCTGGTTCACCACGATGCGGGCCTCGCTGCTGGCCCCCTCCCCTGCAATCCGGTCGGCGTGGTGCAGCTTCAGCACGGCGTAGGCGTCCGTGAGGCTGGTCGGCTCCTCGGTGGCCAGCACCAGCAGCAGGTCGGCGAAGGCGGACATGCGCCGCGTGGTACGGTCGATCCCGGCGCCGAGATCCAGCACCACGTGGTCGTAGCGCGTGGCGGCGTCGCGCAGCGTGGCCAGCACGGCATCGAGCGCCGTGTCGTCCAGCGCGGAGAGCGCGCCGGAGCCGGAGCGGCCGGCCAGGATGTCGAAGCCGCCCTCGGCGTGGTGCTGCACCGCCTGGGCCAGGCTGCGCGTGCCCGCCAGCACGCTGGCCAGGTCATGCGCCGGCATCAGGCCGAGCTGGATATCCACGTTGGCCAGGCCGAGGTCGCCATCGAACAGCAGCACGCGCCTTCCCTGGCGCGACAGGGCATGGGCCAGGGTGATGGCGAACCAGGTCTTGCCCACGCCGCCCTTGCCGGAGGCGATGGCGACGATGCGCCCCCGCTTCGACACGGCCGGCCGGTCTGGAAGAAGGGTCGGGGTGGTGGTCATGCGACAGCTTCCGGAGCGGGGTGGGCGGCGGATTGCGGCACCTGCATCAGGCGGCGGGCCAACAGGTCGGCGGTGAAGGGCACCATGCCGTCGGCGGCCCCCGCGCCGATGCCGGCCTCGGCCAGCGCGCAGCCGGCCTCGGCGGCGGCCAGCACGCTGCCGATGCGCCGCGCGGCGTCCAGCTTGGTGGCCAGCAGCAGGTTGCAGCCCAGCGCCACATGGGCGGCGGCGATGTCGGCGGCCTCGGCGGGGTCGAGCCCGGCCGGCAGCACCAGGGCGATGCGCGCGCCGATGGCACCGGCCAGCGCGGAGAGCGCCTCGGCCTGGGCGGGGTCGAACAGGTCGCTGCCGGTGCTGTCCACCAGCACCGGCGCGCCATCTTCGCGGTGGGCCAACGCGCGCTGCAGGGCCGCCGGCGTGCTGGCCACCAGCAGCTTCAGGCCCAGCACGCGGGTGAAGGCGGCGAGCTGTTCGGTGGCGCCGGCGCGCTGCCCGTCGGTGGTGACAACCAGGGGCTTCCGGCCGGCCATCACCAGCCGGGTGGCCAGGCGCACCACGCTCAATGTCTTGCCGGCGCCGGGCGGGCCGGACAGCAGCAGCGGCGCATCGCCTGCGGCCAGCGGCAGCGGGGCGAAGCGCACGGCCGCGGCCACCGCGAAGGGCAGCGGCCCGCCGGAAAGCTTGCGCCGCAGCGTGGCCGAGGCTCCGTGGAAGGCCAGTGCCGCGGCCTGCGGCGAGGGCGGCGGTGCGGGAGCGGGTGCGGCGGCGCGTGGGGCGGGGGCCGGCGGGGGCGCCGCCGGGCGGGCCAGCGGCGGCGGCGCGTCGTCCGCCTCCAGCCCCGCGGTGATCTCCACCCCATCGGCCACGCGCCGGCTGGACAGGATCATTGCATCGGCGCCGAGTTCGGTGCGCACCTGGCGCATCGCCTCGGCCATCGAGGGGGCGCGGAAAAGCTTGAGGCGCATGGCTAGCGTCCTGCCCGCGCAGGCTGTCCGGCTTCGGACGGCCGGAGCGGATCAGCAGGCCGCGTGAAACAAGACTCTGATGTCCCGCTCGCGCGCGCTTCCAGGTGCATGGGATGCCGGGGGCGGGGCATCAGATGCTACCGAGCGTGCGGATGCGGGCGCGCGGATGGATCTCCGTTTGCGCCATCACCGTGGTTTCCGGGCGGATGCGCTCCACGATCGCGCGCACATGGGCGCGCAGCGGCGCGCTGGTCAGCAGCACCGGGGCCTCGCCCATCTGCGCCGCGGCGTCGAACTCGGTGCGCATCCGGGTCATGAACTCGCCCAGCTGCGTGGGCGCCATGGCCAGCTGCCGTTCCTCGCCGGTGCCCACGAGCGAATCGTGGAACGCCTCCTCCCAGGCCTGGGAGAGCGTGATCAGCGGCAGGTAGCCCTGGTGCGAGAGATGCGCGTCGCTCAGCTGGCGCGCCAGGCGCGTGCGGACATGGGCGACGATGGCCGGGATGGCGCGCGCGCCGCTGCCGCAGGCTTCCTGGATGCCTTCCAGGATCGTCGGCAGGTCGCGGATGGAGACGCGCTCGGCCAGCAGCCCCTGCAGCACGCGCTGCACGCCGCCCACCTGGATCTGCGCCGGGATCAGCTCGCCCACCAGCTTCTGGTGTTCGCGCGGCAGCTCATCCAGCAGCTTCTGGGTCTCGGCGAAGCTCAGCAGCTCCGCCATGTTCTGCTTCACCAGTTCGGTGAGGTGCGTGGTGAGCACGCTGGGCGGATCGACCACGGTGCAGCCGCGGAAATCCGCCTCGTCGCGCAGGGCGGCATCGATCCACTTGGCCGGCAGGCCGAAGGTCGGCTCCTGCGTCGGCTCGCCGTCGATATCCGGCAGGCCGCCGCGCGGGTCCATCGCCAGCACCATGGTCGGGCGGATGGTGCCCTGCCCGGCCACGATCTCCTTGATGCGCACGCAATACGTGTCGGGCGCGAGCGCCATGTTGTCCTGGATGCGCACCGGCGGCAGCACGAAGCCCATCTCGGCGGCGATCGCGCGGCGCAGGCCCTTGATCTGCTCGGTCAGCCGCGGCGCCTCGCCGCCGGCCAGCACCAGCAGGCCGTAGCCCAGCTCCACCCGCACCATGTCGATGCGCAGCGCATCGCTGATCGGCGCCTCGGCTGCCGGTTGCGCGGGCGTTTCCGGCACCTCGCCCTCCATGCGCGGCGGGTTCCTGTGGCGCGACCAGGCACCGAAGCCGGCCAGGCCGCCCAGCACCAGGAAGGGCAGCGCCGGCAGGCCCGGCATCATCGCCAACACCGCGGAGGCCGCCGCCGCCATCGCCAGCGGCTTCGGGCTGCCGCCGAGCTGGCGCATCAGCGCCACGTCGGTGGAGCCCTCGGTGCCGCCCTTGGTCACCACGATGCCGGCGGCGACCGAGACCAGCAGCGCCGGGATCTGGCTCACCAGCCCGTCGCCGATGGTCAGCGTGGTGTAGCTGGTGAGCGCATCGGCAAAGCCCATCTTGTGGCGCAGCAGGCCGATCAGCAGCCCGCCCAGGATGTTGATGCCGGTGATGATCAGCCCGGCGATCGCATCGCCGCGCACGAACTTCGCCGCACCGTCCATGGCGCCGTAGAAGCCGCTTTCCTCCTCCAGCTCCGCCCGGCGCAGCTTTGCCGTCTTCTCGTCGATCAGGCCGGAGGAAAGGTCGCTGTCGATCGCCATCTGCTTGCCGGGCATGGCATCCAGGCTGAACCGCGCCGCCACCTCGGCGATGCGGCCGGAGCCCTTGGTGATGACCATGAAGTTCACCACCAGCAGGATGGCGAACAGGATGAAGCCGATCACCACGTCGCTGCCCATCAGGAAGCCGCCGAAGGCCGCCACCACGTGGCCGGCGGCCAGCGGCCCGTCCTGCCCGTGGCTGAGGATCAGGCGCGTGGTGGCCACGTTCAGCGAAAGCCGCAGCAGCGTGGTCAGCAGCAGCAGGGTGGGGAAGCTGGTGAAATCCAGCGGCCGGCGCAGGAACACCGCCACCATCAGCACCAGCACGGAGGAGGTGACCGACAGGGCGAGGCCGAGGTCCAGAAGGATCGTTGGCAGCGGCAGGATCAGCACCGCCACCAGCAGGATCACGCCAATGGCCAGCCATACATCGGTGCCGGGTGCCCAGGGCCGCGCCCGGCCCAGCAAAGTGCCGAGCGGGCCGGAGAGCACGCCGGCGAGCGGCGTCTGCGCCATGCGCTACATCGCCTCCCCGGCGGCGGCATAGGCGGCAAGCCCGGCCGGCGGCGGCGGCACCCGCACGCCCGACGCGCTGTAGTCGCGCAGCTTGTTGCGCAGCGCGCGGATGGAAATGCCCAGGATGGTGGCCGCATGGGTGCGGTTGCCCAGCGTGTGGAGCAGCGTCTCCAGGATCAGGTCGCGCTCCACCTCCTCCATGCGCCGCCCCACCAGGGAGGCAACGCCGGTGGCGCCGGGATCGGCCTGGGCCGCGGGGCCGGGCGAAGGTGCAGTGGACTGCACCTGCGTGGCCTGTGCCATCTGGGGCGGCATCTGGCCGGCCGGCAGGCGCGCGGGCGCCACCTCGATCGCTTCGGCCTCAATCAGGTCTTCCTGGGCCAGCAGCACCGCGCGGTGCAGCGTGTTCTCCAGCTCGCGCACATTGCCGCGCCACACATGCGACGCCAGGCGCCGGCGTGCGCCTTCCGACAGCGCGCGGTTCGGCAGCCCGTTCACCTCGGCGAAGCGGCGGGCGAAATGGTCGGCCAGCGCCTGGATGTCCTGCGGCCGTTCGCGCAGCGGCGGCACGTGCAGGCTGATGACGTTGAGGCGGAAATACAGGTCCTCACGGAAGCGGCCCGCCGCCACCTCGGCCAGCAGGTCGCGGTTGGTGGTGGCCAGGATGCGCACATCCACGCGCACCGGCGCATTGCCGCCGATGCGGTCGATCTCGCGTTCCTGCAGCGCGCGCAGCAGCTTGGCCTGCAGGCGGATATCCATCTCGCCGATTTCGTCCATCAGCAGCGTGCCGCCATCGGCCGCCTCGAACTTGCCCACGCGGCGGGCCACCGCGCCGCTGAAGGCGCCCTTCTCGTGGCCGAACAGCTCGCTCTCCAGCAGATTCTCCGGAATGGCGGCGCAGTTCAGCGCCACGAACGCACCCTTCGCCCGGCGGGAGCGCGCGTGGATGTGCCGCGCCAGAACCTCCTTGCCGGTGCCGGATTCGCCGGTGATCAGCACGGAGGCATCGGCCGCCGCCACCTGCTCCGCGCGCTTCAGCGTGGCCTGCATCACGGGGTCGCGCACCACCACGGAACGGTCGTCGCCGGCCACCGCATCCAGGATGGCGGCAATCAGCTCGGCATCCGGCGGCAGCGGCAGGAACTCGCGCGCGCCGGCACGGATCGCCGCGGTGGCCAGCTCCGGGTCCGGGTCGATCGCGCAGGCCACCACCGGCACGGCGATGCGCTCGGCCACCAGCGCGCGGATCAGTGCGGGCACATCCTGCGACAGGTCGCAGAGCACCAGATCCACCCTGGGATCGCGCCGCAGCGTGGCCAGCCCGGCATCGCGCGTGTCGGCCTGCTCGATGCGCGCGCCCCGGCCCATGGCAATGCGCGCGGCCTGGGAGAGCTCGCCGGTAAGGGCGCCGATGATCATCATGCGCATGAGGCTGGTTCCATCCTGGAAGCAAGACTCTTCTTTTTCTGAAGAAAAAGAAGCAAAAAGACTTTTGGGACTTTAGGCCCGGGCCTGTGTCGTGCGCCCGGGCCTAAGGTGGAAAAGTTTTTTGGTTCTTTTTTTTCAAAAAAGAACGTTCTTTCCTTAGTTCGCCCGGTCGGCCTTGACGATTTCCGTCATCGTCACGCCCAGGCGGTTGTCGTCCACCATCACCACCTCGCCGCGCGCCACCAGGCGGTTGTTGACGTAGATGTCGATCGCCTCGCCCAGCTTGCGGTCCAGTTCCACCACCGCGCCGCGGCCCAGCTTCAGCAGCTGCGCCACCTGCATGGTGGATTTGCCCAGCACCGCGCTGACGGTCACGGGAATGTCGTACACCGCCTCCAGGTCGCGGGCGCTGCGGGCACTGCCGGTTTCGGCGGCGGCGGCAGAGGGTTCGGCGAGTTCGGCAAGGTCCATGTCGTCAGGCATAGGCGTTTCTCCGGTCAGGCCGTGGTGGAAACATGTACGGCAGGCTCAAGCCCCAGCGGGGCGAGGGTCTCGGCCAGCCGTTGCCGCATCGCCTCGGTGTCGCGCACCGCCATGCCGTGGCGCCAGGCGATGCGTGCGTCGCCCAGCGGAAGCGAATCACGTGCCTCCACCAGGATCGTTTCGCGCCGCTCCGGCTCCAGCGCGGACAGCACCTCATCCAGTGCCGCCCGCATGTCCGGATGGATGCGGATCACGATGCGCGGCTCCTGCGCCAGCAGGCCGACGATGTCGCGGGTGAAGCGGGTGAGCTCCGCGGCACCGTGCCGGGCGCGCAACGCCGGGAACCCGGCATCCAGCGTGGCCAGCACCAGGGCGGCGAGCTGGCTGCCCGCCGTTTCCACCGCGCCGCGCAGATGGGCCTCGGCATCGCGCAACTGGTTGATCAGCGTGGCCTGCATCGCGTGGCGCGCCGCCTCGCGCGCCTCGGCCGCCTCGGCCCGGCCTTCGCGCAGCCCGTCCTCGCGCGCCGCGGCCACGGCTTCATCCAGCATCGCCTGGGTGATCGGCGGCGGCGGCGGCTCGGCCGGCGGCGCATCCTCCTCCGCCTCGTCCAGCACGATCACGTTGTCCAGCGGCGCATCGAAATCGCGCGCGAACAGGGCGAAGGCCGGCTCGGCGCGCGGCGCCGCGCGGGTCCGGGATTGGGTCGTGGTCAATACACCATCTCCTCATCCTTGCCTTCGCCGATCTCGATCTGGCCCTGTGCGGCCATTTCCTTGGCCTGCGCCACGATGGAGGCCTGTGCCTCGTCCACCTCGCGCAGCTTGACGGGCCCGAGGGATTCGATCTCTTCGCGCAGCATCTTGCCGGCGCGCTCGCTGAGGTTGCTGAAGAACAGCTCGCGCAGCTTCTCGGAGGCGCCCTTCAGCGCCAGCGGCAGTGTCGACTTGTCCACCGAGCGCAGCAGCGTCTGCACCGCCATGGGCGTCAGGCGGGCGAGGTCGTCGAAGGTGAACATCAGGCTCTTGATGCGCTCCGCCGCCTCGCGGTTGCGCTCCTCCAGGGCGGCGATGAAGCGCGCCTCCGCCTGGCGGTCCAGGTTGTTGAAGATCTCCGCCATCATCTCGTGCGCATCGCGGCGCGTGCTGCGGGCCAGGTTGCTCATGAACTCCGCGCGCAGCGTGCGCTCCACGCCGTCCAGCACGTCCTTCTGCACGCTTTCCATGCGCAGCATGCGCATCACCACTTCCATGGCGAAGCTGTCCGGCAGCAGCGCCAGCACGCGGGCGGCGTGGTCGGCGCGCACCTTGCTCAGCACCACCGCCACGGTCTGCGGGTATTCGTTCTTCAGGTAGTTCGCCAGCACCGCCTCGTGCACGTTGCCCAGCTTGTCCCACATGGTGCGGCCGGCCGGGCCGCGGATCTCCTCCATGATCTGGGAGACGCGCTCGCGCGGCAGCGTCTTCAGCAGCAGCCGCTCCGTGCCCTCGAAGCTGCCCACCAGCGCGCCGGCGCCGCCGATCTGCTCGGCGAACTCCACGCACAGCCGCTCCACCGTGTCGGAGCGGATCGGGCCGAGCTGCGCCATCGCCGACGAGATCTCCTTGATCTCGTCCTCGTGCATCATGCTGAACAGGCGCGCGCACTGCTCCTCGCCCAGCGCCAGCATCAGGACCGCGGATTTCTGCGCGCCCGACATCGTCTGCATGTCATCGCCGCGTGCCATCAGGTGTTGCCCTCCTGCATCCAGGACCGCACGATCGTCAGGCTTTCCTCGGGATGGCGTTCCACCAGCTCCGCCAGGCGCCGCAGGGCGGAAGCGCGCATCTGCCCGTCCACGTTGTTGATGTTGACCATGCTCTCATCCTCGCCGGCATCGCCGCCGGCCAGCGCCAGCGCGGTGCCGGACATGCCGCCGCCCATCCCTGCCATTCCTCCGCCGCCCCCGCCGCCACTGCCGGAGGGTCCCTCCAGCAGCCGCGTGACATCGTTCGCCAGGCCCAGGGAGGCCGCGGTGATCGTGCCGTCGGCGCCGATCGCCATGGCACCCCCGCCCGGCAGCCCCGCCACGGCCGAGGCCGGCAGCGCCTTGTTGCCCAGCTGCGTTACCCGCAGCACCATCGGGCGGAACACCATAAGCAGCGCCAGCACCGCGATCAGGCCCACCACGGCGGTCTGCGTCATGCGCGTCACGTCGGAGGCATCGATGCCCAGGCCCAGGAAGCCGCGCGGCTCCAGCCCGGCCATGTCCACATCGCCGGCGAAGCGCATGGAAACCACCTCCACCTGGTCGCCGCGCGCGGCGTCGAAGCCCATCGCGCTGCGCACCAGCCGGCCGATCCGCTCCAGCTCCTCCGGCGTGCGCGGCTTCCACGCCAGCACGCCATCGGCGCCCTTCTCCTCCGTGCCGTCCACCAGCACGGCGATCGTCACGCGGCGGATCTGCGGCTGCTCGCGCACGATGGTGCGCACGGTCTTGCCGATCTCGTAGTTGGTCGTCTCCTCCTGCCGCGCTTCCTGGGTGCCGGCATTCTCCTTGCCGGCATCGGCGTTCGGCAGGTTGTTCTGCACGGAGACGTTGGCGGCCTGCTCCGTGGTCTTGCTGTTGTCGGTCACGCTCTGGGTGCTGCGCACCACCTGGCCCTCGGGGTCGTATTTCTCCTGCGTCTCCTGCACGCGGTCGAAATCCATCTGCACGTTGGCCTCAACCCGCACGCGCCCCTGGCCCAGCCCGCGCTCCAGCATCTCCTCCACCGCGCGCGACAGGCGCATCTCGGTGGCGCGGCGGATCTCTTCGGTTCCCATCGCGGCGGCCGAGGGGCCCACCGCCTCCCCGGCGCGCGCCAGCAGCGTGCCCCGGCTGTCCACCACGGAGACGTTGCGCGCCCGCAGCCCCGGCACCGCGCCGGCCACCAGGTTCACGATCGCCTGCACCGCCTCGCGGTCCAGCCGCCCGGCGCCGGAGGTGGTGAGCATCACGGAGGCCTGGGCATCCTGCTTGTCGCGGGCAAACGGCTCGCGCCGCGGCAGCACCAGGTGCACGCGCGCCGCCCGCACGCCAGAGATGGTGCGGATGGAGCGCGCGATCTCGCCCTCCAGCGCCCGTGTCTCGGCGATCTTCTGCTGGAACTGGCTTTGCGTGATGCCGTCGCCACGGTCGAGCAGCTCGTAGCCGATGGAGCCGCCGCTCGGCAGCCCGTCCCGCGCCAGGGTCACGCGCAGCCGTGCCACCTGGTCGGCCGGCACCAGGATCTGCGTGCCACCGGCACCGAGCTGGTGCGGAATTTTCTGCTTGTCGAGGATCTCGACGATCTGGCCGGCCTCGCGGGCATCCAGTTCGGAATAGAGCAACGCCATCCGGTCGTTGCCGCCGCGCAGGGCGAGCATGCCCAGCAGGCCCAGCAGGCCCACCGCCACCACGCCCATGGCGATCAGCCGCGCGGCGCCCAGGGCCTTCAGCCCCTCCAGCACCGCGTTCATCCGAGCCTCTGTCGCGTATATCGTGAAGACACGTGGGGCCACATGGCCGCGGGATCTCCTGCATCGCCGGCATCCTGCCGACGAGGCCAGAGTGGCGCCCCCAGGTTTTCCTTAGGTTAACGCCCCGGCATTTTCTGCCGGGCGATCACGCCGCGAAGCGGGTCAGACGGTGAACTGCTCGGCGATGATCCGCTCGCTCAACCCCTGGTCGGGATCGAACAGCACCAGCGCGCTCTGGCTGCGATCCTCGCGCACCTGCACGCTCAGCACGTCGCGCACCTCGGTGAAGTCGGCCACTGCCGCCACCGGGCGCTTGTCGCTCTCCAGCACCTCGAACAGCACCTCTGCCGTGCTGGGCAGCAGCGCCCCGCGCCAGCGCCGCGGCCGGAACGCGCTGATCGGCGTCAGCGGCAACAGGTTGGCCGAAAGCGGCACGATCGGCCCGTGCGCCGAAAGATTGTACGCCGTGGAGCCCGCCGGCGTGCTCACCAGCACCCCGTCGCAGGCCAGCTCCGCCAGCCGCACCCGCCCGTCCACCGTGATGCGGATCTTGGCCGCCTGGCGCAGCTCGCGCAGCAAGGCCACCTCGTTCAGCGCCACCGCCTCCACGCGCGCGCCATGCGCCGTGGTGGCCACCATGCGCAGCGGATGCAGCTCCGCCAGCTGCGCCCGCCCCAGCCGCGCCGGCAGGTCGTCCTCGTCGAACCGGTTCATCAGGAAGCCGACGGAACCGCAGTTCATGCCGTACACCGCCATGCCGGTGCCCAGGAAGCGGTGCAGCGTCTCCAGCATGAAGCCGTCGCCGCCCAGGCTCACCGCCACGTCCGCGTCCTCCGGGCCGCATTCGCCATAGCGCGCCACCAGCCGCGCCCGCGCCTCCTGCGCCAGGGCGGTGTCAGACGCCACGAAGGTGATGTGGCCCATGCGCACCGTGCGCGGCACGGGCATCTCAGGCGGCAAGGCGGGGCCGGAGAGCGGCGTGAGGGTCAAGCCAAGCCCCACAGGAGATCAATCAAGGTCTGGCGCATGCGAGCCTTCCGCCCGGGGTCGGCGCACCCTACCGGAGCGGCCTCAGCGTGGCCAGTCGATGCGCGGGCCACTGCGCGGAGTGGGCTCCGGCCCGCCATCGCCTTCGTCCTCGGCACGCCGGCGGCTGAACCGCCCGGGCAGGCGCGGTGGCGGCGGCATGTCGGGCTCCGGCGCCTCCGCCGGCATGCCACCCATCGGCGGTGGCGGTGGCAGATCCGCCTCGCGCGCGGCCGGGCCGACTGGTGGCACGAAGCGCGGCTCGGTGCGCGGCCGCGCCGGGCGGGGCGGCTCCGGCCGGCCCGTGTCGGCACGGTTCAATTCGGATTGCGCCTTGTCGCGCATGTAGGCCAGCATCTTGTCCGCCACCGGGTCGCCGAAGCCACCCCCGGCCCCGCGCGGCCCCGGCCGCGGCTCGCGCGCCGCCGGCGGGATCGGCGGCTGCAGCGGCTCGTCATCGTCGTCCAGCCCCGGCAGGCCGCGCCCGCCCCCCCCCTGCGCACGCATCCCCGGCCCGCGCTCCGGCAGGCGCAGGGTCAGCGCCCGGATCTCCTCGTGCAGCGCCTCCATCTGCCCTTCCATCTCGCGCAGCTTCGCCCGCAGCCCGAAGGTGCTGAACGGCATCAGCAGGAACAGCGCCAGGTAGAACGCCACGGGCACCAGGATGGCCACCACCGCCCACCACGGCATCCAGTCCGGCAATGACAGTGCTGAAAGGTCCATGCCCTTATCATGCCAGCCCTGGATTTCGCCGCAATCCCATGCAATCAGGCGCCCGCGCCCCGCGAGGTATCCCGATGAAGCTGCTCATTCCCGGCCCCGTCACCACCCGCCCCGAAGTCCGCGCCGCCATGGCCGAGGACATCGCGCCGTGGGACAACGACTTCCGCCCCGTGCTGGCCGAGGTGCAGGCCCGCCTGCTGCTCATCGCCGGCGGCATCCCCGGCACCCACGCCGCCCTGGTGCTGCAGGGCTGCGGCCACTTCATCACCGAAGCCGCCCTGCGCAGCTACATGGCCCCCATCGGCCACGCCCACGCCGGCCGAATCCTCATCCCCGCCATCGGCGCCTATGCCGACCGCATGAAGCGCCTGGCCACCGAAGCCGGCCGGGATGTCGTCTCCCTCGCCCTGCCCGACCAGGTGCCCGCCGACCCCGCCGCGATCGCCGCCGCCCTGGCCGCCGACCCCGGCATCACCCATGTCGGCGCCGTCTATTCGGAAACCGGCACCGGCGTGATCCACGACGTCGCCGCCCTCGGCGCCGTGGTGCGCGCCGCCGGCCGCCGCATGATCGTCGATGCCGTCTCCGCCTTCGGCGCCCTCCCGCTGCATCTCTCCGCCCAGCCGGAGATCGATGCCGTGGTGTTCACCTCCAACAAATGCTTCGAGGGCCTGCCCGGCCTCGGCTTCGCCGTCTGCCGCCTCGATGGGCTGGAGGCCAACAAGGGCAACGCCGGCAGCTGGAGCTTCGACCTGCAGTCCATCCACGAGATGAACCTGCGCTCCCCCGGCAGCTTCCGCTTCACCCCGCCGGTGCAGGTGCTCAGCGCCTTCCGCGTGGCACTGGACATCTACGAGGCCGAAGGCGGCCGCCCCGCCCGCCATGCCCGCTACCAGGCCAATGTCGATGCGCTCTACACCGGCATCCAGCGCCTCGGCCTCTCGCCCTACGTGCCGCGCGAACACCAGGGCCCGGTGGTGATGAACACCCACGCGCCCGCCGACCCGGCCTGGAACCTGCAAACCTTCGTCGACGGCCTGAAGCGTCGCGGGTTCCTGATCAGCAATTTCTACAACACCCCCACCCCCAGCTTCCGCGTCGGCTGCATCGGGGCGATCACGCCGGAGGACATGAACCAGTTCGTGGCGGCGATCGACGAGGTATTGAACGAGATGCAGGTGCGGAACAGGGCGCCCCAGAAAGCGTAAGCAAGGATTCTTCTTTTTCTGAAGAAAAAGAAGCAAAAAAACTTCATTCGTTTGCGCGTGGCGGCGCCCGGTTTTCCCGGGCGGCCGACACAGCAAACATACAAAAGTTTTTTGGTTCTTTTTTTCAAAAAGAACCGCTTTCTTTCCCTCCCCTGCCCTTTCTTGTATCGTCCCCCGCATGAGCATCGACCTAGAGATCGCCCGCAAGGCCACCCTCCGCCCCATCGCCGAGATTGCCGCACGCGCCGGCATCGCGGCGGACGCGCTCGTGCCCTATGGCAAGACCAAGGCCAAGGTGGAGTGGGATTTCATCCGCTCCCAGGACGCGAAGCCCGATGGCGCGCTGGTGCTGGTCACCGGCATTTCCCCCACCCCCGCCGGTGAGGGCAAGACCACCACCAGCGTGGGTTTGGCGGATGCGCTCAACCGCATCGGCACCAAGGCGATGGTCGCCCTGCGCGAGCCCAGCCTCGGCCCCTGCTTCGGCGTGAAGGGCGGCGCCACCGGTGGCGGCTATGCCCAGGTGCTGCCGATGGAGGACATCAACCTCCACTTCACCGGCGATTTCCACGCCATCACCGCGGCCAACAACCTGCTGGCGGCGATGCTGGACAACCACATCTACTGGGGCAACGAGCTCGGCATCGACCCGCGCCGCATCTTCTGGCGCCGCGCGCTGGACATGAACGACCGCGCGCTGCGCGGCATCGTCGGCTCCCTCGGCGGCGTGGCCAATGGTTTTCCCCGGGAAGACGGGTTCGACATCACCGTGGCCTCCGAAGTGATGGCCGTGCTGTGCCTGTCGCGCGATCTGGATGATCTGCGCGCCCGCCTCGGCCGCATGGTGGTCGCCGCCCGCCGTGACGGCAGCTTCGTGACCGCAGCCGATTTGCAGGCCGATGGCGCCATGGCCGTGCTGCTGCGCGACGCGCTGATGCCCAACCTGGTGCAAACCATCGAAGGCACCCCCGCCCTGATCCATGGCGGCCCCTTCGCCAACATCGCCCATGGCTGCAACTCGGTGATCGCAACCTCGCTGGCGCTGAAGCTGTCGGACGTGGTGGTGACGGAAGCCGGCTTCGGCGCCGACCTGGGTGGCGAGAAGTTCCTCGACATCAAGTGCCGCCAGGCCGGCCTTGCGCCGAGCTGCGCCGTGGTGGTCGCCACCGTGCGCGCGCTGAAGATGCATGGCGGCGTGGCCCGCAAGGACCTTGGCCCGCAGGATGTCGCCGCCGTCTCGCGTGGGGTGGTCAACCTCGCCCGCCACGTGGAAAATTTGGGAAAATTCGGCCTGCCCGTGGTGGTGGCGCTCAATCGCTTCAACACCGATACCGCGGAGGAAATTGAAGCCATCCGCGCGGCGATGGCGACGCTGGGCACCGAGGTGTTCCTCTGCACCCACTGGTCCGATGGTGGCGCCGGCGCCGAGGACCTGGCCCGTGCCGTGATGGCCCGCATCGCCGCCAAGACGGCCGCCTACAAGCCGCTCTACCCCAGCAACCTGCGCCTGGCCGACAAGATCCGCGTGATCGCGCACGAGATCTACCGCGCCGACGATATCGACCTCGCCTCCGGCGTGGCCAGGAAGCTCGAAAGCTACGAGAAGGCCGGCTTCGGCGACGTGCCCGTGTGCATCGCCAAAACCCAGTACAGCTTCAGCAGCGACCCCACCCTCCTGGGTGCGCCGACCGGGCACACGCTGACGGTGCGCGACGTTCGGCTCTCCGCCGGCGCGGGGTTCGTGGTGGCGGTGTGCGGGGATATCATGACCATGCCCGGCCTGCCGCGCGTGCCGGCGGCGAACTCGATCATGCTGAATGATCTTGGTGGGATCGAGGGGTTGTTCTGAAGGAAGCAAGCGGTTCTTTTTTGAAAAAAAGAACCAAAAAACTTTTCTAACCTGCGCCCAGATGATCCTAGGAACTGGGTGCAAATGAATGAAAGTCTTTTTGCTTCTTTTTCTTCAGAAAAAGAAGACTCTTGACTTCCTTTCCCCACCGCGCTCCCATCCGCATATGGCTTCCCTCTCGGCACCCCTGGGCCTGCGACGTCGCTCCTGCCTGATGCAGGGCGCTGTTGCGCGACGACGACGGGGCTGAGGCCCCTGTCCTGTCCGCCTTTCCCAGCCCCCTGCCCGCCTTTCGGCCGGCGGGGTTTTTCATGCCCGAACGGAACCGAGCCATGTCCGAAGCTGCCATTCCCGCCTTCCGGCGCGCCATTGCCGCCGATGCCGCCCTGGTGCGGGCCATCTCGCGGGCCGCCTATGCCAAGTGGGTGCCGCTGATCGGCCGCGAGCCCTGGCCGATGACCGCCGACTACGACCTGGCCCTGCGAGACCATCGCATCGACCTGCTGCATCAGGAGGGCGAGGTGGTGGGGCTGGTGGAGATGATCCCCGCGTCCGACCACCTGCTGGTGGAGAACGTGGCCGTGCTGCCGGAGCACCAGGGGAAGGGGCATGGCCGGCGCCTGATGGCCCATGCCGAGGCGGTGGCAGGAACGCTGGGGCACGGCCTGCTGCGCCTTTATACCAACCAGCGCTTTGCGGCGAACATCGCGCTGTATCAGCGGCTTGGCTACGAGCTCGAGCGCGAGGAGACCGTGCCGGCCGGGGTGGTGGTGCACATGCGCAAGCGCCTCGCATCGCCCTGAACGCCAACGGCCCTCATCCTTTCGGATGAGGGCCGCAGGCCTCGGGTCAGACCGCCCGGCGACAGGCGCCGGGCGCGGGGATCAGAACGCCAGCACGTTGAAGGCGTTGGTCAGGCGGCCGGAGAGCGCGGTGAAGGCGGTGGCCAGGCCAACGGCCAGCACGCCGGCGATCAGGCCGTACTCCATGGCGGTCACGCCACGGCGGTCGGCAGCGGCGGTCTTCAGGATCTGAATCACGGTCTGGAACATGGAATGTGTCTCTCTTGGATAAGGGAAGCGGAAGGCCCCGGTTGAGGCGTTTCCGGCTACCCGGTAGCGCCCTGCGGTGAGGCATATGTAACGGAGTGTCTCTTTCCGACTGGTTACAGCCATTAATGTTTTTTTAGCGATTGCGCCGAATGTGCCCGCGCGGGGCGTCAGGCACCGGTTTCGGCCATGTCGGGCGGTGTGGCGTGATTCTCGCCCACCGACATGGCGCAGATGCGTGACAGGTGGGTCAATGGCAGCCCCGTCTCGGCCGCCCAGTCGTTCATCTGTGCCTGCACCAGGCGAAACCCACGCCGGGTGAGCGGGGCATCGGGGAGGTCAAGCCCGGCATCGCGCAGGCAGATCACCATGTCCCGGCTGGTGATCCAGCTGTCGCGGCCCAGGAAGCGCAGCAGGTATTGCCCGGTCATCCCGCCCAGGCGGCTGCCGCGCTTGGCCAGCAGCTCCAGCAGCCCGGCCTGGTCCTGCATGGGCCAGGCGGCGAGGAAGCGGCCGAAGCTGCCGTGCTCGGCGGCAATGTCGGCCACGAAGCGGGCATTGGCACGCACCGACTGGATCTTGGCGCCATGCCGCACGATGCGGGCGTCGCGGCCCAGCGCCTCCCAGAACTCGTCGGGCTCGAAGCACAGGCGGGCGATGTCGAAGCCGAGGAAGGCGGCTTCGAAGCCGGGCCATTTCTGGTCGATCACCCGCCAGACGAAGCCGGAGCAGAAGATGCGCCGGGCCATCTCCGCCAGCACGCGGTCATCGGCCAGGGTGGCCAGCGCCGCCTGGTCCGGCACCGGCGGCAGCAGCGCGGCCAGGGCTGCCGCGCCGCCCTTGCGGGACGCGGCGCGCTTGCGGATGGCATCGAAGCCGGCCATGGAATCCTCCTGCCGTGGCGGAGGGATGAGGATGGGGCCGGAGCGAATGGTGCTGCAATGAGCGATCCCGATGCGGTGGCGGCCTATGCGGCGGCGTTGGCGCAGGATGCGATGAACTTCGACGCGTGGTTCGGCATGGCGCAGGCGCTGATGGCGCGCGGGGCGTTTGCCGTGGCGCGGGATGCGCTGGTGCAGGCGCTGGGGCTGCGGCCGCAGGCGGAGGAGGCGCGGGCGCTGCTGGCGGAGGCGTTGTTCCATCTGGGCGAGGCGGATGCGGCCAGTGCGGCGTATCAGCGGGTGATCGCACGCGCGGAACCGGCGCTGCGCGATGCGGCGCTGGCGAGCTTGGCGGTGATGATTCCCGGCAGTGCCGCGGCATCCCACGAGATGGTCCGGGCGGTGCGGGCGGCGTGGATCGGGCGGGTGGGGGGCGCGATCCGGGCGATGCCGGTGCGGGCGGCGCCGGTGGAGCGGAAGGTTCGGGTGGGGTATCTCTCGGCGTTCTTTGGCGAGTGCCACTGGATGCGGGCGGCCTATGGCGTGATCAACCGGCACGATCGCGACCGGTTCGAGGTGTATCTGATCGCCGACGGGGCGGAGCCATCGGCCGAGGCCGGCTATGTGGCGCAGGCGGGGGACCGGGTGCTGCAGGCCAGGGGGATGGCGAACGGGGCGCTGGCGCGGGCGATCGCGCAGGCGGGGCTGGATGTGCTGGTGGACCTGAACGGGTATTCGCTGGCCGGGCGGTTGGGGCTGTTCCCGTACCGGCCGGCGCGGTTGCAGCTGGGGTGGCTCGGGCATTCCGCCACATCCGGCGTGCCGGGGATCGATGCGCTGGTGGGCGATGCGGTGGTGGTGCGGGCGGAGGAGGAGGCGCATTTCTCCGAGCGGGTGCTGCGCGTGCCGGGCACGTGCCTGGCGTTCGAGGTTTCGTATCCCACGCCGGCGGTGGGGCCGGTGCCGTGGGTGGCGAACGGGGTGCCGACGCTGGGGTGCCTCGGCGCCGGCCACAAGCTGACGCCGCAGACGCTGGAGGCGTGGGCGGCGATCCTGCGGGCGGTGCCGGCGGCGCGGCTGGTGGTGGGCAATGCATCGCTGGACGACGCGGGCAACCGGGACGAGCTGCTGCGGCGGCTGGAGGGAAGGGGCGTGGCGGCGGCGCGGGTGATGCTTTCGGGGCGGGCGGCGCATTTCGACTTTCTGCGCGGTTACGGGGCGATCGACATCGCGCTGGACACCTGGCCCACCAGCGGCACCGCCACCACTGCCGAGGCGCTGTGGCAGGGGGTGCCGGTATTGGCGGTGGAAGGTGATCGATGGGCGGGGCGCACCAGTGCCTCCCTGCTGCATGCGGCGGGGCTTTCGGCGTGGGTGGCGCGGGATCTCGACGGGTTCGTGGGCCAGGCGGTGGCGCTGCTGGGCGATGCCGCGACGCCCGGGCGACTGGTTGCGTTGCGGGCGGGGATGCGGGAGCGGTTGATGGCGAGTGCGGCCTGCGACAGTGCGGGTTTGTGCCGGGCGCTGGAGGCGCTCTATACCCGTGGTCTTGAAGAACATGTTTGACGGAGGAACGGCCATGCGCCGCCTGCTTCGCCTTGCCGCCATGGCCCTTGCCGCATTGCCCGGGGTGGCGGCGGCCCAACCGGCTTCCACCTTGCGGGTGGTGCTGGTGAACGACCTGGCCAGCCTGGACCCGGTGGTTTCGACCGCGGCCTTCGTGCGCAACCACGGGTTCCTGAACTATGACCAGCTGTTTGCGCTGGACAGCAAGGGCGAGGCGCAGCCGCAGATGGTCGGCGCGTGGAGCAAGAGCCCGGACGGGATGAGCTATTCCTTCACGCTGCGCGACGGGCTGGCCTATCACGACGGCAGCCCGGTGCGCGCGGCGGATGCGGTGGCTTCGGTGAAGCGCTGGGCGCAGCGCGATGTGGTGGGCCGGGCGTTGGCGGCGGCGACGGCGAGCATGGAGGCGGTGGACGACAAGACGTTCACGCTGAAGCTCTCGCGCCCCTTCGCGCTGGTGACCGAGGCGCTGGCGCGGCCGACGGCGTCGGCGCTGTTCGTGATGCCGGAGCGGATTGCCAGCACACCGGCGAACACGGCGTTTACGGACCCGATGGGCTCCGGGCCGTTCATCTTCCAGAAGGACCAGTGGCGCGCAGGCGACCGGGCGATCTACATCCGCAACCCGGCCTACAAGCCGCGCGCCGAGGCAGCCGATGGGCTGGCGGGCGGCAAGGTGGCGAAGCTGGAGCGGATCGAATGGCGGGCGATCCCGGACCAGGCGACGGCGGCGGCGGCGTTGCAGGCGGGCGAGATCGACCTGATCGAGCAGCCTTCGCCGGACATCCTGCCGGTGCTGGAGCGCAACCCGAACATCCGCACCATGGCGCTGAACCCGGTGGGCTCCATGGTGTGGCTGCGGCTGAACCATACGCTGGCGCCGTTCGACAACCCGAAGGTACGCCAGGCGCTGCTGCATCTGGTGAACCAGAAGGAGAACCTGGACGCCGCCGGCATCCGGGCGAGCGAGCAGGTGCCGTATTGCCCGGCCTACTTCCTGTGCGGCACGCCGCTGGAGAGTGCGGCGGGCGCGCAGGGGCTGCGGACGGCGGATATCGCGAAGGCGAAGGCGCTGCTGGCCGAGGGCGGGTATGCCGGGCAGAAGGTGGTGTTCCTGAACGCGGCGGACAGCCCGATCAACAACGCGGTGACGCTGACCATGGCCGAGGCGATGCGCAAGGGCGGCATCAACGTGGACGTGGCGACGATGGACTGGGCGACGCTGACGCAGCGGCGCAACAAGAAGGAGCCGGCGGACCAGGGCGGCTGGCACCTGTTCGTGACGGTGGCCAATGTGCTCGACGGCGGTTCGCCGCTGACCAACCTGTATCTGGCGAGCCCCTGCCAGGGCGGGCTGGCGGGCTGGCCGTGCGACCAGAAGCTGGAAGACCTGCGGCGTTCCTGGTGGGAGGAAGGCGATCCGGCCAAGCGGCGCGGGATCCTGGATGCAGTGCATGCGCAGGCGTACCAGTCGGTGCCCTATGTGAATGCCGGGCAGTTCCGCACGCTGGCGGCGTATCGCAGCAACGTGGAAGGGCTGCGGGCGACGACGATCCCGGTGTTCTGGGGCGTGGAGAAGAAGTAGGTTGCTATCTGACTGGTCAGTTGCATATGACCAGTCAGAAAGGAGCCTGCCATGGGCGAGATCGCCAGCATCAATGCGACAAAGTTCAAGGCGACCTGCCTTGAACTGCTCGACCGACTGGCCGCAGGGGACATCACGCGGCTGGAAGTGACCAAGCGAGGCCGCGTGGTGGCGGTGCTGGTGCCGCCGGAACGGCGAAACCCGGTGGATGCGCTCTTCGGCGCGATGAAGGGCTGCGTGACGCGGCCTGACACGTTGGACCTGACCGAGCCGGTGTTCGAGGGCGAGGTAGAAGCCGAACAGGGCCGGTTGCTGCCGGACGGCCCCTGATGGCAGCGCGGGCCGTTCTGCTGGATACCTGTGCGGCGATCTACCTGATGGAGGACGAACCCATCGCCGCGGGCGCGCGACAGGCGTTGTACGCGGCCGGCGAGCGGGACGGCATCTTCGTTTCCCCAGTGACGGGGTGGGAGATCGGGCTGCTCTCCCGCCCCGACCGGAAGTTCCCGATGCGGTTCGCGCCTGACGCGGCTACGTGGTTCGAGCGCCTGATGGCATTGGAGGCGATCCGCAATGCCCCGTTTACCGGCGCCATCGGCATCGACAGCGCGTTGCTGCCGGGCGTGCTGCATAGCGACCCCGCCGACAGGATGCTGATTGCGACGGCGCGGCGCATGGGCATGCCGATCATGACCCGGGACCGTCGCATCCTGGCCTACGCGGCGGAGGGACACGTGGAGGCGATTGCATGTTGATCCGGCGAGCCACACCGGAGGATGCCGGGGTGGTGGCGGAGATCAGCACGAGCTCCCGCCACAGCGCCATGCCGACGATCCGGTGGGCCCATACGGCCGAGGAGGATCGGTGGTGGGTGGCGAATATCCTGCTGCCGAATGACGAGGTTTGGGTGGCGGAGGAGAGCGGCGTGGTGCTGGGGTTCCTGGCGCTGCACCGGGATGAAGACGGGGACTGGGTGAGCCAGCTCTACCTGAGGCCGGGACATTGGCGGCAGGGGATCGGGACGGCGTTGCTGGGGCATGCCAAGGCGCTGCGGCCCGGGGGGCTGCGGCTTTGGTGCTTCCAGGTGAATGCGCGGGGGCGGGCGTTCTATGAGCGGCATGGGTTCCGGGTGGACCGGATGACCGATGGGGCCGGGAACGAGGAACGGGAGCCGGACATCCTTTACGTGTGGGCGTGAGTCGTCGCCGCGGGACGCGGGGTTTTGGCGGCGGATTCGGGGTGAAATTAGGCGTGGACGCGCCGGGGCGGCGCGCGGGCGGACTGTTCCGGGCAGGGTACGGGCGCGGGGTGGCCCGAAGGGGACATGCCGCGGTTGGGGTGGCCGCGCATGAGCCAGCCGATTTCCGCGCGCAGCTGTAGAATGCGGCGCAGGGCGTGGGGGTTATCGGCGGAGTCCAGGTCCTCGGCGAAATCGCTGCTGGTGGAGAAGAGCCAGTCCCGGCGCAGGGCGCGCAGGGGGTGGCTGGTGGTTCGGGCCATCGAGAGGGCGCCGAACAGGGCCAGAAGCAGGAGCTTCAGGGCGGCCGGAATCCGGGCGTGCAGAATCGCCCGCGCCCAGGGGCGCGGTGCGTCGGCTTCGCTCGGTGCGGCGGGTTGCTGTGGCATTGGGGATAACTATCCACGATGCAACACCGGAGGGCAAGGAAAATTTATATGGGTGTGTGATTTTTTTCGGTGGGGAGGTGATGCCAGCCAGCGGACTCAATGAACGTTTCTACGGCGGGGACAAAGAACTGGATTGCTTCGCTGCGCTCGCAATGACGAGGAAGTAATGGGTCGGTGGTTGCGAAGAGACTCGGTGGCATAGCCGGCCAATGAATAAAAGTTTTTTTGCTTCTTTTTTTCAAAAAAGAAGGTCTTTCTTGCTTCGTTGGCGGGTCCGGCTGTGCCGACCCGCCCTACGATTTCATGCGATGACGGAGGGTGTTGGTTAGTCGGCGGCGAGTTTGTCGAAGCGGGACCAGGCGCGTTTGAAGCTGGGGCGGAGGCCGGTGCAGGTGAGGGTGGTGGCGCGGGCGATCCAGCGGGCCTCGGCGGCGGCGGCGTCTTTCCAGCAGGCTTCGGCGACTTTCTTGCGGGCCTTGGTGCCTTCGGCGCCGGGGAGGGTGAGGACGGATTCGACGCGGGTGCGGAATTCGGCTTCCAGGGCGTCCCGTTCCGGGCGGAACCAGGCCATGGCGGCGGGGTAGTCGCCTTGGACCATGGCGCGGTGGAGTTGTTCGTGGCGCCACCAGAGGGTGGCGGGGTCGCTGCGGTCGCCGGGGCGCGCACCTTGGGGGGGCAGGCCGCTGTCGAGGAAGACCGGCTTGAAGACGGAGGTGCAGGGGGCGGAGGTGCCGGTGACCCAGTGGACGCTGCCGGTATCGCGGAGGTCGGCGACCCAGGCGGCGACGGATTGGCCGCGGCGGGTGCCGTCGCCGGCGTGCATGCAGATGGTGACGCCTTCGATCTGTTCGGGGTGGAAGCCCGCGTTGTTTTCGGCGGCGGTGCCGTGGTCGCGCAGGTTGGACATCATGGCCGCGGTGTCCACCTTGCCCGCCTGCTGGGTGAGCAGGGTGGTGGCGCGGGCGCAGCGGCCGAGGGCGCCGGTGAGGCCGGGGTTGTCGGGGTTGGTGACGGCGGCGGCGAAATCGAAGGGGCGGTTCTTGGTCCACCAGCCCTGGGCGCGGGCGAAGGCTTCGAGATCGGGGCTGGCGGCGGTGATGTTGGTGTTGATGGTGTAGGTGTTGGAGATGGCGCGGGTGGGGCCGGCTTTTTCGACGGCCCAGCGGCGGCCGATCGTCTCCAGCACGAAGGCCTCGTTGCGGTCGGCGATGATGAAGGAGTTGTCGTAGTAGCGCTTGGCCATGTGGCCGCAGCTGCCGCCTTGGCCGAATTGTTCCAGTAGGGACGTGATGACCTGGACGGCTTCGGCGGCGGTGGTGCTGCGTTCGAGGCCGAGGCGCAGGAGGTCCATGCCGATGAGGGTGGGCTTGCGCTGGGGGAGCTGGCGGGGGTGGACAGCCTCATTGCCGATGACGACGCCGTGCTCGTTGGCGCCCATTTCGGCGCCCCAGATCCAGAAGGGGCGGGAGAGCAGGACGGCGTGGGTGCGGGCGACCTGGGGGATGGCGACGTAGGTGCAGCGGACGACGGCGCCGCGGCCGTAGGTCTGGGCGGGGATCAGGTCGAGATACTGGGCCTCGTTGCGTTCGCGGTCGCTGTTCTTGGCGAACAGGGTGAAGCCGGTGGTGGTGGCGCCGCGGGTGGCGGCCATTGTGTCGCACATGGGGGTTCGGTCCTCCGCTTCGGGCGGATTGGGGCCGAGGTGGGGTGGGGGTGTCAATGGGTTGGTGGTGTGGGTGGGGGAGGGAAGGAAGCAAGCAAGCAAGCAAGGATTCAACACGGAGGACACGAAGAGGCACGGAGGGCACAGAGGGGTACCGAGACTTCTGGAGGGCGTTGACGGTGCGGGGGCGAAGATATCCTTGCGGAGCGATAAGGAGTTGCGGAGGAGCAATGCAGAGGATACGCAACGTCGCCGATGAATTTTGTTGCTATAGCGGGAGGCGCTGATGGCGTACGACGACGACTATAATGTGCTAGAAAGCGCGGCAAGTTCATATTTCGAGCGTGGCGACTACGAAAACGCGATCCGAATTTACATTTATATGGCGTATGGCGATACGGGCTTGGATGGGGGATATCTCGGTGAACGACTTGGCGAGTGCTACGAAATGCAGGGGAAGCTAAATGTCGCCAAGTATTGGTATGAGAGGGCTTTTTACGAAAGCGGAGAGTCGCGTCTATTTGTAGCCGGACGTCTTGACGCTCTCAAGGACGTAGGGATTGATGATATCGTATCGGATTTCAAAAGAAAATAGAATAGAATATTCGAGTATGTTCGAATTTGGGGAGTGGTAAGAAGAAGTGTGGATTGCTTCGCTTCGCTCGCAATGACGCACATTTTGCCCATTGGGTAAAATATAGAAAGTTTTTTGGTTCTTTTTTTCAAAAAAGAACGCGCTTGCTTACTTGAGGGCCTCCGCGATGACGGTGGCGTTGTGGCGCATCATTCGGATGTAGCCGTCGGCGGGGCCGCCTGGGGGGGTTAGGGCGTCGGGGTAGAGTTGGCCGCCGATCTTGATGCCGGTTTCGGTGGAGAGGGCGTTCAGGGCGGCGGGGTTGGAGGCGTTTTCGAGGAAGAGGGCGCGGATGTTCTGGCGCTTCACCTGGGCGGTGAGGGCGGCGAGGTCTCGGGCGGAGGGTTCGCTGTCGCGCCAGGTTCCGGCGATGGCGAGCATGTCGATGCCGTAGGCGGCGGCGAAGTAGGCGAAGGCGTCGTGCGAGGTGACGGCGCGGCGGCGGTTGCGGGGGATCGGGGCGAGGAGGGCGCGGATTTCGGCGTCCAGCGCGGTGAGTTCGGCGGTGTAGCGGGCGGCGGCGGCGGTGTAGGAGGCGGCGCGGGCGGGGTCGGTGGCGGCGAGGCCGGTGCGGATGTTTTCGACGTAGAGGCGGGCGTTGGCGATATCCTGCCAGGCGTGGGGGTCGTGGGCGCCGTGGTTGTGGCCGGCGTGGGAGTGGCCGGCGCCGTGCTTGTGGCCGGCCTTGAGGGCGGCGACGCCTTTCGAGGCGACGATGGCGGTGCCCTTGAAGCCGGCGGCCTTGGCGATGCGTTCGGCCCAGCCTTCGAGGCCGAGGCCGTTGACGACCATCACGTCGGCTTGGGCGACGGCCTGGAGATCCGAGGGGCGGGGTTCGAAGCCGTGCAGGTCTTGGTTGGGGCCGGCGAGGGAGCGGACGGCGACGCGGGTTTCGCCGACCTGGTGGACCATGTCGGCGAGGATGGTGAAGCTGGTGACGACCTTGAGGGTTTTCTCCTGCGCCCGGGCGGGGGTGGCGAGGAGGGGGAGGAGGAGGGCGGTGCGGCGGGTGATGTTCATGGCTAGAACTCGATGCCGATCTTCAGTTTGAGGGCCTGGCGGGGGAAGTTGCCGAGGTCGTAGGTCTGGGGGGTGCCTTGCTCGCGGCCGGCGAGCTGGAAGGCGTAGGTGGCGGAGATCCAGATGTTGTCGGTGGCGTGCCAGAACAGGGTGGGGCCGGCGAAGAGGGCCCAGCCGCGGTAGCGGTCGGCGGCGAGGCCTTCGTAGGCGCGGAGGTAGCGGATGTCCGCACCCAGGAAGAGGCCGGGGCTGACCTGGTAGGTGAGGGCGGCGGAGAGGCCGATTGTGGAGGCGCGCTCCTGGCCGGCGCCTTTCGGGCGGAAGGCCTCGATATCGTAGATCAGGTTGGTGGCGGCGAAGAGTTTGTCTTCGATGAGGGCGGTGTCGGCGATCAGGCGGTTTTCGAAGGCGTAGCCGAGGCCGCGTTCGCCGGTGCGTTCGTCGGTGACGCGCAGCGAGGGTTCGATGTGCAGGGTGAGGCCGATGGGGGAGGGGCCGCGTTCGAGGAAGCGCCAGCGGAGCTCGGTGCCGATGCCGTCGAAGGCGAAGGCGTTGAGGTTGTTCTGGCCGGGGACGTTGGCGCTGTTGCGCCAGCCGGCGAGGATGGAGCCGGCGACGGAGAGGTTTTCGGTGGCGCCGTAGGCGAACTCGCCCTTGAAGCCGAGGGCGCTGTAGCGGCCGCTGCGGGCGCCGATGCGGCCGTTGACTTCGAGGGCGGCGGCGCGGCTGCCTTGGCCGTCGATATCGGAGCCGAGGGTGAGGCCGAAGAGGTTTTCGGATTCGATGCCGTGACCGGATTGGGCGGCCATGTCGGGGGAGGTGTGGGT
>JBIKOJ010000315.1:0-4187 GCA_044358135.1 Acetobacteraceae bacterium | reverse complement strand
CCATCTTCCGCGCCGCCCGCATCCACGCCGCCATCCACGCCACCGCGATCGGCACAGCCCTGGCCGCCGGCTCCATCCTTCCCCTGATGTATGTCGGCCTGCCCTCGCTCTACGGCGCCTGGCTCTACATCGTCACCGGCCTCACCCAACACGCCGGCCTCGCGGAGGATGTGCTGGACCACCGCCTCAACTGCCGCACCGTCTACATGAACCCGCTGGTGCGCTTCCTCTACTGGAACATGAACTACCACGTGGAACACCACATGTTCCCCATGGTCCCCTACCACCGCCTGCCCGAGCTCCACGCCGCCATCCGCCACGACACGCCCACGCCCTACCCCAGCCTCTGGGCCGCCTGGTGCGAAATCATCCCCACCCTGCTGCGCCAACGCCAGGATCCCACCTACTTCGTCCGGCGCACCCTCCCCTCGTAGGGCGGGTCGCGAAGCGGACCCGCCGATCCCGGCAAAAGCAAGCAAGACCTTCTTTTTCTGAAGAAAAAGAAGCAAAAAGACTTTCCCGAATCAGCGTCGTGCGCGTCCTTTCTCCCCGCCGCTGCCCCCGTCGCCACTTCCCACCGATGTCCGTCCGTGGAGACCTCCGATGTCCCTCATCCTCTACGGCCACCCCTTCTCCTCCTACACCCAGAAGGTCCTGATCGCCCTCTACGAGAACGCCACCCCCTTCGAACTGCGCTCCGTCGCTCCCGACCAGCCCGAAAACACCGCCGACTGGCTCCGCCGCTGGCCGCTGCGCAAATTCCCCATCCTGGTGGACGGCACCCGAACCCTGGCCGAAACCAGCATCATCATCGAGCACCTGCACCTCGCCCATCCCGGCCCCGTGCCCCTCCTGCCGGCCAACCCGGCCGAAGCCCTGCAGGTCCGCTTCCTCGACCGCTTCTTCGACCTCCACGTCATGAACGCCATGCAGCTTGCGGTCGACGGCGCCCTCACCAACAACCCCTCCAGGCGCCAGGAAGGCCAGGCCCAGGCCGACGAGAAGCTCACCCGCGCCTATGCCTGGCTCGAAGCCAACCTGCCCGAAGCCGAATGGGCCGCCGGCGATGCATTCACCCTGGCCGACTGCGCCGCCGCCCCCGCCCTGTTCTATGCCGACTGGACCCTGCCGATCCCCGCCACCCATCCCCGCCTGCGCGCCTACCGCGCCCGCCTCCTCGCCCGCCCTTCCTTCGCCCGCGCCGTCAATGAAGCCCGACCGTTCCGCTCCTACTTCCCGCTGGGCGCTCCCAACCGCGACTGACCGCGCCCCCGCTACCCCGGCCGCTTCGCCAACGCCAACCCCACCCCCAGCGCCATCATCGCCGCCCCCGAAGCCTCGCGCAGCCGCCGCATCAACCCCGGCCGCGCCCCGGCCCCGTCCCGCAGCCGCCCGGCCAGGAACGCCACCACCACATCGGCCCCGGTGTTCAACGCCACCGAAACCACGCCGAGCAGAACGAACTGCGCGGCCACGTTCCCCGCCGGGTCCACGAACTGCGGCAGGAACGCCAGGAAGAACGCCGCCGTCTTCGGGTTCAGCGCTTCCACCATCACGCCCTCCCGGAACGCCCGCCGAACCCCCATCGCCGGTACCGCGCCCTCCAGCACCAGCGCCTCGCGCCGCGCCGCCAGCACCGTCCGCACCCCCATCCACACCAGATACCCCGCCCCCAGCAGCTTCAGTGCCGTGAACAACTCGGCACTCGCCAGCACCACGGCGGAAACCCCCACCGCGCCCGCCGCCACATGCACCAGGCCCCCCAGCCCGGTCCCGAAGCTGGAGGCCAGCCCCTCCGCCCGCCCCCCGGCCAGCGTCCGCGCCGCCACATAGAAAATCCCCGGCCCCGGCGTTGCCGCCAGCACGACGGCCGCGGCCAGGAACAGGGCGAACTGGGTCGGGTCGATCATGGCACGCAGTCTCCGCAAGGATGGGGCAGGGGGCCATACCGCCCTCCACGCCCCGCGCCACGCGCCAAATCCTGGCCCCACCCTCAGACCACCCGGCTCCAAAGAAAAATTCCCCACCGCAGAAAAATACCCTTGCATCGGCATTGACGGTTAGACATAATATCCGAATGACAGAAACAACGCCGCACCGCCCCGCGCTGCCGCACCCCGGCCCCCAGGCCGGGCAGGAGACGCACGTCCGCGCCCTGGCCCTGTCACACCTCCCCCTCCTCGCCTGGCTGATGCAACTTCTCGGCCTGCTCGCGCGCCACCACCCCACCCTCGCCGCGCGCCTTTACGCCACCCTCCCGGCGCAATCCTCCTGGCAACACCAGTCCTGGGGCCTGTCCGAAGACCCGGACGCCCTCGATGCGTCCGGCGCCATCGCGCTCGCCCTCGCGCGCCTGCTCTACGTCTTCGGCCCCAAGCCGCGCCGCGGCATGCGCGCGCTCCCCAACCGCGCGCCCATGCCCCGCCTCGCACCCCCCATCCGCCCGCCACCGCGCCCCTCCGCGTCTCCGCCACACCGCGAATCCGCTGAAAACCCGGCAACCCCCGGTCGCCCCCGCACGCCCATAGCATTCCGGATTCAAAACAGTCTCCCGACCCCCTTGCGCGCGCCGCCCGGCGCCGCTAGCCTCACCTTCATGCGCAACCCCGCCACATCGCCGATCTCGCGATTTTGGTACCGCTGGTATTACACCCCGGCGGTCTAGGTCTGCGCACACATCGCATCACCAAAGCCGCCACACCCTGGCGGCTTTTGCGTTTCCACCCTCCGACCACGTCTCCCCCGCCAGGGCAAAGCGGCTCCCACCACAGGAGCAACGCATGTCCGACGATTTTGATGTCCTGACCGGCCCGCCCACCCCGCCGCAGCCGAAGCGAGGGGTGCACCATGTCCACCCGTAATCTCCCGGCCGCCCCGTCCCCGGCGGCCGACTGGTTCCCCGCCTCCTGGCGCGCCCACCCGGCGCAGCAGATGCCCACCTACCCCAACGCCGAGGCCCTCGCCGCGGCCGAGGCCAGGCTGCGCACCTCCCCCCCGCTGGTCTTCGCCGGCGAGGCCCGCACCCTCACCACCGCCCTGGGCCGCGTCGCCGAAGGCCGCGCCTTCCTCCTGCAAGGCGGCGACTGCGCCGAATCCTTCACCGAATTCCACGCCAACCTGATCCGCGACACCTTCCGCACCATCCTGCAGATGGCCGTGGTGATGACCTACGGCGCCGGCATGCCGGTGGTGAAAGTCGGCCGCATGGCCGGCCAGTTCGCCAAGCCCCGCAGCTCCGACACCGAAACCATCGGCGCCGAAACCCTCGCCAGCTACCGCGGCGACATCATCAACGGCCCCGACTTCACCGCGCAGGACCGCACGCCCGATCCCGCCCGCATGCGCGAGGCCTACTACCAGTCCGCCGTCACCCTGAACCTGCTGCGCGCCTTCGCCCAGGGCGGCTTCGCCGATCTCCGCCGCGTCCACCAATGGAACCGCGATTTCGTCGCCAACTCCCCGCTGGGCCCGCGCTACGAAGACATCGCCCGCCGCATCGACGAAAGCCTCGCCTTCATGGCCGCCTGCGGCCTCGGCGGCCAGCCGCAGCTGATGGAAACCGATTTCTGGACCAGCCACGAGGCCCTCCTCCTCCCCTACGAGGAAGCCCTCACCCGCACCGACAGCCTGACCGGCGGCGCCTATGCCTGCTCCGCCCACATGCTCTGGATCGGCGAACGCACCCGCCAGCCCGATGGCGCCCACGTGGAATTCCTCCGCGGCGTCGGCAACCCCATCGGCCTCAAGGTCGGCCCGGGCATGACCCGCGACGACCTCCTCGCCCTCTGCACCTCGCTCAACCCCAACAATACCCCGGGCCGCCTCACCCTCATCACCCGCATGGGCGCGGAAAAACTGGCCACCAACCTGCCCCCGCTGCTGCGCATCGCCAAGGCCGAAGGCCTCAACGTGGTCTGGTGCTGCGACCCGATGCACGGCAACACCATCAAAGCCACCAGCGGCTACAAAACCCGCAGCTTCGATGCGATCCTCGCCGAAATCCGCGCCTTCTTCGCCGCCCACCGCAGCGAAGGCACCCACGCCGGCGGCATCCACGTGGAAATGACCGGCAAGGACGTCACCGAATGCACCGGCGGCGCCCAAGCCATCGCCGACGACGACCTCGCCGCCCGCTACGACACCCTCTGCGACCCCCGCCTCAACGGCGCCCAGGCACTGGAACTGGC